>CAZJAP010000076.1:0-2523 GCA_964544325.1 uncultured Candidatus Izemoplasmatales bacterium | reverse complement strand
AAATTCTTTTAACTCTAAACATTAATACTAAACCTAAAATTAATACCAAACCTAATACTGCATAATTTAAAATATCGGAATAAGGATACGAAGGAACATTAAGTAGATTTTGGTAAATTCCATAAGCTCCTATTAAAGAAGCTATAAGTAATACAAAACCAAGAAGCTTAACAAAGAAAGAATTTTTGGTATATTCAATAAAATATTCCATATGGTTAATACTTTTTAACTCAATTTCATTCATTCCTCTTTTTTTGACTTTTCGATTGGAAGTAAACGCGTGACCTTGAGTATAAATTATCATTCTTTTGTTTGTCAGTACTAGTTGGCAAAAGTAATCATTTCCTTTTAATTTAGGAAATTCTTTATAGATTTTTTCATCTTTACCGACTATTATGTTCTTTTTAATATTATTTTTCATAATTTATACCACCAATCCTATATTTCATTTTACTTTATAATCAGTGGTTTTTCAATAAGTTTGAATAACTTATATTGCTTTCTGAAAGATTTTGGTCAATTCACCAAACAACATTGGTACAAATCCTAATCCCATAGAAATCAATAATTCAACAGGTGTCAATGCCTCTAAGCTGAAGATTTCAGCGGTAAAAGGAATATATATTAGAGCTAAAACCAAACCAACGGAAATAAAAACAGAGTAATTTAAGAAACGATTTGAAAACGGATTATACTGGTATAAAAACTTAGTTTCAGATCTAGCTGAGAAAGCCCTAAATAACTCACCAGAAACAACAGTTAAAAACGCCATTGTGATTGCTTGAGTTCTTGAAGCGCCTTCAATATATGTCAACCCTAGTTTAAAAGCGGTTAAACCGGCTAACATAAGACCGATACCTTGGATTGAAACTTTTATTAAAGTTTCCTTGTTCAATAATTTTTCTTTGGTATCTCTAGGTTTTTGATCCATAATATTGGCTTCAGCCTTTTCCATTCCTAAAGCAAAAGCAGGGAATGAGTCAGTCATAAGGTTAATCCATAGTAGATGGATTGCCATTAAAGGTAATAAATTACCGAAGAAAGAACTGAAAATCATTGAGAACAAAATCAATAAAATTTCACCAATATTACATGAAACCAAGAACACTGTAAACTTACGAATATTGCTATAAATCGTTCTTCCTTCTTCAACGGCTGAAACTATCGATGTAAAGTTATCGTCCGTTAATATCATATTTGAAGCTTCTTTGGAAACTTCTGTACCGGTGATACCCATAGCAACACCGATTTCAGCTTGTTTTAAAGCAGGAGAATCGTTTACGCCATCACCGGTCATCGCAACTACATCGCCATTCTTTTGCAACACTTCTACAATTTTGATTTTATCAGTCGGAGTGCTTCTAGCAAATACATCACAATTAAGAATTGCTTCTTCAAATTCTTCATCAGTCATATTCTTTGTGTCTTCTCCGGATAAAGCTAAACTTCCTTCTTGAAGAATATTTAGTTCTTTAGCAATAGCTTTAGCTGTTGTCAAGTGGTCTCCAGTAATCATCATTACTCTAATACCGGCTTTATGGCAAAGTGCTATAGCATCTTTTGCTTCTTCTCTTGGTGGATCTATCATTGCAACCATACCGACGAATATCAAGTCTTTCTCCAAATCCATAGATTTAGGTTGATCGGTTTCGCGATATGCAAATCCAAGAACACGGTACGCTTGTTTAGAATATATTTCATTTTGATTAAGAATATTTTCTTTATCTTTGTCAGTTATATTTCTAATTTCTCCATCTATTGAAATTCGGTTACATATTTTTATAAGTTGATCGGTAGCTCCTTTAGTAAGAACTAAATTTTCCCCATCAACTTCATTTATAGATGTCATCATTTTTCTCGTTGAATCAAAAGTATATTCATTTAATTGTGGATATGTCTCATCCAAATTATCTACATCATATCCGCCCTTAGCCGCTAAAACTAGTAAAGCTCCTTCAGTCGGATCTCCCAATATTTTACTAGAACTTTCAAGTTTTGAATCGTTACAAAGTAAAGATATCTCAAGAATTTTTTCTAAATTGTGAGTCTTCTCACAAGTTTCCTTGTTCTTTTGAATTTCACCTTTTATATCATAACCACTGCCGGTTACGTCATATTCACCGTCTAAATCGAAGACTTTTCTAACTGTCATTTGATTTTGGGTTAGGGTTCCTGTTTTATCAGAACAAATTACAGTAGCTTGGCCTAAAGTTTCAACAGTTGACAAGTTTTTGATAATTGCGTTCCTTTTTACCATTCTTTGCATTCCTAAAGCTAAAACTACGGTAATAACGGCAGTTAAACCTTCAGGAATAGCAGCTACTGCTAAAGCAACAGCTGTTAAAAATAATTCTAATTCAAACTCGAAGTTATTCTTGACGAAACCTAAAGCAAAAACAAAAACTGATACGATTATAATGATTATCCCTAATACTTTCGCAAACTCGTCAATGGTTTTTTGAAGAGGAGTTTTTCCTTCTTCAACAGCATCAAGCATCTTAGCTATTTTTCCAATTTCAGTTT
>CAZJAP010000075.1:0-2775 GCA_964544325.1 uncultured Candidatus Izemoplasmatales bacterium | reverse complement strand
AAGGAGAAATTAATGGAATATTTCGCTACTAAACTTAAAACATTACAAGAAAAGAAGAAAATCGCTTTAAAAATAAATAACCGTCCAATTCTTTTAGCAATAACTAAAAACGGAGTTTTTGCTATTAGAGATAAATGCCCGCATATGGGTTCTCCATTATCAACCGGCACATTAATCGATGGAGAGATAACCTGTAAGCATCATGGATTGCCTATTTCAGTTGAAACCGGAAAAGTAACGAATTTAAAAAAGGCTGACTATTTAAAACTTGATGAATATTCTTTATCGGTTACTATATACAAAACGATAGTAAGAGATGATTCAGTCTTCATCGATATTTAATTTTTAGAACCTAATGAATTTTCGCTAATTTAATAAAAAAACCAATTCCTGTGATTGGTTTTTTTTATTATAGTTTAAGAGTTATCGACTTAAATTAATCATTAATTATTAAAGCATTTCCTCCAACCCATACTTTGTTAATCTGATTGTTTTCAATATCTAGATTTACGATGATTTCTGACGGTTGGTTCATGCTATATCCTTGTCTTAGTATATAGTTATTCTTATGATCAAAATACTTATTCAAGTAGCAAGCTAAAGCACCGTTTGAAGTACCTGTTGCACTTTCTTCTAAGATACCGACAACAGGAGCAAAATTTCTTCCATAAACTTGATTGTTTTCGATAGCAAAAGCATGAATGCCAATGGTACTATACTTCTTAGCTAAATTAATCATTTCCTTAAATAATGGCTGTAAACCGTTTAAAATTTCAACACTTTTAACTGCTACAAAAATCTCTTTTATTCCAGTTGATAAGACTTGAGGTTTAAATCGGTCGTCCAATATTAGATTTTCAAAACAATTCATTAAATCTTCTTCGGAAACAAAATCACCAAAATATGGCGCTGGTTGTTGCATAAAAACTTTTTTTTCTTTTACATCTAAACTTAATAAACCAGCTTTTGTTTCTTGAGTGTATAACCCTTTTGAAATAATCTTTAAATCCCTTAAAAGATTAAATGTAGCAATTGTAGCGTGACCACATAAATCAACTTCATTTTCAGGAGTGAAAAACCTGACTTTAAAGTCTGCTTTATCACTCTTCATAACAAAAGCAGTTTCACTATATCCTACCTCTTTAGCTACTGATTGCATTTCATTTTCCGTTAAGTTATCAGCGTTTAAATACACTCCGGCTTTATTTCCACCCCAATTGGTTTTTGGAAAAGAAGTCAATTTATATAAATTTTCCATTTAATTTTTATCTCCTTATAATTACTCGAACGGATATTTTAGTTTGATTAAATCTCTAATCCTATCCATAAGCTCTAAATTTTTTAAAGTGAGTTTAAAATTCATAATTGGGTTTTCTATTTCTTTATTATGAATAGATTCAACAAAACCTCTGATTTCATGAACGAAGCCTTCGCCTTCAAAATCTAAAGATATAACTTCTTGATTGATTATCAGTTTATTTGATCTTGAAAAATCAATGACTTTTATATTAGAATTTTCAAAGTTTAACAATGCATCATTACTGAAATTTTCAGAAAGACTAGATCTAATTTCTATTACTGCATCCTCCATATTAATAATTTCAACAATTGTTAATTCATCAACATTAGTTTCAGTGAATGAAGCTTTGGCATTAACTGTTTTTATTGGAACTTGACTTATCAGATTATAGAAATTGATAGGGTAAATACCCAAGTCAAGCAAACTACCTCCAGCAAGATCTAATCTAAGCAAACGACTATCAGAAGATTGGTTTTCCGCCAAAGAATAACCAAGTTCAATTTTAGCGGATTTTAATTTACCGACATCATTATTCTTAATATACTCAAGAAGATATCTAGTAACAGGCAAAAAACTAGTCCACATAGCTTCCATCATTAAAACATTATTCTTTTTAGCACATTCCATCATCTCTAAATACTGGTTTTGATTTATAGCTATAGGCTTCTCAATCAAAACATGTTTTTTGTTTTCCATGAATAAAAGTGCTAATGAATAATGAAAGTTATGAGGAGTTGCGATATATACGGCATCTATAACATCGCTTTTCGCTAAATCTTCATAACTAGAATAAGCATAATCTACTTTATACATTTTTTTATACTCTAAAGCTTTAGTTTTATTTCTGGAAGCTATAGCTACTAATTCAGCGGTATTAACTAACTTAATGTCCCTAGCAAATTTTTTAGCGATACCGCCCAAGCCTACAATTCCAAATCTTATTTTTTCATTCATAGATTTCTCCTTTTATATCAAGATTAATAATAGCATAATTTCATAAATTGATAAAATACAAAAAAAGAAAAAGTGTGAATCTAATCTTGATTCACACTTTGATCTCTTCAGTAATCGACATTATCAAATTCTACGAAGATCTTCCTTCCGGTATTTTGTTTTCTAATTATTTGCATATCCTCTTCATCTAAACTGAAATCAAAAACATTGAAGTTTGATTCAATCCTTGAAGGTGTAATACTTTTAGGAATTACAACAATACCTCTTTCGATTAACCAACGAATAGCAATTTGAGGGACTGTTTTATTATATTTATTAGCTATTTTTTGCAAAGCTTCATTTTCTAAAAGTTGATTGATATTCTTGCTCATAAGCGGAGCATAAGCTTCTAGTTGGATCCCATTTTGACGGCAATAATCATGCAAAAAGTGATTTTGTAAGGTTACATGAGTTTCTACTTGATTAACCATCGGTTTAATTCTTGCATTATCCAATAAATGTTGAATATGATGAACATTATA
>CAZJAP010000074.1:0-2804 GCA_964544325.1 uncultured Candidatus Izemoplasmatales bacterium | reverse complement strand
TAAATAAATTCAGCACTTCT
Organism: uncultured Candidatus Izemoplasmatales bacterium; assembly: GCA_964544325.1. Taxonomy (GTDB): domain Bacteria; phylum Bacillota_I; class Bacilli_A; order Izemoplasmatales; family Hujiaoplasmataceae; genus UBA2289. The sequence goes on along the minus strand of CAZJAP010000074.1, from coordinate 2,784 downwards.
TTAAATTGAGGAGTGCTGATTTATTTTGACATTCAAATTAAATTTTAAAAAAAATTGTAAAAATGTATTAAAGCCTTTGTTTAGCGGTAGATAATTTTACACAAATAATTTATTAGACAATAGTTACTGACATATGTCTAAAATGGCTATTTTGTCTCATTAAAACATTAAAAAAACCGCTTACATACGCGAAATTTAGGTTGTTTTATTTTCGAAATTATTATATAATCATCTTGTACAATGAATTGAAATGGAGGAGATTTAAAATGAAAAAATTTACAGTTTTATTAGTTGCTTTATTTACACTAGTAGTTGTAGCTGGATGTAATGGCAACACAACAGAAGCACCAACAACAGAAGCTCCAACAACAGTTGAGCCAAGAGAATTCGTATTAGACGGAGAATTCACTGCTTACTCAGTTGGAATTCACTCAAATGCACCTATGGTTACTACTGTAACAGTAACAATCGAAAATGATGAAATTACAGCTTATTACATTGATGCACTTCAAGGTAAAGCTACACAAACAGCAGGAACTGAAACTCCTGATGACACATCAGACGATACTTGGTCATATGCATGGAATGAATTAACTAAAAAAGAATTAGGCGATGACTACAATATGGTTACTTATGGTGGAGCTATTGCTGAATGGTACGAACAAGCAGCTTTAATCGAAGCTTATTGGTTAGCAAATGGTTATGACTCAGTAACAGTTGACGAAAACAACGTAATCGACAATGTTAGTGGCGTTACAATCAAAGATGGAGAATATACTACATTAGCAGCAGCAGCTGTTCAATTAGCTAAAGACGGTAAAATGCAAGCTATATTATGTTCTTCTGACGATCTATACATCGCAACTATGACAGTTGACGCTGAAGGAGATTTCTCTGATTTATTATTAGACGTTCTTCAAGGAGCACCTGACGGAGCTACATTCGCTTGGAAAGATCAAACTAAACAAGAACTAGGCGATGCTTATGGAATGAAAGGTGTTGGCGATGCTTACACATTTACAGATGGAGCATGGGTTGCAGCTGGAACTAAAGCAACTTTAGAATGGTACGAACAAGTAGCTTTAATCACTGAATATGTTGAAGCTAATGGCTGGAATGAAGATTTAGCAGCAATCGCATCTCGTGGTGGTACAATCGACGGAACTACTCTATTAGATGATCTTGCTGGAGTTACAGTTCGTTCACAATCTTACTATGATGTTTTAGCTGATTTATTTGCTAAATTACCTGCTTAATAAAACAAACAAATTTCAAAAAACTGCTGAGTTAAACTTAGCGGTTTTTTATTTATTTAGTTTTAAAATAATTGACTATCGAGAAATAAGCAGTTATTATATTTAGGTATAGAGAGGTGTTATTAAATGACTATCAATTCTGTTTTCTTAGTTCTTGAACTATGGCATGTATTAATAATAAGCTTTATTTTCTTCATTTGTATTTTTATTTTGGCTGATTTATTCGGCAAACTAAAATATAAAAAAACAATTAATGAAATATCAAATAAAATCAAAGAACTTACAAATACTGAAGATATTAGTTTATACAATAGAAACGACATATATCACATACAGTTTAAAGTTAATGATTTGACATTTTATCTAAAGTTAGTATTTTCAACCTATGATCATGAATTTATCATTACTAATACTAATAAATGGACAGTTACCGATAATCCTAAACAATGGACAAGGAAGTCTAAACCATTGTTTATTGAAGATTCAGATAGTTTTATTAACTTAAGAAAAGATGATAAGGATGTTCGTAAAATTGTATTAATTTACCCAACTTCGAAGAGAGTTATACGTTATTTAAACGAATCTGATACAGTAATTGTCAATCCTAAGGAAAATCATTTAGGAATACACTTCGTAAGCTATATAAACTTAGAGGAAGTTCTATAAAAACAAGTAATTTTTTCTTTACAAAATTGCTCATTTGGTTTATTATATTATTACATGCGCCATTAGCTCAGTTGGTAGAGCAAATGACTCTTAATCATTGGGTCCCCGGTTCGAGTCCGTGATGGCGCACCAGATGATTAATTAAGCGACTTTTAGTCGCTTTTTCTTTTTTTTCACTTTATGAAAACGCTTTACTTTAATGGTTTAAAACCTTATAATATTTATAGGTAGTTACTTAAAATTTTTGAGAGGAGATTTAATCAAAGTATATTAAACTTTGGTTAAGTATTTTTATGGCAATAATTAACGGATCAAATTTAGACTTACAAACATTTAAAAAAATCGTATTTGACTATGAATTGGTTGAAATTTCTATTGAAAGCAAACAACTTGTCGTTAAAGCAAGAGAATATGTCAAGAAAGTAATAGAAAAAGATATACCTGTTTACGGAATTAATACTGGATTTGGTAAGTTATCTGATGTTTCTATTGAAACATGTGATTTAGCTAAACTGCAAGAAAATTTAATTAAGAGTCATGCTTGTGGTGTTGGCGACGTTTTTCCAGAAGAAGTAGTTAGAGGAATGTTGCTTTTAAGAGTCAATGCTTTAATAAAAGGAAAAAGTGGATTACGATTAGAAGTAATTGAAAAAATGGTTGAGTTTTTAAATAAAAAAATAACACCAGTAGTCTTTTCTAAAGGAAGTTTAGGAGCTAGTGGTGATTTAGCTCCATTAAGTCATATGGCTTTACCAATTATTGGACTTGGAGAGGTTTTTTATGAAGGTGAAAGATTATCTGCTAAAGAAGGTCTAAAACGCGCTAAAATCGAAAATTTAACGTATTTAGAAGCAAAAGAAGG
>CAZJAP010000073.1:0-2916 GCA_964544325.1 uncultured Candidatus Izemoplasmatales bacterium | reverse complement strand
TTAAAAGAATTTGAACTTTCTCAAAATTATGTCGCTTTTTATGATAAATTAGAGAAAATTAACTATTTTTTAGAAACAGTGGATGATTTTATCGACGCTGATAAGGATGATCGAACTTTACAACATTTAGTTAGAGTTGGAATCCAAGATGGAGGGCAATGGGATATGTTTGTCTCATTGATTGAAAAGTATGGTATAGTTCCTAAGGATGCGATGGATGAAACTGCAAATAGTTCTTCAACGGGCACAATGAATAAATTTATTAATTTAAAGTTGAGACAATATGTTGATAAGTCTAGAAAAGATAAAGCTAATAAGGAAACTTACAAACAAGAAACACTTAAAGAATTGTACGGGTTTTTAATTAGTAATTTTGGTAATCCACCAAGAGAATTTAATTTTGAATTTGTTGATAAAGATAGTGTATATCATATTGAAGAAAATTTTACTCCTAAATCATTCATGATAAAGTACATTGGCGATATATTGGGTGAATATGTAAGTGTTATTAATGCGCCAACTGATGATAAACCTTTTAATAAAACTTTCACTGTTGAATATCTAGGAAATGTAGTTGAAGGCAGAACAATTAAATATTTAAATTTAGAGATGCAAGATTTAAAAAACAAAGTTTTAGAACAATTAAATAATGATGAGGTAGTATGGTTTGGCAGCGATGTCGGGCATTATGGCGATCGAGATTTAGGGGTTTGGGCTGATGATCGATATGATTATGAAAACGTATTTCGTTTAGATTTTAGTCTTGAAAAAGCAGCTATGCTTGATTATGGACATTCACAAATGAATCATGCAATGGTTATAACTGGATATGCTAAAACAAATGATAAACCTACAAAATATAAAATTGAAAATAGTTGGGGTGAAAAATCAGGTAAGAAAGGCTATTATATAGCCTCTGATTCATGGTTTGATAAATTTGTCTATCAAGCAGTTATTAATAAAAAATATTTGACGCCATCAGAACTTAAAATATGGGAAGAAGAGCCTATAAAACTTAAACCTTGGGATCCAATGGGTTCTTTAGCTGATTAAAAATGGCTTTTATTATAAGTGAATTCAAAGAAGCTTGTTTAAATTTAGCAGCTGAAGATTTTCTATTAAGAAACGACATATTAGAAGAACCTATTTTATTTATTTGGCGTGGGCAAAAGTCATTTATATTCGGCAGAAATCAAAATCCTTTTATAGAAATAAATCCTATTTTTTTTCGTAGTGACATTCCATTTTTAAGAAGAATATCTGGTGGCGGAACAATTTATGAAGATGAAGGAACTTTAAATTTTTCAATAATTACAAAAAATTTTGAAAAACATATAAACGATTACCAATATTTTTTGGATCCAGTAATTGAAACACTTAAAGCATATAAAATAGATGTTGAATTTAAACCGAAATCTCATCTGTTTGTTAATGATTTTAAAATTTCTGGAAATGCACAAGCATTTATAAATAACAAATTAATGCATCATGGGACAATTCTAGTAGACACAGATATTGATGTTATTAATGAAGCTTTAGTTAATTACAAGAATAAAACTACAGGAAATTTCGTTCTTTCAAATAAACAAAAAGTAGAAAATATTAAAAATCTTACTGTCGAAAAAATCGAAATTAAAGATCTAATCAATAGATTAATTTCTGCTTTTGAAAGCAAATTAAAAATACCAAGAATCGAATATTACTTTTCTTCCAATCAAAAAAGCAAAATTGTAGATATAGCCCAAAACAAATATAAAAGCAAGGAATGGAACTTTGGCAAAACTCAAGAATTTGTATATAAGCTGCGATTAAACGATATAGAAGTTGAACTAAATATTAATAAGGGAATAATTACTAAAGTCAGTGATGAAACACTAAGAGACTTATTGGGAGTTGATTTTCTATCAACAGCGTATTTCAAAATAATTAATCGAGAATAAAATCAGATATTTAGAGGAGAAAACTATGAAATATAATGCATACTCTAAAACTACTAAAAATGCAAGTCGAATAGGATTTGGAGCTTGGCAATTAGGTAATGATGAATTTTGGGGAAAAATGAGTTATGATGAAGGCATTAGTTTAGTAAAAGAAGCATATGAAAATGGGTTAACTTTTTTCGATACGGCTCCTGGTTATGCTAATGGAAAAAGTGAAATGATTTTAGGAGAGGCTCTAAAAGATGTCAGAGATAAAGTAATAATTAATACCAAAATAGGACACAGAGCTGATGGAACCTCTGACTTTTCAGTAAACTCTCTTGAAAGTCAAATAGAAGAAAGTTTGTCTAGATTAAAAACAACATATATAGATAGTGTTCTACTTCATAATCCAAGTATGGAAATATTATCAGGTAAAACAAATCATTTTAAAGAATTAAAAAGATTAAAGGATAAAAAGTTAATAAATGCTTATGGGGTAAGTATTGATACATATGATGAACTGAAAACTACTATAGAAAGTGGTGAAGTAGAAGTAATAGAATTGCTTTTTAATGTATTCTTTCAAAGCCCTATTAATTTATTAAAAACTGCTAAAACAAAAGGAATTTCCATTGTTATAAAAGTACCTCTTGACTCAGGATGGTTAACCGGTAAATATGATAGTAATTCTAGATTTACTGGTATTAGATCAAGATGGAGTGAAGAAGTTATAAAAAGAAGAGGAGAACTTGTCTCAGAATTGAAGAGAATCACTAATAGTGATAATATAACTAAATATTCAATTGCATTTATTCTTAGTTTTAGCGAAATAACTACTGTGATTATTGGCGTTAAAAATAAAAAACAATTAATTGAGAATATTAGTTATGAAAGTTTTTCAATTAATCCTCAAATAAAAAAAGAATTTATTAATTTATATAATAAAAAAATTAAACCTGACCCACTACCGTGGTAAAAAAAAGCACTTGAATTT
>CAZJAP010000072.1:0-2926 GCA_964544325.1 uncultured Candidatus Izemoplasmatales bacterium | reverse complement strand
TATGAAGAGTTTCTATTTTTTGGCGTTAGAATAGCAGCGATAAAAAAAATGAATGAAAGATTGTTTACCCCGATTAAGAAATATAATATTGAATTAGTAAAAAAATTTATTAATACTTTACCCTTTGAGTTAACAATTGATCAAAAAGAAGCTACCAATGATATTTTTAAAGATTTCAAGAAGAAGACAAGAATGAATCGTCTTCTGCAAGGTGATGTTGGATCAGGAAAAACAATTGTTTCAATAATTAGTGCTTATGCAGTTATTACAGCAAATTATCAGGTGGCAATATTAGCCCCAACGCTAGTATTAGCTAAACAACACTATGATACATTTTTAAGTTATTTAAAAAATTTTAGTGTCAATATTGAACTATTGACTAGTGAGACAGATATAAGAGAGAGAACTGAAATAATTAAAAGAATAAGAATGAACGAATGTAATATTGTTATTGGCACACATAGTCTTTTAAATGAAGAGATTTCTTTTGCTAATTTAGGGTTTGTTGTAATTGATGAACAACAGAGATTTGGTGTCGAACAAAGAAGAATAATAAGAGAAAAAGGAATCCATCCTGATATTTTAATGATGAGTGCTACACCAATACCAAGAACTCTTGCAATCTCACTTTTTGAGAATACAGATATTTCTACTATAAAGGAAAAACCTAAGGATAGAAAACGAGTTTTAACTAAAATATTTGATTTTGAAAACATAGAAAAAGCTTTTAGAACTGTAGATTCAGAACTTGAAAAAAATAGACAAGTTTATGTTATTTGTCCACTTATATCTCCCAATGAAAATACACCTAAAATTTCTGTAAACGAAGCTTTAAAAATGTTTAAAACAAGATTTAAAACCGCTAAAATAGATATACTACACGGTAAAATGTCCGATGAAGAAAAAACTTCAGTTCTAAATAATTTTTATCGGAATGAAATAAATATAATAATTTCTACTACAGTTGTTGAAGTAGGGGTTAATGTAATGAATGCTTCAACAATGATAATACTGAATGCTAATAATTTTGGACTAGCTCAACTACATCAGTTAAGAGGAAGAATTGGAAGGAATAATTTTAATGGTTATTGTTATTTAATAGTTGATGACTTAGCAGTTGATTTAGATAAAATGAAAATTCTGGAAGAAACAAATGACGGATTTGTTATCAGTGAATATGATTTGTCCATAAGAGGACCGGGAGAGGTTTTCGGTAAATTGCAATCTGGTATTCCTAACTTTCAGTTTGCAAACATAGTTACTGATACTAAATTAAGAGATATAGCATTTAGTGATGCTGAAGAAATATTGAACAGTCGAGATTCTGTTTCAAAACAGATATATTCAAAAGTAATTAAATCAATTGAAACTTATAATTTAGATTGATATATGATATAATTTATACTTAGAGGTGTTATTTATGATTAAAATCGCAGTTGATGCAATGGGCGGAGATTACGCTCCAATAGAACAAATTATGGGCGCTATGATGGCGATAAAAAATATCACAGATATTGAGATCAATCTTTATGGTGATAAAGATGTTATCGCTAAATATTTAACTGATTCTACAAGGATCAATGTAATTGATGCAAAATATACCATTCCTATGGGAGAAAAGAACCCGATTCAAGCTATTAAAACTCACAAAGATTCTTCTATGGTTATGGCTTTATCAAGTTTAAGAACAGATGAAAATGATGCTGTTGTTTCAAGCGGCGCTACTCAAGCGTTGATAGCCGGTGCACATATTCTGGTAAGAAGAATGAAAGGCTTTAAAAGAACGGCAATTGCTCCGATATTACCAAATGTAAATGGTGGGAACACTATTCTTTTGGACGCTGGAGCCAATTTGACTATTAAACCTGAACACATGTTGCAACAGGCATATTTTGCAAAGATTTATGCTCAAAAATTATTAAAAATAGATAATCCTAAGGTAGGATTAATTAACATTGGAACCGAAGACGGTAAAGGTAGAGAGTTTGATCAAGAAGTATTCCAAATGTTTAAAGATACAGATTTGTTTGAATTTTACGGAAATGTTGAACCAAAAACAATTCTAGATCCTCCTTGTGATATTTTAATTAGTGACGGGTTTACAGCCAATATAGTAATGAAATCAGTAGAAGGTGCAATAAAAGGTATGAATAAACTGCTTAAAAGACATTTAACTAGCAATTTATTAGGAAAAATCGGCGCACTTATGTTGAAGAAAAATTTTAAAGAGTTTAAAAAAGAAATAAGCGCTGAAGAAATCGGTGGCGCAGTTATTTTTGGATTATATAAGCCAGTAATTAAAGCTCAAGGAGCTTCAAAGGCATATGGTTTCTATAATGGCATAAGACAAGCTGCTATGGTTGTAAGAGAAGGCGTTTTTGAAACCGTAAAAGAATATATAGATTCTCAAAAGGATAATGAAGATGAGTAAAAGTATTAATGATTTACAACTAATGTTCAATCTTAATTTCAATAATAATCAACTTCTTATTAGAGCTATGACACACTCATCATACGCTAATGAAAACAATTGTCTAAATAATGAGAGATTAGAGTTTATTGGAGATGCTGTTCTAGATTTATTAGTTGGCAAGTTTTTATATGACCACATACCAGAGTCAGAAGGTATTTTGACAAAGAAAAGAGCACAAGAAGTTTGCGAGGATGCTTTATATAATTATGCAAAGACCTTTAATCTTGGACAATATTTATTATTAGGCAAAGGAGAAGAACTTTCAGGCGGTAGAGATAAACCTGCGATTTTAGCTGATGCTTTTGAAGCCTTTCTTGGAGCTATATATGTTGATAAAGGAATTAAAGAGGTATATAAAGTATTAGAAAAAATTGTATTTCCTACTATAATAAAAAATTTACATAAAGAAGATAATGATTATAAGAGTAAATTACAAGAATTATTGCAATCAGA
>CAZJAP010000071.1:0-2953 GCA_964544325.1 uncultured Candidatus Izemoplasmatales bacterium | reverse complement strand
TAGAAATTAATTATGATAAATTAGATAATTACGCTGATTACTTTTTAGGAGTTTTAAAAGAATTAAGTAATATGGGATTGCCTATTAGGCATGGTCTTAATATCCTTTTATCTAGCAATTTACCTGTTGGCGGTGGCTTATCATCAAGTGCGGCTTTAACGCTTCTATTTATCAATATTCTTAATGATGAATATAGTTATGAATTAGATCGATTAACCATGGTAAAGATAGCTAGAAGAGTTGAAAATAACTTTTTAAAAGTAAATTGCGGAATAATGGATCAGTTTGCAATTATGTATGGTAAAGAAAATTGTGCAATCTACTTAGAAACCGATACTTTAAAATTTGAGTACGTAAATCTTGATATGGATGATATTTGTTTTGTTTTAATTAATTCCAATACGACTAGGAAATTAAGCGAATCAAAATATAATGAAAGACAGAAAGAAACTCAAGAAATCTTAAGTATTTTGCAGGATAAGTTCAATATAAAAAATTTGTCTGATCTTAGTTATGAATTATTAAATGAAGCTTTGTCTTATATTTCAAGTGATGTTTTAAAAAGAAGATTAAAGCATGTAATAACTGAAAATAAAAGAGTTAAAGAAGCTAAGAAAGCAATAACAAATAAAGAGATTATTAAATTTGGGCAAATCATCACAGCTGCACATCAATCTTTAAAGATAGATTATGAAGTATCATCGATTGTTTTGGATGATCTTGTAGAAATGGCTTTAAAATCAGGATCTTTGGGTTCAAGAATGATTGGCGGAGGATTTGGTGGTTCAACCTTAAATATTGTAAAAACGGCAGATTTTGATAACTTTATTGAAAAATTTCAAACTGAATATCAAAAATATAATGATAAACCTTTTATTTATAGTGTTGTTGTTGCAAAGGATGGTATAAAGAGAATTGATTAGAGAAGCTAAGTTGGAGGATCTCGAAGTCCTACCTAAACTCGCAAAACAAGTAAGAGAAAATATGATTTTACAAGGGCTTAATCAATGGGTGGATGGCTATCCTGGTTATAGCAATTTTTATAATGATTATCATAGTAAAGGGTTATTTGTATTTGTGGAGAATAAAGAAATAGTCGGATCGATTTCTATTTTCCCAGAAAATGATATTGCCTATAAGGAAGTTACTTGGGAAAAACATAAATCTTTGGTTGTTCATAGAATTATGGTTAATCCCTTGTTACAAGGTAGAGGAATTGGGAAAGAGTTATTAAATTATTCAATAAATAAAGGAAGATTTACAGGTTATGAATCAATTAAAATTGACACTCATCCTGATAATGTTATAATGCAAAAAATGCTTAAATTAATGGGATTTTCTTACCGAGGTTATCTTTCATCGATTAATCGTTTAGCATTTGAGTTCGTACTTTAAATAAATTACAAGGAGTTATTATATGTTTATAGATGAAGTTAATATATTAGTTAGATCGGGAAAAGGTGGCGATGGAATCGTTTCTTTTAGAAGAGAAAAACATGTGCCTCTTGGTGGCCCTAATGGTGGCGATGGCGGTAAAGGCGGTTCCGTAATATTTGAGGCTGATGAAGGAATGTCTACTTTGATGGATTTGAAATTTCAAAAGCATGTCTTTGCACAAGCTGGAGAAAATGGTAAAACTAAAAATATGCGTGGTAAGGATGCAACAGATGTAATTGTTAAAGTTCCATTGGGTACAACAATTTACAATAGCGATAATAATGAAGTATTAGCTGATTTGGTTACTCATGGTCAACGAGAAGTTATTGCCAGGGGCGGTAATGGTGGCAGGGGTAATGCTGGATTTGCAACTTCTAAGAATAAAGCTCCAAGAATTCAAGAAAACGGTGAAGCAGGAATTGAATTAAACTTACATATTGAGTTAAAATTATTAGCTGATGTTGGTATTATTGGTTATCCATCTGTAGGTAAGTCGACATTAATCACGATTTTATCGAATTCAAGACCTAAAATAGCTGATTATCCATTTACAACTCTTATTCCTAACTTAGGTGTTGTAAGTCGGAATAATGTTAAATCTTTTGTTCTTGCAGATATGCCAGGACTTATCGAAGGCGCTTCACAAGGTATGGGGCTTGGAACTCAGTTTTTAAAGCATATAGAAAGAACTAGAGTCTTGATTCATATGGTCGACATGTCAGAAGAATCATTAAGAGATCCTTATAACGATTATTTGGTTATCAATAAAGAATTGGAAGAATATAATCCTGATTTATTGTTAAGACCACAAATTATTGTCGCTAGCAAAATGGATGCAGATCACGCTAAGGAAAGATTAGAAGAATTCAAAAAACATTTTTCTATAGATACTGATATTATCCCTATTTCAGCCATGACTAATGATAATCTTGATAAATTGGTTTATAAAGTAGCGCAGTTACTTGAAACAACACCATTCTTTTATAAACAAGAAGAAGTTATTAATGAATATGTTGAATATAATTTTGTGGACGATAATGATGAAATAATTATTAATAAAGTAGCGCAAGATAAATATGAAGTAAGCGGAAAACTAGTAGAAAAACTACTAAATAAGTCTAATTTTCTTACTGACGAAGCAGTAACAATCTTTTTAACAAAGCTAAGAAAATCCGGTTTGGATAACTTGTTGCGAGAAGCTGGCGCTAAAGAAGGCGATACTATTGTGATCGATGGAGACGAATACGAGTTCATAGAATAATATTTTCAAAAATATATATGTATTTTATATGTTTTTAATTTGTAATATATTTGTTTTTATATTGTTTATATTATGTTTAATATATGATATATATGTGATGGTTTTTCTACGAAAATTTTTAAGAAAGGTAACTGATAAAATGTACAACTATATAAAAGGAATAATAACTGAGGTTACGCCAAATTATGTAACTTTAGATAATAACGGAATAGGTTTTAAAATCCTTACTCCAAATCCTTACAACTTTACTTTAGA
>CAZJAP010000070.1:0-2984 GCA_964544325.1 uncultured Candidatus Izemoplasmatales bacterium | reverse complement strand
ATTTCTTTATGTGATCAATTACTAAAAGAACGTTACTGGCCAACATCAAGGATGGCGTATCAAATCATTTATGATCAAAGAAGTAGAATTACAAAAAAAATGTTCTCCACATTCAATCACTGGGTGATAAAATATGTCAGAGATTGGAAAGATTGTGATGATTTTCTAACGCATGCATTTGCATGCTATTTTGTAAAGTATCCAGAGATGCTTTCTCATATCAAAGACTGGGTTCATGATGAACATTTTGGTGTTAGACGAGCTGCAGCTGTTGCTTTGATAGTGCCAGCGAAAAAGAAGTTAATCACGTTTGATCAAATTAAAGAAGTTTGTGATTTATTATCTTTTGATGATAATTATTTGGTGGTTAAAGGATATGGATGGTTGTTAAAAGTTGCTTCAATAAACTATCATGATGATGTCATCAAATACTTAAGAAAACGTGTTAAAACAATGCCAAGAACAGCCTTTCGATATGCCATAGAAAAATTGCCTGATCAAGAACGGGAATTGTTGATGAGTTTATAATCAAAAAAAGAGATGAAATATCATCTCTTTTCGTTTGATTAATCATTATCTTTCTTTTAATTTCATATAAATTCGAATATTTTCTTCGTCTAAAAATTCAAAGAATGGAAAATCATTTGAACGATAACCTTCGTCTTTGATATAGTCATTAATAGCATTCATTTTTTCAGGTGATGCATATGATTCTAACTCTTCATATGGGATATCAAATATCAAATATGGAGATTCTTTTACGACTGAAGATGAAAAATCTCGATTTCTTTCCTTTGGTTCTTCATCGACAAGTGCAAAGGCCATTGCCCCAACAACCACACCTCCACTAAATGCTTCAATAAAGAAATATTTCTTTGCGGGAATATGGATAGATTTTAAATAATCATCTAAACTTGATTGACATTCCTCTCTTGATTGACCACTTGAACCTACTAGAATCATTTCATCTAAAACTTTGATTTTTTTATTCATTTTTTTGAACTTCTTCTTTATATTTTATTTTAATCATAATAAACAACTTTTGTTTCAACATCAGAACTTGGATCTGTGATTGGCTTAAAGGTTTCACTTTTTTCACCTTTAATTGTTAAATCTTCAATTAATAAATCTCTTATATATAGGGCAGTATCAATATCAGCACTTGATCGCATTGATTCCCATTGGGTCCAATAATAGACATAATCAATAATTGAAACCCTATAGGTTTGACCTTGTTGGAGTGTGACACCGCTCTTAACTTCATAGAATAGATTGGTGTTTGAAATGATGGTTTGTATTTCATCATAAGTCAATTCCATCACAACAACTGTATTATCAAATGGAGAAATCTCGTAGAGTTGAGATAAAGTCACATTTTGTCCAGCTGTAATGCCACCAGTAGAGCGGACACCACCAAGGTTGCTTATGGCAACATCCGTATCTGTAGCGTTTAACATGACATTGCCTACCCAAGCATATAAATCACTGCGCTCATTAACTGTTTCGCCTGCCACTGTTAATATTGGGTCGCCTAAAGCAGCGCTGACCTGATCAATGTAATTTTCAATTTCAACATCATAGTTTGTTCCAGCAGATACAACATCAACCCAAGCGACAGATTGATTAACTATTTCCATTGTTGATGTATCAATTGATAGAACAATTTCTCCAAATGCTGCATTGTTTCCTCCAGCTTGTATCAGCATACAAGGTGATCCATTTGATCTCAGTATCATATCTGCTTGTTTAGCATGTGCATGTCCATTTATAACAACATCTACCAAATAATTTCCACTGGTATCTGTTAAAGCTGCAAGTTGTTGATTGAAGTAAAAATCTTTAATATCTTCTCTATTACCATCATGTATATTGACCACAATGACATCCACGCCATTATCTTTTAAATCCGTTGCAATCGATTGCACAGAACCAGCTAAATCTAAATCAAAGTAATATCCCAGTGAGCGGTTATAAGCAATTGAATAAAAGATATCGCCAACATAACTGATCACGCCGACTTGAATACCTTCTTTTTCAATAACAACATATTCAAACATATTACCACCTGAGATGATGACAAGCGTGTCATCTACTTCATAATAAATGTTTGCATTTAATAAAGGAAAGTCAGCTTCTCCATTATTTGGATTGCCATCGAAATATGCAAGCACAGTATCTAAATCCCAATCAAAATCATGGTTACCAATTCCCATAGCATCAAATTCCATCATATTCATAGCTTCAATGACAACAGAACCATAAGTCATATTTGAAATTGCAGTTCCTTGAAACATATCGCCATTTCCGATTAATAAGACATCATCAAAAGGGTTTTCATTTCTAATTTGATCAATTAAATATGCTGTATTTGATAAACCATTCATTCCATATTCATCTTGCTCAATATGACCATGTAAATCATTAATGGTTAATATGGTTAAATCAAATACTTGACTTGCACTTGTGGTTTCAGTATCTGTCACAAAGATATTCAAATAACGAGTCGAACTACCAGAAAGATATAAGATATATCCAGTGACTTTTAATGTTTCACCATTGATTGCATTAAAATCAATATCAGGGTTATTTAGTGATCCAACGACAGATGAACCATCAATGATGAAATTAATGTATGAGCCACTCACAGAAACCACACCAGTGATTTGAATGTATTCACCCACATTAAATCCAGAGGTTAAGTTTGTGACATCATTGGCTGTCAATTCCGTGTAAGTTGAAGGGTCACTGTATGTTTCAGTTGATAATTTGGTAACCACACTATCGCTGTTCATTTGAACGGCATCACCATAAGTTGATGTCGTACCTGTGACTTCAACATAGTCACCTTTAACATAAGAAGAAGCAGCACCTAAATATACAAAGATAAATGCATCATCTTCTGTAATCAATAATCCTTTACCTGTATTGGCAACGACAATACCTCTTGTGGTGTATGTATCACCTAGGGTGCCTTGTTTAACATC
>CAZJAP010000069.1:0-3016 GCA_964544325.1 uncultured Candidatus Izemoplasmatales bacterium | reverse complement strand
TAAGAGAACTTTTTTAAATTGTTATTATATTGTTGCTGTGTGATAAGTTATCAACATTAAAAATATTTATTAAATTACATCACAAATCTTTTCGATAATACAGTGATGCAGATTGCCAGTCCTTCGCAATTAATACTTTATTATGATCTATAAATAATTCACGTATTCTGGTGTGGCGAGAGTGAAGTTTAAATTCTTCGAAATCTGTTGTGGTAAAAATACCATAGCCCGGAATGTTTACATAACAGATATCATGAAATGTCTGGAAGATATGTTCCATTGGGCTTGTACGCCATGATGGGCTCACATTTAACACTTCACGATAAGTTTGCCCATAATCTGTAGATTTGTAAATTGTAATACCATTATCCTGATTAATTGCTATGAGTTCATCATTTTTAGTAACATATATTTTAATGGTATATAATGGCGTATTTATGGGCGCCCAGTTCTTGCCTCCATCCTGAGATCTTAAAATAACAAGCTTATTCCTGGAAAGAGAAACCAGATCTCCATTGCCAAATTTAAATACGTCCAGCATTTCCTCTTGATTTTCTATGCCGGTCAAATCTTTACTCCATGTTAATCCTCCATCATTCGAGTAATGCAATCCATGTTCCCAAGCTGTTGCCCACAAACAATTATCAGAAGTAATATAAAACTCAAAGTAGTAATTCCTCCCGGCTATTGGATTAGAACATTTTGTCCATGTTAAACCAAGATCTGTACTTTTATATAGCTCACCATACCACGTTCCGGCAAAAATGGTTCCATTACTATCAAAATCTATAGTACGTACAGATTCTATGCTCGTTTCCATTTTGATCCATTGGTAATATTTATCTCCTTGTTTATAAATATGGCCACCTGAAACCATATACGTAGATTGACTTATAGAATCAAATTCCAGATCGACTACTGATTTGTGCAAAGGTTCCATTATTTCATTCCAAACATTATTTAACAGGCCATAAGCACGAATGTCATATTGGTTTATGAGTTCTCCTGTCTTCTTGTACGTTTTGGCTCTAACAATCTGTTCACACGACTCGTAACCTAATTTCCATTTTACACCTGCTAGTCCGTTTTGATCAAAAACAGTATAAAAATTATCTACTTCACCATCTCCTTTAATAACATCAAACTCCAGGTGCAATCCATTAATCATTGTATTCGTATTACCGCTATAAATTTGCATTCCAATATCTTCTTCAAGATAGTCACCAGCTTCTACTATTTGATTTTCACCGAATGGGTAGAATTCATAGGATTCGACTAATACTTTATCAGGATCTTCAATTTTCTCACAACTTATTAAACCAATAATAAGAATTGTTGATAGTATAATAAAAACAACTTTCTTCATATTAAACTATTTAAAATGGAACCACAAAACCTATAGAAATATTTAAAGATCTATTTTTAAAGTCGTCCTTTTCATTATTAGCATGTGAAATTTTAGTCTCTTCGTATATTTGTTTTAAACCGTAATTATATCTGACTTCCAAATCTAATTTATACTCTTTATAAACCGGCAGCTGAAACCCGGCATTAAATGAAAGCCCCCAATCCATTTTAGAAATCTTACTCTCAAGGTGATTATACACATTCTCATGATAGCTTGAATACGAATAGTCTGTAACATATGTTTTCCAGGTTTCACCATAATATTTTGCATCCAAAAGTAGACCAATGTATGGACCAGTACTTAAGTAAAATGTATAGCTTTGTCCTACATCCAAGTTTAATAATAACGGTATAATAATATAATCGAAATCGATTTGTGAAAAAACTTTTTTCATACCATTATCTTCATAATACTTATAGTCAACTGCACTGGAATCTTTAAAATTATATCCTTTTCTTTCATAAATAATCTCAGTAACCCATGCTAAATTTTTATCAAATTTATATTTAAATGAAACCCCGGCTAATAGTGACTGGCTTTGAGAATACTTAGCTCCATGATATTCTGGCTTCATCCATGAACTATTTAATCCCATCTTATATTTCATAGATAATCTATTGCCAGCTGTATCTATTTTTGCATCGAAAGAATTTGACTTTTGTTTCTTTTGAAATAGTCCTGTATAACCAATTCCTACAATAATCTCATAAGATGCTAATCTAGATACATCATCAAATTCGTACCTATTACGTCCGGTTAAATACCTGCCATGCAAAAACATATTCCAGTTATTGGTTATGTCATATGAGACGCCTGCAGAATAAAAGTATCCTTTATCATTCTTCATTGAACTGATTTCTTCGCTCCACCGATTTGCCTCATAGTTCTCAACAAACGATAAAAAAGCTCCAACAGATAATTGAAATTTTATTCTACCTGGAGTGCTCATCTTAAGATATACCGGAATCCGGAATAAATTTAATTGAAACTTATGGTCCGGATTATATATTGGCCATATAGAATAATCAAAATTAACAATATTGCCCAATTCAGATTTTCTTTCGTAATATAATGTGGAGTAATTGAACTCAGAGTTGATTGAGAATATCGGTGATAAATCACAGGACATGTAAATACCAGATGTTGGCCCTTTATTAGTTTTCCATCTATAATTCATTAGATAACTATTTTGTATATGGATATCAGAGAAGTTTGTACCGCTCAATAATCCAATTTGAAATTTCTGAGCATACATATCCGAAAGAACTACCATAAAAAATAGCATGAAGAGTGTCTTTCTCATAATCACTTTTTTTGAATCATCATTAATCTAAAAGTTTATTTGAATGTTAAAGTTATAATAATTTTAAGTATATAGATTAATAGACATTAATGATTTTTACATCAATCTCAAATAATCACAAATAATTTGTATCTTCATGCTAGTAAAAAATGATTTATGAATTTTTATGAGATTAAGATTACATGTTAAAAGAGTTATTTTACTTATTCTCTTTATCGTATTTAATTTTTAT
Source organism: uncultured Candidatus Izemoplasmatales bacterium (assembly GCA_964544325.1). Taxonomy (GTDB): domain Bacteria; phylum Bacillota_I; class Bacilli_A; order Izemoplasmatales; family Hujiaoplasmataceae; genus UBA2289. The sequence goes on along the minus strand of CAZJAP010000069.1, from coordinate 73 downwards.
CAAGTTTTTTCAGTTTACGAAACCCGTTTTAATGCCGGAAAATCTGCTGCTATGGCAAATGCATCGGTTACAA
>CAZJAP010000068.1:0-3090 GCA_964544325.1 uncultured Candidatus Izemoplasmatales bacterium | reverse complement strand
GTCAAAAGTCATGTATATAAACTTAGAAATTGATAGACCGAGTTTTATTAATCGTCTAATTCAAATTAAAAAAGATAAGATTGAAAAATTAAATGAATATAAAAAGTCATTAATTTATGAAGCAGTGACTGGGAAAATCGAGGTGATGTAAATGAATGAGTATAATGAAAAAAGATTAGAAGATTCTATAGAAGAATATTTAATCAGTGAAAATGGCGGATATACGAAAAGTACAGATTCTAATTTTAATGCAGAGCTAGGATTAGACACCGAGAAATTACTTAATTTCATAAAAACATCACAAGAATTTGAGTGGGATAAGTTTACTAACAAATTTAAGATTAATTCTGAAAAAAACTTTCTATTGAAATTAGATGAGGCAATTAAAAAACAAGGAATACTAAAAGTTTTAAGAGCGGGATTTAAAACAAGAGGAATCAAGTTTAGAATTGTTTATTTTAAACCTGTTTCTTCATTAAATGATACTGATAGAATCAACTACTCAAAAAATATATGCAATGTTGTTAGACAATTTCATTATCAAGTGAAAGGGAATAATTCTCTTGATATGGTTCTTATGGTAAATGGGATACCACTTGTAACAATGGAATTAAAGAACCAATTTACAGGACAAAATGTAGAAAACGCCAAACATCAATATAGATATGATAGAGATCCTATTGAGGCAATCTTCAAATACAAATACCGTTCCTTAGTACACTTTGCTGTTGATGTTAAAGAAGTATATATGACGACTAGACTTCAAAAAGAAAATACATTCTTCCTACCTTTTAATCAAGGAACTAATGGTTCAGGTAATGTTGGTGGTAAAGGAAATCCTGTAAATATCAATGGATTTGATACAGCGTATCTATGGGAAAAAGTACTGCAAAAAGATAGTTTACTAAACATTATACATAAGTATATGCACGTCGAGGAAATTGAGAAAACCGACAGAAAAGGAAACCAAATTAAGAAAGATATCGTTATTTTCCCTAGATATCATCAACTAGATGTTGTAACAAAACTGATTGATGATGTGAAACAAAAAGGTTCAGGAGATAACTATCTAATCCAGCATAGTGCAGGTAGTGGTAAATCTAATTCTATTGCATGGTTAGCATATCGACTAGCTGGATTACATAACGAGAATAATGAGCCAATCTTTAATTCTATCATAGTTGTCACAGATAGAAGAGTATTAGATTCACAACTACAAGATACTATATATCAATTTGATCATATGGATGGTTTAGTTGAAAAGATTGATGAAAAGAAAACGTCTCAACATTTAAAAGAAGCGATAAATGATAATAAAAAAATCATTATATCGACTATCCAAAAGTTTCCTGTAGTCTATAAAGAAATCAATGGAAGTAATAAAACCTTTGCAGTCATTGTGGATGAAGCACATTCATCTCAAACTGGGGAAGATGCTAGGAAGTTGAAAGAAGCTCTAGCTGATAAGGAAGCACTACTTGAAGAATATGCTAGACTAGAAGGCTTGGATGAAGAACAAAGAGACTTAGAAGAAGATAAAGTGGTTCAAGAATTGATTTCACATGGAAAACATACGAACCTTTCCTTCTTTGCATTTACAGCTACACCAAAAGAAAAAACTCTACAATTGTTTGGTCATAGACTAGAAGATGGTACATATAGACCTTTCCATATTTATTCAATGAGACAAGCGATTGAAGAAGGTTTTATATTAGATGTATTGCAAAACTATATGACTTATAATACGTACTATCAAATAGCAAAGAAAATAGAGGATGATCCAACATTAGATGCATCACGTGCAGCTTCAGCAGTTGCAAAATTCCAATCATTACACCCTCATAACATTTCTCAAAAAGTTAAAATTATTGTAGAACATTTTGATACGATAACTAGACATAAAATAAATGGTAAAGCCAAAGCAATGATTGTTACTGCAAGTAGATTACATGCGGTTAGATATTATCAAGCTTTAGTGAAATATATTAAAGAAAATGACTATAAACACTTAGATGTTTTAGTGGCATTTAGTGGAACAGTCAATGATGATGGAATCGAACATACTGAAGTTAGTTTAAATAAACTGAATCAATATGGTTATCATATTAAAGAAAGTCAACTTCCAGAGTACTTTGAAAGTGAAGATTTTAATATGCTTGTTGTAGCAGAAAAATATCAAACTGGATTTGATCAGCCATTACTACACACAATGTATGTAGATAAAAAATTAAGTGGTGTAAAAGCCGTTCAAACACTTAGTAGATTAAATAGAACAACCAAAGGTAAAGAGGATACTTTTGTACTAGACTTCGTAAATGATGCAGAAGATATTCAAAAATCATTCCAGCCATACTATGAAGCAACTATTTTAGAAAACGGTACTGATCCTGATATCTTATATAATTTAAAATCAGATCTTGATGACTATAAGATGTATTTGTCTCATGAAGTTCACGAGTTTGCAAAAGTCTACTATTCAGCATCGGATGAACTTAAAAACATGGGTCGATTAACAAACCACTTGCAGCCGGCAATTGAAAGATACAATGAAAGAGAACCTGAAGAACAAAATCAGTTCAAAGCAGACTTACAATCATTCAATCGTTTATATGCCTTTGTTATCCAAGTTGATAGAATGTTTGATAAAGAACTTCAAGAATTTTATGTGTATGCTAGAATGTTACAAAAAATCTTACCAAAAGGAGATATTGGTAAGATAGAATTAGATGATAAACTAGTCTTAGAGTATTATAAAATTGAAAAGAGCTTTACTGGTTCTATTGAATTAGAGAAAACAGAAGGTATGGTATCTGCAATTAAAGGTGGTAGTGGAGGTAAAGAACAGAAGAAAGATCCATTATCTGTAATCATCGAGAAATTCAATGAACGATTTGGCACTGAATGGTCTGAAGCAGATAAAGTATTAATGCAGCTTGAGTCTAGGTTACTAAAAAGTGATCAATTACTTGGGTTAGGTAAATCACCTGATAGAAAAACGTTTGACGATATTTATGAACGTGAGGCAGAAAATGTTATTGCTGATCAATACTTTGAGAATGCTGAGATATTTAGTTATTTAATGCGAAACCC
>CAZJAP010000067.1:0-3143 GCA_964544325.1 uncultured Candidatus Izemoplasmatales bacterium | reverse complement strand
AGCATTTTAGCCTTTACCTTACCTGGTTTAAGAGAAATATTTAAACTAGTTGAATTTACCGTCCCAAGCTTCTTATTGCTATTATTATTGATGGAATCTTCTTATATTGTTTATTCTATATATAAAAAAGATTTAATAAAATTTTGGCCAGACAGATTATAATTCATAGATGTATTTGATATAATATACTTGTTAAAACAAAGAAGGGGGAAATAATATGATTAATGTTTTGCATGTTAGTGCAGAAGTATCGCCTTTTGTTAAAATTGGTGGTTTAGCTGATGTTGTTGGCTCATTACCTAATGAAATAAAACGACTTAAAAATGCTGATGTAAGAGTCATTTTACCCTACTATAAAAGTATTCCTAGTAAATACAAAAGTAAAGTTTTAGATGTAGTAAATTTTAAATTCGATTTTGAGTATGAAGAGCAGTATGTTGGTGTAAAATCGCTTAAAAAAGGGAATATTCTTTATTATTTTATCGACAATGAATTTTATTTCGGTTCAAGGGATAATGTCTATAATTATGGTGATGAAGGAAAAAGGTTTGCTTATTTTCAGTTAGCGGTTTTAGAAAGTTTAAAACACTTAGATTTTACTCCTGATATTATCCATATCCATGATTGGCATACAGGAATGATTCCATTATTATTAAAGACGAAATATCGTAACTATAAAATAAAAACTGTATTAAGTTTGCATAATCTTGCTTATCAAGGGGTATTTCCGCTTCAAGATTATTCTATGTTCAATATTGAATATGATTCCAGATTTGAATTTGATGGAAATTTAAATTTCTTAAAAGCGGGGATTGTAACAGCTGATGTCATTACCACGGTATCACCAAATTATGCTCAAGAGATTTTAACTGATTATTATGGTTATGGCATGCAAAATCTTTTAAAGGCTCGAGGAAGCGATTTAATTGGTGTTTTAAATGGTATTGATTATAAAGAGTTCAGTCCTGATAATGATAAATTGATTGCTTATAAATTTGATATCAGTGATTATAAAATCAAGAAAAGGGAAAATAAGGCTGCTTTATTTAAAATGTTGAAAGTAGACTTTGATTTAGATCGTCCTTTAATCTCGATAATCTCAAGATTGGTAAATCAAAAAGGTATCGATTTGATTCAAAGAGTTTTTTCTGAAATGTTACAAAGAGATGATTTTTCATTTGTATGTTTAGGTAGCGGTGAAGAAGTATACGAAAGTTATTTTAAAGAGTTAGAAGCTAAATATCCGGATAAAGTCAAAGTATATATAGGTTATTCAAACAAAATGGCTCATCAGATATATGCAGGTAGCGATATGTTCTTAATGCCTTCTAAGTTTGAACCTTGTGGTTTAGGACAAATAATAGCTTTAAAGTATGGTACTATACCTATTGTTAGAGAAACAGGAGGTTTAGTTGATACTATCGAATCTTATAATGAATATGAGAAGTTAGGTAATGGCTTTAGTTTTAAAAACTTTAATGCTCATGATATGATGCATTCAATTAGATATGCTTTACATACTTATAAATTTGATTCTGTCTCTTGGGATAAGCTAATTAAAAATGCAATGAGTGAAGATTTTTCTTGGAAAAAATCCGCTCTGCAATATAAAGAAATTTATAAAGGGCTTTTAACGGGGAAATAATTATGGCTAGTGCTAAATTTGTCGGAAATTTTAATGTTAATGACACAGCTTCTTTTGTAAAAAGAGAAGCGAATAACTTGGGTTTTACAATGGAGTTAATTAGTGAGAGCAAATATAATAATGATGATTTTTATGTTTATATGTTTGTTTTCGAAAAGTTTTATTATCGTTCTAGTAACCGCGCGAGTCTAAGCGTTTTAATAACTGGTGATAGTGAAAAAAGTTATGTAGATGCAGTTAGTAGCGGTGCCGGGCAAGGGTGGCTTTTTAAATTCTCTTGGGGTGCTGATAAAAACTTTATTAATGGCTTTAGAAAGTTATTGGTTAATAAAGGATATCAAGAAGTATAAAAATATTTTTTAGGGGAGAAAAAACTTATGAAGAAAGTTTTAGCTTTAATTCTTGCGGGCGGTAGAGGAACGAGGCTTGATATTCTATCAGAAAATCGAGTTAAACCTTCTGTGCCTTTTGCTGGAAAATACCGTATTATAGACTTTACATTAAGTAATTGTGCGAATTCAAATATCTATGATATCGCTATTTTAACACAGTATTTACCGTTTTCTTTAAACGATCATATCGGTAGTGGAAAGCCATGGGATTTAGATAGAAGGGATTCTAAAGTAACTCTTTTGCAACCTCATTCTGAGTGGTATATGGGGACTGCCGATGCTGTTAGAAAGAATATTCATTATATTGAGCAAGTAAAAGCTGATTATATTTTGATACTTTCAGGCGATCATATTTACAAGATGAATTACCGTAAAATGATTGATAAACATATTGAAAATAACGCGGCTTTAACTGTCGGAGTTAATATCGTTGATCCTAAAGACGCTCATCATTTTGGAATGTTAAGAGCAGATGATTCTTTAAGAATAACTGAATTTGTGGAAAAACCAAAAAATACTGATTTAACAATGGCATCAATGGGTATTTATGTTTTTAATACTGATGTTTTACTTAAATATCTAAGAACGATGGATAATCCTGACTTGGATTTCGGTAAACATATTATTCCAAAAATGATTCATGAAACAGATGTTTATGCATATAAATTCTATGGGTATTGGAAAGATGTCGGAACTTATGATTCATACCTTGAAACTAATCTTGGACTTATTGAAACTGTCGATAAAATTCAATTAGATATGTATGATCCGTCCTGGAAAATATATACACGCTCTGAAGAGTTACCTGCTGTTAAAGTTGGTTCTAAAGCAAGCATTAGACAAGCCTTACTATCTAATGGTTCGATTGTAGCGGGTAATGTTGAAAGAAGTGTTTTAAGTCCCGGAGTCATAGTTCATCCATTTGCTACTGTTAGAAATTCAGTAATTTTGAATGATGTAGAAATTATGTCTGGGGCTGTAGTTGAAAACTGTATTATAGATAAACATACTGTTATTGGTGAAAATGCTAAAGTTGGTTTTGGTAATGATTTAACGCCAAATAAAGAAAGACCAGAATTATTAGAAACCGGAATAACAGTTTTAGG
>CAZJAP010000066.1:0-3267 GCA_964544325.1 uncultured Candidatus Izemoplasmatales bacterium | reverse complement strand
TCAAGAAGAACAACCTCAAGAAGAAGTCGAACTTAAAAAAGAAGAAATTTTACCTAATGAAGAAATACAAGAAAATGATTTAAGTGAGAATACAACTTCAAGCTCGGATATTATAAAAGAAGAACTTTGTGATGATATTTCAAAAACGTATGATATTAAATTTGTAGAAGAAGTTTTAAACAACGGCGATAGGCAAGACAAAATATCACTATTAAATCGATGGAGTAATTTTCCTGAAATTGAAAATGAAGAAGAATCAAAGTACTTAGCTTCCCTACTAGAAACCGGCACTGTTGTTGCTTCGTCTTATGATAAAATCATCATTACATTTGCTAGTACTACTATTTGTAATACATTGATGACACCGGCAAATAAAGAAGTTGTTATGAAAATCATTAATAAAAAATTTAATAGAATAATTAACTATATGTCCTTGCCTAACAATGTTTTCACAGAAATTTCAAGTGAATTTATGGATAGATATCGCATGGGTGAAAAATATATTAAATTATCAAAAATTGTTTGTGAAGGTTTAAGAGACGTATCAAAAATCGAGAAAAACACAACTCAGGAATCTAAACCAAAAATAGTTCAAGATGCCATTGAACTATTCGGTGATATAGTAAGAGTTAAAGAATAAGGAGGAATATCATGATTAATCCGCAAGTATTAAAACAAATTAAACAAATGCAAGAAGACATAAAAAAAATTCAAAAGCAAATTAACGAATCAACTTTTTACGGACAAGCTGGTGGATCAGTTGTAAAAGTAGCCGTTAAAGGCACTAAAGAAGTTGTTTCAATCGATATAAAAAAAGAAGAGGTTGATTTAACTGATTTGGAAATGGTTCAAGACTTAATTGTCGCAGCTTTAAATGACGCTTTCAAAAAAGTCGACAAAGAAACAGAAGAATCTTTAGGGTCAGTAACTCAAGGCGTTCATATGCCAGGCTTATTTTAAATGACTTTTCCCCAATCTCTTGAAGAACTTATAGAAGAGTTTAAAAAGCTACCTGGCGTAGGAAGAAAAACCGCTGAAAGGTATGCTATGTATGTTATAAATAAATATAGCGATGAAGAAGTTCATCAATTTAGCGAAGTTTTAAACGAAGCTAAAAGCAATTTGCATCATTGTTCTATCTGTGGAAATCTAACAGATCAAGAAATATGCTCTATTTGTAAAGATGAATTCAGAGATAAATCATCAATTTTGATAGTTGAAAACGTAAAAGATGTTTTTTCAATTGAAAAAGGTAGTGAGTATAAAGGACTATACCATGTTTTAAACGGAGTTCTATCCCCAGTTGATGGTATGGGACCTGAGGATATTAACCTTGATTCTTTGTGGAAAAGGGTAATAGATGATCAAGTTAAAGAGATAATAATTGCTACATCTTCGACTCCTGAAGGTGAAACAACCGCTTTGTATATAAAGAGAGTCTTGCAAGAAACAGACATCTTAGTAAGTAGAATTGGATATGGAGTCCCGGTTGGCTTAAATCTTGAATATGCTGATGATTTAACTTTATCTAAAGCTATAGAAAATAGAAAAAAGATATAATATTAAAAAATATAAAAAATCACTACTAGTTCTCTATTATTATGATATAATAATATATAGAATTTTTTAGTATCGGGGGGATTATTTTGTTAGGGATTAATATGCCTTTTGCTACCATAATCGACACAATAAACGAATTTTTAGAACCGCTAGTTTCTCAAGTTATGGATATTTTTAGTGACTTTGACGTATGGCTTCAAGCTATCATTTTGCTTTTTATCGCTATTTTTATGTTAGTTGGGCTATTTGTTTTTATGAAAAAGTTTATTAAACTTTTCATAGTTTTAGCTGTTTTAGCGGCTATTTTTTGGTTTGTTTACACTAGAGGCTATCTAGACAATTTTTTAATGATTAACATTTTTAATTTTATCCATATTTAGACTTAAAAATTTAAGAAATGCCATTCAAATGGGGTTTCTTTTTTTATCTCTAGAGGTTTTTACTTTGAAAGGAATGACAAAAAATGAAATATAGAAAAATCTTTTTTTCTCTAATTTTGGCGGTGAGCTTAGCTTTTACCGCTTCTTGTAACGGTACTGTTACAACAAATACAACAGATAACACTACAACAGGAGAACTGTTGTTTGAGTTACCTGATTTTTCTGGCAAGAATAAATCCGAAATCATCACTTATTTAGATGATTATGAAATTAGCTATAATTTTTTATTAGAAACAAATAAAAATTTAGCCGAAGAATCTTTTATTCGATATGGTGATAACCTATCAATTTCCGATGAAGTTAGTTTTGACACTAATATTACAATAGTAATCTCAACAACTCAGCTTGTTTTACCGGATTTATCAGGCTTAACTATGCAAGAAGTTAATACAAGATTAAGAGATTTAGGAATAGATTTTTTTATAGATATTATTACTGATAACGAAGTACCTGATAAGACATTTTCGCGTTATGGAGATGATTTAGAAATAGGTGACATAGTGGAAGAAAGCACTGAAGTAACGGTTTATATCGGTTACAACACTGCCCGTTTGCCGGATTTAACAGGTATGATTGAAAGACAAATAAAAGAAGCTCTAACCGAAAGCAATATTCTTTATGTATTTTCTTATGTTGAAAACGACGATTATCCTGAAGGTGAATTTGCGGAATATAAAGATCATGAAATAGGTGATTTTTATGATGAAGTTTCTACTATAGATGTAGTCATATATACCAATAGTTTCACTGGAGCTAGTGAAAGTTTAATTATTTCCAAATACATTGATAGTGAAACTGATTCGGCTATAGAAATATATAATCCAACTAGCGAATCAATAAATCTAATAGATTATAATATAGCTATTTATATGGCCGGTTCATATGAAGTTGAATATGAAATATTATTAGAAGACTATGAATTAGCTCCTAATGAAACTTATCTAATAACTTCTACAGTATCGGAAGCGGATTTACAAAAGAAAGCAGATTTAAGAAGCAAGGATTTACTTTTTGATGGTAATGACATAATCCAATTAAGATATAAAAACGGAACTTATATCGACACAATTTATCAAATAGGTGACCGCAATAATTTATTTAATGATGAAACTTTCGTAAGAAGAAGCGATGTTGTTTCGGGAAATAGAAATTTTGATACTTCAGAATGGTCATCATTCATTTCTGGTTATTATGATTTTGTCGGAACTCATCCGGTAGATATGCCAAGTTCGCCTATCTATGATCAGTTCGAAATTGCGGAAAAAGT
>CAZJAP010000065.1:0-3339 GCA_964544325.1 uncultured Candidatus Izemoplasmatales bacterium | reverse complement strand
TAACTATTCAAGAATAGTAACAACAGAACCAGCGCCTACTGTATGTCCACCTTCACGAATTGAGAACTTAGTACCTTGTTCCAAAGCGATTGGGTGAATTAATTCAACTTCCATTTCAATGTTATCTCCAGGCATAACCATTTCAACACCCTTAGGTAATTGAATAACACCTGTGATATCAGTTGTACGGAAATAGAATTGAGGACGATAGTTTGAGAAGAATGGAGTATGACGTCCACCTTCATCATGGCTCAATACGTATACTTGTGCAGTAAATTTAGTATGAGGTGTAACACTCTTAGGTTTAGCAATAACTTGTCCACGTTGTACTTTATCTCTTGAAATACCACGTAATAATAAACCTACGTTATCTCCAGCTTGAGCGTAGTCTAATAATTTACGGAACATTTCAACGCCTGTAACAACAGCTTCTTTAGTTTCTCTAATACCAATGATTTCGATTTTTTCATTAACTTTGATTTGACCACGGTCAACTCTACCTGTAACAACTGTTCCACGTCCAGTAATTGTGAATACGTCTTCAACTGGCATTAAGAATGGTTTGTCAACTGGTCTTTCAGGTAATGGAATGTAATCATCTACAGCTTGCATTAATTCTAAGATTTTTTGTTCTTGTTCAGCGTCACCTTGTAAAGCTTTTAATGCAGAACCAACGATAATTGGAGTTTCGTCTCCAGGGAATCCGTATTCATCTAATAATTCACGAATTTCCATTTCTACTAATTCGATTAATTCTTCATCATCAACCATGTCAGCTTTGTTTAAGAATACAACGATTTTTGGAACCCCAACTTGACGAGAAAGTAAGATATGTTCTCTAGTTTGAGGCATAGCGCCATCAGCTGCAGAAACAACTAGGATAGCTCCGTCCATTTGAGCAGCACCTGTAATCATATTTTTTACATAGTCGGCATGCCCTGGGCAGTCAACGTGTGCGTAGTGACGGTTTTCTGTTGAGTATTCAATGTGAGCAGTATTAATAGTGATTCCTCTTGCCTTTTCTTCTGGAGCGGAGTCAATTGAAGCGTAATCTCTAACTTCTGATAACCCAGCTCTTGCTAGTACTGTAGTAATAGCAGCAGTTAATGTAGTTTTACCATGGTCAACGTGACCGATAGTACCAATATTAACATGTGGTTTAGTACGTTCAAATTTAGCTTTAGCCATTTTATATTTCTCCTTTTTATATTATATTTCGCTTTTTAGCATATGTTTATCGATATTATTTTATAACAATATTATAAATATTGCAATAATTAAAAATTTTTGTTGCTTAATTGTTTCTCTTAGTAATTATCTCTTCAGCAATTGATTTTGGACATTTTTCATAATGTGAAAATTGCATTGTAAAATTAGCTCTACCTTGAGAGTTTGATCTCAAAGATGTTGCATATCCAAACATTTCGGAAAGTGGAACTTTTGAAGCTACTTTTTGAGCATTTCCTTGTTTTTCCTGTCCTTCTATTCTACCGCGTCTTGATGTTAGGTCACCAATAACATTACCAATGTAATCATCAGGTGTCACAACGTCAACGCTCATGATTGGTTCAAGTAAAGTTGGCGAACATTTTTCTTTAGCTTGTTTTAAAGCTAATGATGCAGCTACTTTAAAAGCCATTTCACTAGAGTCAACTTCATGATAAGAACCATCATAAAGAGTTGCTTTTAAATCAAGTAATGGATATCCTGCAATAACTCCACCTGGAAGTGATTCTTGAATTCCTTTATCGATAACTGAGATGTATTCCCTAGGAACAGTTCCACCAACAATTTTATCAACGAATTCATAACCTTTACCAGGATTTGGTTCGAATTTAATCCAAACATGACCATACTGGCCTCTACCACCAGATTGACGAACGAATTTACCTTCACAATTAGCTTCTTGAGTAATTGTTTCACGGTAAGAAACTTGAGGGTTACCAACAGTGGCTTCCACTTTAAATTCTCTCTTCATTCTATCAACAATAATTTCTAGATGTAATTCACCCATACCAGAAATAATTGTTTGTCCGGTTTCTTTATCAGTGTAAGTTCTGAATGTCGGATCTTCTTCAGATAACTTTTGAAGAGCAACACCCATTTTTTCTTGATCTTTTTTAGTTTTTGGTTCAATAGCTACTGAGATAACTGGTTCAGGGAATTTCATTGATTCTAAAATCACATGAGAATTTACTGAAGCTAAAGTATCACCAGTAATTGTATCTTTTAAACCTACAGCAGCTGCTATATCTCCTGAGTATACTTCTTCAATCTCAGTTCTTGAGTTAGCATGCATCTGTAAAATTCTTCCTAATCTTTCTTTTTTGCCTTTTGAAGTATTCATAATATATGAACCTTTTTTAGCAACACCAGAATAAACTCTGAAGAATGTAACACGACCTACAAACGGGTCAGTCATAACTTTAAACGCTAATGCTACAAAGTCTCTATCATCATTATGTTCGATGGTTATTACATCATCATTACGATTGAAACCAGTAATTTGAGCAACTTCAATCGGAGATGGTAAATAATCTATAACAGCATCTAAAACAAACTTAATTCCCTTATTCTTAAAAGCTGATCCACACATAACTGGGAAGAACTCAACTGTAAGAGTCGCTTTTCTGATGGCAGATTTTAATGTTTCTGCATCAATTTCTTCGCCTTCTAAGAAAAGTAACATCAACTCTTCATCAAAGTCACATAGTACTTCGATAAGTTTGTTTCTTCTTGTGGTTGCTTCTTTTAATAAATGACTAGGAATATCAACTTCTTCATAATTTTCTTCAGGTCCGCCATCAAAATGATAAGCTTTCATTTCTACTAAATCAATAATTCCTGTAAAATCATCTTCAGCGCCAATTGGCCATTGAATGGCCTCGGCTTTTTCGCCTAATCGATTATGGATTGAATCGATAGCAGCTCCAAAATCAGCTCCTATTTTATCCATCTTATTAGCGAAAACAAGTCTTGGAACTTTATATTCATTTGCTTGACGCCAAACTGTTTCTGTTTGAGGTTCTACTCCAGCTTGAGCATCCAATACCGTTACAGCACCATCTAATACACGCAACGATCTTGACACTTCTACAGTGAAATCCACATGTCCTGGGGTATCGATAATGTTTACTCTATGATTTTTCCAGAAAGCTGTAGTAGCTGCGGCGGTAATAGTAATCCCACGTTCTTGTTCTTGTTCCATCCAGTCCATTTGGCTAGCGCCGTCATGGGTTTCACCCATTTTATGAATTCTACCTGTATGGAATAAAACTCTCTCTGTAGTTGTGGTTTTACCAGCATCGATATGTGCCATGATACCGATATTACGTGTTT
>CAZJAP010000064.1:0-3354 GCA_964544325.1 uncultured Candidatus Izemoplasmatales bacterium | reverse complement strand
ACAAAATCTTTTAAAAATGGGATTTACCCTGGGGGATGTTATTGATTAATTATATTCCTTTTTTTAAAAATGATTAAATCATCGATCTCATAGATAATTTCAAACTGCCCACTAGCCCTTAAATTTTCAATTTTTGTTAGATATTCTTCTTTACTAATAGGATAAGTGGTTCGATTATTCTTTATTAGAGCAATATATTTTGAGTCTTTTATTATTGGGAAATGATAGATTTTATCTCTAGATGCTAGGTGTGGTGCTAGACTGGAAGAAACGGATATATTTTCTTCTTTATCAATTAGTTTTAATCCTTGCTTAATTTCCTTTAAATTTAAATTTGGATTATAATGTATTTTCATGAAAAATACAGTATTCTCGGCAGAATACCATTTTGACTTTCGTTCCTTCATCTTATCTACATTGAAGTATATAGTTAATATTGTAATTATTACAATTACAACCAAACTATATTTCTTTATTTTCCCAAGGAAATCTATAAGAGCTAAACTTATTATAGGAACGATTTCTATTGAATAATGTAGATTTATTCCCCAAAAGTTATAATCTAACGCTAAAAACTTCTGAGCAAAAATAGGAATCAGCATAACTAAATAAACCGGACGGAATAACAAGATAATGCCGCCCGAAATCAAAAACATGAAATGAAATTCAGTTTTGATTCCTTCATAAACCGGATTTCCCAAGATATTTTTATATAATAAACTTATAACATCTAAAGGATTAGTAATTATATTGGATATAATTTTTCCGAATGAAGATCCCAAATGTGAATATCTATAAAAATGCAGATTATGATTTGCATCTTGTAACAATGGCATAACATACCCGATTATTGCAACTGAGTAAATAATTGCCACGATTAATAACGGAATCTCCATACAAATAAATTTATCTTGGTATTGATTCCTATTTTTTATCATTAATCCTATTAAAATAAAAATAATCCATATAGCCATATTCTCCTGAGATAGCAGTATTACAGTAAAAAAGAAAATGCTATATACAATCTTTCTCTTTTCAAGAAAATATACAAACCAAAGCACTGTCATAGAAGCAACTACATTATTATGAAAGTCAAAAGATAATGCAGAATATATTCCCCATATACTAAAAAAATGAATTAAAATCATTTTAATAATTAGCGAATTCTTATCGAAATATAGGAGAGAATATTTATATACAGCCAGTCCACCAAAAAGGATTGCAAAAATTTGAATTACTATAAGAGTATACGTGCCAAAAATATAATAAAAAGGTACATATAATATCATTATCGGAGAGAAATGAGTTCCGAGAAAAGGAATTTCATTTTCAACAATACCAAGTGTAAAGACAGCGGGTTTAAAATTTGCCCATAAATGTAAAGCGTGATTAAACATACCTAAATCTAACGCATACGTTCTATATTGAGCATGATTAACAATTGATATCAAACAATATATTAATGCAAAAGAAGAAAAAATGAAGTGCACTTTAACCCTAAAAAAAACCTTTTTTAAATACATAAAATTTATACCCTTATAAAAAACAAATATAATTATTTCTAAATTCTATTCTAAAATGAGAATTTTATAATGTTGTAAAAAACAAGTAAGATTTTATATTAAATTTTATCTTTATAGCTACTTAATTATTCACAATTAAAAGATAATTTGCACATTCATGATGATTTTTAAAGAGTTAAAGGTTAATCAATTTTTAAATAAGTATAACTCTAAATTTGAAAAAAACAATTCTCCAATAGCAGAAGGAATAGTCTTTTTATCCATTCTAACTATTCTTTTCTTCTACTTAGGATTTAATAATATATTCTTATGCGGTCCTTTTGGAATACATTTTATGCGCCAAACGGATAGTTTGTCTTTTGCAGCAAACTATTTTAATAATGGATTTGATTTTTTTAATCCAGAACTTTATAATTTAAAGAATATTGACGGACGTGCTGCTAGTGAATTTCCTATAACATACTACATTACATCATTACTATACACAATCTTTGGAAAGCAATTCTATATACAAAGATTAGTTCATTTGACAATAGCATATTTTGGTGCATATGCTGTTTTTAAATTGGCTAAAATTATATTAAAAGATTATTGGTATGCGCTTTTTATTAGTTTGACGCTATTTACGTCAACAGTTTTTAATTATTACTCTTTCAACTATTTACCTGACGTTCCTGCTTTAGGTTTTGCATTTATTGGATGGTACTATATTATAAAATATCGAAGCATTTATCATAATAAACTACTACTTTTTGCCTTTCTTTTTTTTACATTAAGTAGCTTAATTAAAGTAACGTATTTAATAAATCCTTTAACAGCTCTATGGTTTGCTATAATACAACTTATATTTAACAAAAAAGAGAATTTATTCTCGGATTACAAAAAGGTTATATTGTACTTTTCTATCTCAGTAATATTAGTTTTGATTTGGAACGCTTATGTCTTTTATTATATATCAAAATATAATTCAACAACATTTTTAACAAAAGTATTTCCTTTCTGGACTTTGAGTAAAGAAACTATTCAAGTTGTTTGGGAACATTTTAGTGGATACTGGTATAATAAATATTTATCACGTTCTGTTTTTCATATTATCTATATTTTATTCGCATTTCAAATCATATTTTACAAAAAAACTAATCGTCAACTTACATTTCTAATCTTATTATTATTTATTGGCTCAATATGTTATGTATTATTATTCTTTTCACAATTTAAAGATCATGATTATTATTTTTTAACTCTTTTTCCACTAATATTTTTACTTTTAATAAATGGAATTAATACTTTTCAAAAAACCATTGGAAGCAATTATATTCATATTATTGCAAAAATTATAATAGCCACCATTGTTATTTCTGGAATCAATTTATCAAAATCAAAACTTGAAGCAAGATTTAAAAAGCAAGCTGATAATTATTCAAACGCAGGTTTGGTTATTGAAAATAACTCATTAGCAATAAAGAATTTAAAACTTGATAAAAACGCAAAAATAATTGTAGCACCTGATTATTGCCAAAATGGAGGACTTTTCTTTTTAGATAAAAAGGGATGGAATCTTGAACCAAAAGATATAACTATTGATAATATTAATAATTTAAAATCCAAAGGAGCAGATTATTTTGTTGTGGTTGAAAACGATTCCCTATTTTTATCTGTTGCTTATTCCACTGGCACCATGATATTTAGAAAAAATGAACTAAGTATCTTTAAACTAAAAAAACCATAAACATTTATTTGATTTAAGTATATTAAAACATAACTATGAGTAAAGGAAAAGAATCAAAACCACATATAGGAATTTACGGGCGCCGGAATAATGGCAAAAGCT
>CAZJAP010000063.1:0-3436 GCA_964544325.1 uncultured Candidatus Izemoplasmatales bacterium | reverse complement strand
CTTTAAGATTAAGAGTAGAATTAAAAACAGCTTCAAAACAAAGAAGAGAAAAAATAGTTAAAAGATTAAGCGTTGTTGAAGCTTTCAATAATTCTGATAATAAACCGGAATGGATGGTTTTAGAAGTATTGCCAGTTATTCCGCCAGATTTAAGACCAATGGTACAGCTAGATGGCGGTAGATTTGCGACTACTGATTTAAATGATTTATATAGAAGAATCTTAAACCGTAATAAACGTCTAGAACGCCAGTTCCAACAAAATGCACCACATCTAATTACTAAAAACGAAAAAAGAATGCTTCAAGAAGCGGTAGACGCTTTAATTGATAACTCAAAACGTGGAAGAAAAATGGTTGTTGAGCGTAATCGCGCTTTAAAATCATTATCCGATATGTTAAGAGGAAAACAAGGTCGTTTCCGTCAAAACTTATTAGGTAAACGTGTTGACTATAGTGGTCGTTCTGTTATCGTAGTTGGTCCGGATTTGGAAATGTATCAATGTGGACTTCCAAAAGAAATGGCTGTTACATTATTTAAACCATTTGTAATTAAAGAAATGATTGAGAGAGGAATTTCTTCTAATCTTAAGAATGCAAAAACTTTAATTGAAAAATTGGATAAGAGAGTTTGGGCTGTTCTTGAAGACGTTATTAGAGAACATCCAGTACTTTTAAACCGTGCGCCTACACTACATAGATTAGGTATTCAAGCTTTTGAACCTAAACTAGTAGAAGGTAAAGCGATTAGATTGCATCCATTAGTTACCACAGCTTTCAACGCTGACTTTGATGGTGACCAAATGGCTGTTCACGTTCCTTTATCTGAAGAAGCTCAAGCGGAAGCTCGCGTTCTTATGTTAGCTTCTAACAATATCTTAGCTCCAAAAGATGGTAAACCAATTGTTACGCCATCACAAGATATGGTTTTAGGTAATTATTACTTAACGATGGAAAAAGAAAATGAACCAGGAGAAGGTTCTTACTTCTCTAACTTCGACGAAGTGATGTTAGCTTATGAAAATGATTTTATTACCTTACACTCAAGAATTGCACTTAAGATAGATAGTCATTTAGCGCCGCAAATTGATTTCGTTGAAGAAGAAACAGACGATATTAGCTTTATGCAATCAAATAATATCTTGTCATTTATGAAAAGAGTTCCTAAGAGCTTAACTTCATATTATATGGTTACTACTCCAGGAAAACTTATCTTTAATAAAATTATGCCAGATAGTTTCCCTTATATAAATGAACCAACTGAGTCAAACCTTAATATAGAAACGCCTTCAAAATATTTTATTAAACCAGGCGATAATATTCATGACATTATTAAGGATATGCCTTTAGTATCACCATTCAAGAAGAAATTCTTATCATTAATTATTGCTAAAATTTTCGAAAAATATAAAATCAATGAAACTTCAAAAATGTTAGACAAGATGAAAAATATTGGTTTTAAATATTCAACATTAGCCGGTATCACTGTTGCAGCTTCTGATGTTAAGGTTTATTCTAAAAAAGCCGACATTTTAGCAGCGCATGATAAAAAAGTTGATGAAATCTATAACTTATACCAATTAGGTATGTTAACTGATGACGAAAGAAAGAAATTAGTAATTGATGAATGGAAACAAGCTAAAGACGAAATTCAAGATGGTCTAATTGATGAACTTACTAATGATAATCATATTTTCATGATGAGTGATTCAGGGGCCAGAGGTAACGCATCTAACTTTACCCAATTAGCTGGTATGCGTGGTTTGATGGCTAACCCAAGTGGGGACACTATCGAATTACCAATTAAAGCTTCATTCCGTGAAGGCTTAACCATGTCGGAATTCTTTATCTCCACCCATGGTGCGAGAAAAGGTTCTACCGATACTGCGCTTAAAACAGCGGAATCAGGTTATTTAACAAGAAGATTAGTTGACGTTAGTCAAGATGTTGTTATTTCGGTTGAAGATTGCGGTACTGATAACGGTATTTGGGTTGAAGAAATTCATAACCGTGACGGAAAAGTAATTGAAACTTTAGAAGAAAGAATAACTGGACGTTATGCATCTCAAGATATAGTTAATCCTGAAACAGGTGAAGTTCTAGTAAAACGCAACGATTACATCGATGGATTTAAAGCTAAAAAAGTTGCGGAAGCAGGTATTTTGAAAGCTTCTATTAGAACAGCTTTAACATGTACAGCTGAAGTTGGTATTTGCCGTAAATGCTATGGTCAAAACTTAGCTACTGGTGAAAAGGCTGAAGTCGGTGAATCAGTAGGTATCATTGCGGCTCAATCAATTGGTGAACCTGGTACACAGTTAACCATGAGAACCTTCCATACTGGTGGGGTAGCCGGAGATGATATTACTCAAGGTTTACCTCGTGTTCAAGAATTATTTGAAGCGAGAAAATCAAAATTAAAATCAATTATTTCTGAAATCAGCGGTACAGTTTCAAAAATTGAACCAGTTGAAGAAAGATTCATAATTTATATCAAGAATGATATTGAAGAAAAACACTACGAAACTAATTCCAATGTTCAACCAAGAGTTGAAGAAGGTGATTTTGTTACTGCAGGTACACAATTAACTGACGGAACAATCAATCCTAAAGAACTTTTGAGAGTTACTAACATGGAAACAGTCCAAAAATATATTCTTTCAGAAATTCAAAGAGTATATCGTTCACAAGGTGTTGATATCTCTGATAAACATATTGAAATTATCGTAAGACAAATGTCAAAACGTTTAATTGTCATTCTTGAAGGTGATACTGAACTTTTACCAGGAAGTCAAGTTTCTGTAAATCAGTTCATCGAAGCAAATAAAAAAGCTTTTGCTTTAGGATTAAAACCAGCAGTTGCAAGACCAATTTTACTAGGAATCACTAAAGCAAGTTTAAAGAGCGATTCATTCCTTTCTGCCGCATCATTCCAAGAAACAACAAGAGTATTAACAGATGCTGCAATAAGAGGTAAAAAAGATCCATTACTTGGATTAAAAGAAAATGTAATCATTGGTGGATTGATTCCATCAGGTACAGGAATTCTAAGAGATACGGAGTTCAATTACGAAAAACCTGAAGAAGAGGAAGACCCTTTCGCCAATTTTGAAGAGTAAAAGATTAAGTAGCCGTAAGGGATTTCTTTTACGGCTACTTTTTTATTCAAAATAGTTAAAAAAATTAATAAAAAAATTAATAAAAATTTGTTTAAAAAGTAGCAAAAAATAGCAAAATACCGGCAATAACTCGAATGTTTTTTCACATTTTCAAAATACTTCAAAAAAATTGAAAAATGTAGGAATAAAATAGTTGACATGTATTGTTTGGTGTGATAGAATAATTAAGCGTGTGAAAAGCACGGGAAGCAACAAAGCAGCATTTCTAGATCTTTGAAAACTAAACATATACAAAAGAAGAAAAAGACAACAAACCAAAA
>CAZJAP010000062.1:0-3533 GCA_964544325.1 uncultured Candidatus Izemoplasmatales bacterium | reverse complement strand
CATGATTTTGAAATTCTTCATCAAAGTATGACTGTAAAATCATATTTTCAGATAGAGTGTAATCTAACACTAATCCATGTTTGTGTCTATCCTCAGGAATATGACCAATACCAGATAATGTTCTGTGTCTAATGGATGAATGTGAAATATCTTTATCTAATACGATTATTTCGCCTTTATAATGAGGGTTTAATCCGGTAATGGCTTCAACAAGTTGGGTTTGCCCATTTCCTTCAATACCGGCCACACAAAGAATTTCACCAGCTTTAACTTCAAAAGAAACATCTTTTAAAACTTCTTTGCCGTCTTTATTCTTCATATTGAGATTTCTAACTTCCAAGACAGTATCACCAAGTTTAGTTGGGCCCTTTTTAACATTAAATAGAACCTTGCGTCCTACCATCATTTCTGCCATTTTTTCAATGGATGTATCTTTTACATCAACCGTACCAATACATTCGCCTTTACGTAAAACAGTACATCTGTCAGCTACCGCTTTGATTTCTTTTAATTTATGTGTAATCAAAACAATAGATTTACCCTCTTTTACCAAAGCTTTCATGATTTTCATTAACTCTTCAATTTCTTGAGGAGTCAAAACAGCTGTAGGCTCATCAAAAATCATGATTTCAGCATCGCGATAAAGCATCTTTAATATTTCTACTCTTTGTTGCATACCTACTGTGATATCAGAAATTTTCTGATTTGGATCAATATTAAAGTTATACTGATCGCTTAACTCTTTAATCTTTCTAATTGGTTCTGCCATAGACAAAAACCCTTTTTTTACATTTTCCTTGCCTAAAACAATATTTTGGGCAACTGTGAAATTATGAACCAACTTAAAATGTTGATGCACCATTCCAATATGTAAATCGTTAGCATCATTAGGGTTATTGATTTTTACTTCTTCTCCTCTAATTTTAATAATGCCGCTAGTAGGCTGATATAGCCCAAATAGAATAGACATTAAAGTTGATTTTCCTGCACCATTTTCTCCCAATAGTGCGTGGATTTCTCCTTTTCTTACTTGTAATGTCACATTATCATTAGCCCTTATGCCTGGAAAATCTTTAGTAATATTTAACATTTCAATGATATTTTCCATAAATCTTTCTCCCAATAGACTAAATAATGGGATTTCTCCTTTCAAACAAACATATGCTAAAAAATTAAATAAAAATACTTTATTTCGTCTCATATATCCTTAATTATTTAACTATATAAATAATATCATAAAATATTATTTGTGTCACTAAATTAATAATCATAAATTGTTAAAAAATAAAAAAAAGGAAGAGATAATCCCTTCCTTTAATTTAAAACTTAAAATCTTATTGTTCGAAGTTTACAGTTAAATATGTAGTAGCAAAGCTAGCAGGAGTAACTGTGATATCACTAGATACAACGATTGTTTCGTCAACTAATAAACCTAAAATAGTTTGGTAAGCAGCAGCATCAAATGTTTCAAATCTAGCAGTGTCAATTGTAAGACCAACTCCACCTTCAGCAGCGCCTAAAGTAACAGCAGCTCCGCCTTCGAAAGTTTCATCATAAATTGAAGCTAATGCATCATATACTGAAACTGTTAATCCTTTTAATGCAGATGTTAAAACTGTATCTGAATCTCCAGCTTGGTCAATATCTACACCAATAACTAATCCTAATTCTTGTTCTGCAGCAGTCATAACTGATCCACCAGCTCCACCAGCAGCAGCAAAGATAACTTCTGTTCCGTTTAAGTACCATCCAGCAGCTTTAGATTGAACAGTTTGATCTTCCCAGAATACATTAGAATACCAGTAGTTTACTGTAACATTAATTTCTAGTTCTTCAGCAGCATAAGCAGCTCCTTGAAGATATCCATAACCATATCTTTGAACAGCAGGAACAGCAACTCCACCTACAAATCCTAATTCAGTGTTACCGTCTTTAACAGCAGCGTAAGCAGCTAAGAATCCAACTTGTTCTTCTTGGTAGAAGATTGATAATGTATTATCTGCAATTGTAAAGTCAGCTTCTGTTTCGCCAGCTAATAATTCAGTTTCATCAACATCAGGAGTACTAGCATCGTCAAATGTAACAACGTTACTTGGAGATCCATCTAAGAAAATGAAGTTAACTTCTGGATAATCTTGTTGAACTAACCAAATTACATTTTCAAACATATAACCTGGACATACAACTGTAGTTGCGCCATTGTCAATAGCTAATTCAACAGTAGCAACTCTGTCATCTGTAGTAGCTGTAGCAGGTTGGTAGTATTTGTAAGTAATGTTGTTTTCAGTAGCGTATTGTACTACACCTTCCCAAGCTCCTTGGTTGAATGAACCATCATCAATGGTTCCGATATCAGTAACTAAAGCAATTTCATAATTAGCTTCAGCTGTTGGTGCTGCCGTTGTAGCCTCTGTAGTAGTTCCACCACATCCTACAAGAACGAAAGCAAACAATAAAAGTGTAACTAAACTAAATATTTTTTTCATTTTTTTCCTCCATATTAAAAATTACTTACATTTTATCACATAGAAGTAATATAAACAAGATAAATAGAGTCAGACAGTTTGTTTTTTATTAGATTTTTTTGTTTTTTTAATAATAATATTCTTACAATACTGTGCAATGATATGATTATCATATGTTTTATCATTATAAAGCATTGCTCATTTTTTGATGAATTTTTCTTTTTCCGACAAGTTCTCACGTGTATGAGTGTTGTTTTCTTTGATTGCTAACCATGTACCATATATCATGATTATAAATTCCATAGCAAATAATATTGAAAGTGTTTCGCCTAATACAATAAATAAAAAAAATAGCTCCTTCATCAGAACGATATTTTAGTATACCTTATCTTCGACTTTTAAAAGCTAGTTCAAATCAACTTAATAGTTCTTAATTATAAATAAAAATAAATACTATAGTTTGTTTAAAATATCATGCTGACCAATGTCTATCATCAATATCAAATTATCACTTTGATATGTCCAAATTACTCTGATTGACATATTGATGCTAGACTCAAATAGTATCTCACTACCTTTGATCTTTTTTGTTCTAAGACTTGGGTGTCTGTGATTCTCTATAAATAAAGATAATTTGTTGTAGAATATTTTCTTTTCATGATTTTGCAACTTAGAAAAAGACTTTTTAAACCTGGTCGAAAATAATATTTCATATGTCATTTTTTTGATTCTTTGTCTTTCTCATCATCTTCATCTGAATCTTCTAAGTAGTTTATAGCTTCCTCTACAGATTTAAAAGGTCCAACATTGTACTTTGAAGGGTCTTCATTTATTCTCATCACAGTTTCTTCTAATTTTTGGATGTATGATTTTGAATATATTGCGACTGGTTCAATCACAATGACTCCATTTTTTATAGAAATCTCAAGTTGGTCTTTTTCTTGAAGATTTAACTCATTAATGATTTCTTTGGGTATCGTAATTTGAGATTTTTTTCTCAGTTCTATAATCATCGAATCTACCTCTTTCCTATTTTCCTATTTTCTTACTTTCTAACTATATTTTATC
>CAZJAP010000061.1:0-3958 GCA_964544325.1 uncultured Candidatus Izemoplasmatales bacterium | reverse complement strand
CATCGCTATAATTTCTGTTATGCCTTGAACGCCTTGACGCAAAACTTTATCAGCTTCTCTAAATGCATCTAAGTAAGATGTGTTTCTATCAACTATATAGAATAACTTGTCATTAGGAATCACAATTAGAGTATCCACGAAAGGTTTTAATTGTTCAAGACCTTCCAAAGCGACAGCCATTCTTTTTTTGCCTTCAAAACCAAACGGCTTTGTAACAATACCTATAGTTAAACAACCCATTTCTCGGGCTATTTTTGCAACTATTGGGCTAGCTCCAGTACCGGTTCCTCCACCCATACCTGCAGTGATAAAAACCATATCTGTTTCTGCCAAAATATCTCTTATTTCATCTTCTGATTCAATTGCAGCTTGTCTTCCTACTTCGGGATTAGCGCCGGCACCAAGTCCTCTTGTCAATGATTTACCTAACTGTAACCTAACGTCAGCTTTGGATAACCTTAAAACTTGAGCGTCCGTATTCATGGCTACAAACTCAACACCAGGAACTTCATTTTCAATCATTCTATTAATGGCTGAACCACCGCCACCGCCTATACCAACCACTTTAATTGTCGGTTTTTGGTTAAACTTATCGTCAATATTAAACATTTGTTACCCCCAATTAATGATCTTACAAATATCTTATCATAAAAAACACAAATAATAAATATAATTATTGAAAGAAACTTTAAAATCTAGTCGAAATACTCGGATAGTAGTTTTTCCTTAAATTCAGCGAAACGATCATTTTTTATCGCTTCTCTAATATCTTTCATTAAAGTTTTTAGATAGTATAGATTGTGATATGATACTAATCTTAACCCAAGGATTTCCTTAGCTTTAAATAAATGTCTTAGGTAACTTCTTGAATAATTTTTACAAACTTTGCAATCACAATTTGGATCTAACGGTCCTTGATCATGTTCATAAGTTTTGTTCTTAATTACGACTTTTCCAACTGATGTCATCGCTGTTCCATGTCTCGCTATTCTTGTCGGCAAAACACAGTCAAACATATCAATGCCATTACTAACTCCAACCAATATATCATCAGGAGAACCTACACCCATGAGATATCTAGGTTTATCCCCAGGCATTTTATCTTTAAGAAACTCTAAAATTTCATACATTTCCGCTTTTGTTTCTCCAACACTTAAACCGCCAATCGAATAACCGGGAAAGTCTAATTTCTTTAATTCATTTATTGAATGTTCACGCAAATCTTTATAAGGACCTCCTTGAACAATTCCAAAAAGAGCTTGTTTATCTGGAAATTGATGAACATCTTTTCCTCTTTTTGCCCATCTTAAAGTTCTTTCCAATGAGTCTTTATGATATTCATAAGATGAATGAAAAGGTGGACACTCATCAAAACTCATAATAATATCGGCGCCTAAATTATTTTGAATTTTGATGCTATCTTCTGGCGTAAGATGAAGTAATGATCCATTTAGATGATGTCTAAAAGTAACCCCTTCTTCAGTAATCTTCCTTATTTTAGAAAGTGAAAATACTTGAAAGCCACCAGAGTCAGTAAGTAAAGCGCCATTCCAATTCATAAAACCACGGATTCCTCCATGGTTTTTAACTATTTCATCACCAGGCTGTAACCAAAGATGATATGTGTTCCCAAGAATAAGTCCTTGGCTTACTTCCATTATCTCATCAACATCTAAGGTTTTTACTGTAGCTTGAGTTCCTACTGGCATAAAGATTGGTGTTTCAAAACTGCCATGAGGAGTATGTAAAATTCCGTATCTTGCACCAGTTGTTTTATCTTGATGGATGAGTTCAAACTTTATTGACATACTTATATTATTGTTCCATAAGTTTCTGAAGTCATACCAATCGCATTACCTTCATCAGTGTCAATGTGCATAGCTGAAGCAAAATCATTTCTTACTCTTATAACAACATCACCAAGGATAGTTGAACGATCTTCAGTTTCAATTTTAACTGAAACGACTTGTTTATCTTTAACATTGAATTTTTCCGCATCGGCTGGAGTCAAATGGATGTGTCTTTTTGCTACAATTACGCCTTCATTTAATTCGACTTCGCCAGCAGGTCCTACTAACTTACAAGCAGCACTTTGTTTAATGTCACCACTTTCTCTTATCGGTGCCATCAACCCAATAGATCTAGCGTCAGTTAAAGAAATTTCTACTTGGGTAGCATTTCTAACTGGTCCAAGAATTGAAACATTCTTTAATTCTCTCTTCGGCCCAATAACGTCTACTCGTTCATTGGCTGCAAACTGACCTGGTTGTGATAAATATTTTTTTACAGTTAATTCATAACCTTTACCAAACAAAATATCTAGATGTTCTCTAGAAACATGAACATGTCTTGCTGATACTTCGACTAATACTTTTCTTTCCATAATAATCCTCCTTATTTCGCATTTATATTTTACTAGATAACTCGCATTTAATCAAACCAAATATTGTTTTTTCTTAATAATATGATATAATGTAAAAGATTCGCAGTTCGCAACCATCCTGCGTCAACAAAACTAGGAGGAAAGTTATGCCAAATGAATTGTTATGGGTAATTTTTGCGCTAGTAAATTTTACTCTATTTTTATTGGTTTATAAGTTTTTTGGTAAATTAGGTATTTTTATATGGATTGTTCTTGCAACAATTTTAGCTAATATTCAAGTTACAAAGTTAATCTTTTTGTTTGGTTTGGAAGCTAATTTAGGTAACATAATGTATGGAACAATTTTCTTAGGAACAGATGTTTTAAATGAACTTTTTGGTAAAAAAGAAGCTAAAAAAGCTGTTTTCATCGGTTTCTTTGTCATGATTATTACTGTTATTGTTATGACTATAGCAATTAACTTTAATCCACATCCCGAAGATTTTGCTCAAGATTCCTTGCAGGTAATATTTGGCTTTATGCCAAGAATTCTATTAGCAAGTCTAACAGCGTTTATAATTTCTCAATTGATTGATGTCAATGTATTTGATAGAATCAAAACTAGATTGCCTGAGAATAAATATTTGTGGATAAGAAATAATCTTTCAACCATTTTTTCTCAAGCTGTAGATACAGTAATCTTTGTTCCTATTGCATTTTTTGGAAAAGTAAGCACAGAAGTATTACTTGGATTGATGTTATCAACATATCTAATCAAAGTTATTGTTGCATTGCTTGATACACCTTTTATTTACCTAATTAAAAAAGTTAAACCATTGGAAGAAAAAAACGGCTAATATTAGCCGTTATTTTTTTATTAACATTGAATCTCCAAATGAGAAAAAACGATATTTGTTTTTAATTGCTTCTTGATAAGCGTGCATTATAATATCTTTTGAAGCAAAAGCAGATACTAACATCATAAGTGTCGATTTTGGCAAATGAAAATTTGTAATTAAATTGTCGATTGCCTTAAATTTAAAACCTGGATAGATAAATATATCTGTAAATCCAGAAGATTCTTGAAAACTATTATATTTTTGATAAACGGTTTCCAGTGTTCTTACTGTGGTTGTTCCTACAGCGAATATTTCTCTATTTTCTTTTTTCGCCAAATTTAAAGCATCGGCTGTTTCTTTATCAATTGAATAAAACTCTGAATGCATTTTATGTTTTAAAACATCATCAACTGCTACAGGCCTAAATGTTCCTAAGCCGACATGAAGAGTAATGTATTGAATAATTACTCCCTTTTTTTCAAGATTTTCAAGTAATTCTTTCGTAAAGTGTAAACCAGCTGTAGGGCTTGCTGCACTACCGTTTATCTTAGAATATACAGTTTGATAACGACTTTGATCCTCTAGTTTTTCATGAATATATGGGGGTAATGGCATTTCACCTAATTTTTCAAGAATATTTTCTAAATTACCTTCATAGAGAAGGTCAAAATGTCTTATTCCTTCATCTAAAACTTCATTACATTTAAGTTTTAATAATCCGTCACCAAAAACAATTTCAGTACCAACTTTAACTCTT
>CAZJAP010000060.1:0-3986 GCA_964544325.1 uncultured Candidatus Izemoplasmatales bacterium | reverse complement strand
TATATCATTGAAAGTAACCATGAGGTGGAATTATTACTAGAAAGTTCAAGGCCATGGCAGTTAAAAAGAAGAATTTTAGATGATCAAGGCCATTTATCAAACGAAGATAGCGCTAATTTATTACTAAATTTAGCCGGAGAAAATACTAAATATATTGTTTTAGCGCATTTATCAAGAGAATGTAACATTGAAACTGTAGCTTTAGACACATATAAGCGTATTTTTTTAGAACAAGGAATAAATATTAATTTATACAAATTAATAGCTGCTAGACAAAATGAACCTTCAGAAGAAATCATCATCGAGTGATTTCTTCTTTTTTTTCTTTGCTTTTTATACGAAAATTACAATTGTTTTTAACAGTGTTTTAAGTTATAATAAGATGAACGATTATGTGCTGATTGAAAAATCAAGCAAAATATATATAGGAGGTTGTTTATGACAACAAAAAAAGTTTACCAGTCAATGGATGGTAATCAAGCGGCTGCTTATACAGCTTATGCGTTTACTGAAGTTGCAGGTATTTACCCAATCACACCGTCATCTCCAATTCCTGAACACGTTGACCAATGGGCTGCTCAAGGTAAGAAAAACCTTTTCGGAATGCCAGTTAAGGTTGTAGAAATGCAATCTGAAGCAGGCGCAGCGGCTACTGTTCACGGTTCATTAATGGCAGGAGCTTTGACAACTACATTTACTGCATCACAAGGTTTATTACTTAAGATTCCTAACATGTATAAAATTGCCGGAGAATTGCTACCAGGAGTAATTCATGTCGCTGCACGTTCATTAGCAGCACATGCATTATCAATCTTTGGTGATCATCAAGATATTTATGCAGCAAGAATGACAGGTTTTGCAATGTTAGCTTCAGGTTCAGTTCAAGAAACTATGGACCTAGGTGGTATCGCTCATTTAGCGGCTATCAAATCAAGCATTCCTTTCATGCATTTCTTTGATGGATTTAGAACTTCACATGAAGTTAATAAAATTGAAGTTATGCCTTATGAAGTTTTTGATCGCTTATTAGATAAAGAAGCAGTTAAAAAATTCCGTAACCGTGCTTTAAATTCTGGAAACCCTAAAACTATGGGTACTGCTCAAAACGATGACGTTTACTTCCAAGCAAAAGAAGTTCAAGAACAATTCTATCGTCCAATTCCTGACATCGTAAATAATTATATGGAAGAAATCTCTAAAGAAACAGGTAGAGAATACAAACCATTTAATTATTATGGAGCTAAAGACGCTACTGATATTATCGTAGCTATGGGTTCAGTAACTGAAACAATCAAAGAAGTTGTTGATAACTTAGTTGAACAAGGACATAAAGTAGGTTTAATATCTGTTCATTTATATCGTCCATTCTCAAGTAAGTATTTCTTTGACGTTCTTCCTTCAACAGTTGAAAGAATCGCTGTTTTAGATAGAACAAAAGAATCAGGGTCTGTTGGCGAACCTCTTTATTTAGACGTTAAGTCAATTTTCTATGAAAGAGAAATTCAACCTGCAATCATTGGTGGACGTTATGGTCTTTCTTCAAAAGATACAACTCCATCACAAATATTTGCAGTATTCAATAATTTAAAGAACGAAATGAAAAACAACTTCACCATCGGTATTGTTGATGACGTTATGCATTCAAGTCTTGATGAAGAAGAAGCTCCTGATGTTACTGATCCTGATACAACAGAATTATTATTCTTTGGTTTAGGTAGTGATGGTACAGTTGGTGCTGTTAAGAACATTTCTAAGATTATCGGTGACTATACCGACCTATATGGTCAAGCTTATGCTTCTTATGATTCTAAGAAGAGTGGTGGCGTTACAAGAATGCATTTAAGATTTGGTAAGAATCCAATTCGTTCAACATACTTAGTTAACCATCCTCATTTCGTATCTTGTTCACAAGAAAGTTATCTAACAAGATTTGATCTAATCAAAGGTATTAGAAAAGGTGGAACATTCCTCCTTTCAACTACTAAAACACCTGAAGAGATCGAAGGATATTTACCAGATAAAGTCAAAAAGATTTTAGCAAAGAAAGAAGCTAAACTATTTATCATTGATGCTTACAAACTCGCTAAAGAAATCGGTGAAGTTAAATTAGTTTCAACAATTATGCAATCAGCTTTCTTCAAGCTTAACGAACAAATCATGAAATATGAAAAAGCTCAAGAAGCTATGAAATCATATGCTAAGAAATCATTCACTCGTAAGGGCGAAGATATTGTTCAAATGAACTATAAAGCAGTTGATCAAGGTGCTGACGGTTTAGTTGAAATCAAAGTTAAACCAGAATGGGCAAACTTAAAAACTGAAACATCACTAGATGAAAACCGTCCGGATTTCGTAAGAAATATTGCTGATACCGTTAATGCTATCAATGGATACGATCTACCTACTTCAGCCTTCTTAGGTATTGAAGACGGACAAATCCCTAATGGTACAGCTAGATATGAAAAACGCGGAGTTGCTGAAGAAGTTTCAACTTGGTTAAATGATAATTGTATCCAATGTAACCAATGTGCTTACGCATGTCCTCATGCATGTATCAGAGCTATTTTAGCTACAGATGAAGAAGTTAAAAACGCACCTGTTGAAGCTAATTGGTTAGATGCCAAAGGAAAAGGTTTAGAAGGATTAAAATATCGTATTGAAGTATCAATTTTAGACTGTACAGGTTGTATGGTTTGTGTTAATACTTGTCCAGCTCCAACAAAAGCATTAGAAATGAATCCGATCCAAGATCGTATTGAAGCTAAAGAACATCTATTAGCTGATTACTTATATAACGAAGTACCATACAAGGGTGAATTAGTAGGTAGAAATACTTATAAAAACGCTGTATTCAACCAACCATTATTTGAATTCAGTGGTGCTTGTGCCGGTTGTGGTGAAACACCATATATCAGATTTGCAACTCAATTATTCGGCGAAAGAATGGTTATAGCTAATGCTACTGGTTGTTCATCAATTTATGGAGCGTCTTTCCCTGCATCACCATATACTAAGAATGCTGATGGACGTGGTCCAGCTTGGGCTAACTCATTATTTGAAGATAATGCTGAATATGGTTTCGGTATGAAAGTTGCTCAAAATACAATTAGAGACAGAATCCAAACAATCATTGCCGAAAATCAAGAGGAATTCTCTGAAGAATTAAAAGGCTTACTAAATGAATGGGTTGAAAATAGAGAAGACGGAGAAAAAACTTTAGAACTTACTAAGAAAATTCTTCCTCTACTAGAAAAATCATCTTCAGAAGCAGCTAAACAATTACTAGAAGTTAAAGATCATTTTGTTCGTCAATCACAATGGATCATCGGTGGAGACGGATGGGCTTACGATATCGGTTACGGTGGTTTAGACCATGTTATCGCCAATTCAGAAGACGTAAACATTTTAGTTCTTGATACTGAAGTTTATTCTAATACTGGTGGTCAAAGTTCAAAATCAGCTAGAGCTGGTTCAATCGCTAAATTTACAGCTGCTGGAAAACCTGGCAAGAAAAAAGATTTAGCTGCACAAGCAATGACATATGAATCAGTATATGTAGCAGCTATCAGCCATGGTGCTAATGCAACTCAAGTACTAAAAGCTATGAAAGAAGCTGAAAGCTATCCAGGACCATCATTAATTATCGCTTACTCACCATGTATCGCTCATGGAATCAATGGCGGTTTAGGTAATTCACATCAACAAGCCAAATTAGCTACAGAATGTGGTTATTGGCCAACATTCAGATATGACCCAAGAAGAATTAAAGAAGGTAAAAACCCTCTTCAAATCGATTCTAAAGAACCACAATGGGAAAAATATCATGATTTCTTGTTAAGTGAAAATCGTTACCAACA
The DNA here is from genome assembly GCA_964544325.1 of uncultured Candidatus Izemoplasmatales bacterium. GTDB lineage: Bacteria > Bacillota_I > Bacilli_A > Izemoplasmatales > Hujiaoplasmataceae > UBA2289. Next base: position 129 of record CAZJAP010000060.1, on the reverse strand, counting down.
ATTACTAAAAACTAATCCTGACGCCGCAGAACAACTATTACATGCTAATATTGTTGACGCTAAACGTCGTTGGGCAATGTATAAGAGAATGGCAGCTGCTGATTACTCAGAAGTTATTGAATAAAAAAA
>CAZJAP010000059.1:0-4017 GCA_964544325.1 uncultured Candidatus Izemoplasmatales bacterium | reverse complement strand
TTAAATTTAAAGCTGCTGAATATTTTACAGTTAATGACAGTAAAGAAAGAGAAGCTGTAAAAGTTTCTTTTGATAATTAGTAAAACAAATATAATTTATCCTGTTGAAAGAGATTAGTCTCGTTTTTTGCATTTGTTAAGGCAAAAGGATAAATTATGTCGCTTTTTAAAAAATATGCAATAATTAAGGAGCAATAATGATTTCAAATAATAATAACTACGATTTTAGCAATATTGAGCAACAAATAAAAGAAAATATTGAATCAAAAACCATTCCCTCAGTCGCTTTGGCTATCGCAAAAGACGGGGAAATAATTTATGAAAAATCTTTTGGATATGCCGATATTGAAAATAAGATCAAAACTACAAACGAGACATCATATCAATTAGCGTCTGTTTCAAAAACCATGACAGCTACCGGAATTATGATTCTTGATAAAAAAAGCGATTTTGATATCTTTGAACCAGCTCAAAAGTATATTAAACCGCTTAAGTTTAAAAGTTTCGAAGGTGACTCGTCTAAAGTAAGAATAGCTGACATTTTAAATCACACATCCGGTTTAGGGACATATATGCAAATAAACTATCTGGATGAAAATAAACCAAATGATGATTTCAAGACGACTTTTAATAAATATGGATCTTTATTTCATCCTGCCGGAGTAAAATCGGAATATTCAAATCTCGGCTACGGATTACTTGATTATATTATTGAAAAACAAAGTGGAAAAGATTTCTCAAAATTTATGGAAGATGAGTTGTTTGCTCCATTAAACATGAAACATGCATTTGTGGAAGGTTTTAAAAAAGAGGGTATATCTATCGCGAAAAAATATGATGCAAATCTTAGAGTTCTCCCAAATGTTATAAATAATACTAGAGGAGCCGGGAATATTTACGCAAGCATTCATGATTTAATCCTTTTTGGTATGTTCAATTTAAAAAAAGAAAATGAAAAAATATTAGATTCTAAAAGTCTTGATTTAATGCATGGCTTTGTAAATAAAGAAGCATTATACCATTATTATGATTCTACTTATTATGGCTTAGGTTGGTATTTTAAACCAAACGATAATGGATATAAAATAGTATGGCACGAAGGCGGTATGATGGGAGCCAGTTCGATGATTAAGCTTATTCCGTCTGAGAATATTGCAATCGCTGTTATTCTCAACACCTCAAACCAACAATATTGTCAGCAATTAACTAATCAATTAAGTAAAGTCGTTTTACCGGATTATGAACCGTCACCAATGAATGAAGTAGCCGAATATTTGCCTTATACATCTGATGATACTTATTTTGGCGAGTGGAAAGGAAGCATTAAGGTAGAAGATTTAGATATACCTTGTAGTTTAAGTTTTCAACCTGATGGTAATATAATTATTGATTACCTAGACTTCACTTTCAGATCATACTTTACCGGAGGAAGTCCGCTCCCTAACAAAACTTTCTTGCTAAGCGGAATGGTCAATAAAAATTCTTTTATTGGAATGTTTCCCGGAGATTTACCTTCAAAAGATATCAGGCATGAATTTAGCCAGTTTATGTCTTTAAAATTAATAAAAAATGGAAATGTTCTATCAGGAACAATTGTAGCTTTAGCGGCTGCGGATAGAGAATATTACGCTTATCCTTATTATATTAAACTTATAAAAGAATAATAATTATCCATTAAATAGATTTAAGTTCATGCTTAAATCTATTTTTTTCTCTCTCTCTTAAAGAAAAATATTGTGTGTTTTTAATTAAGTGATATAATTATTTCTAAGATTTTTATTTAGGAGATATTTATATAGATAATAAATGATAAAAAACAATAATAGAGAAATGGTTAAAGGCACTTTTTTAGCGCCAAATTATTATAAACACTTCAAGTGCAAAGGCGGAGAATGTAGAGATTCCTGTTGCAAAGAATGGAAAGTTAATATTTCCATGAATCAGTATTTTTTATTACATGGTTTAAATTGCAAGAAATCAGTGAAAGAAAAAATTGATAAAACTTTTAAACCTGTTCTTAACCCTACAGTTGATAGATACGCAGAAATAGTCCATAACCAAGATGGAGACTGTCCGCTTCATAAGGTTGACGGATATTGTTTGTTGCATGAAGCGTGTGGAGAAGAGGTATTGCCATGGGTATGCAGATATTATCCAAGAGGTCCGAGAATAGATTATGCATATGAAGTTTCTTGCGCAAATTCTTGCGAAAAAACTTTGGAACTACTTTTTTCAAATAATGAAGAAATAATGTTTGAGAGTGTAAATTCAAGCTTTTTGATAAATAAAAACTTTAAGGAAAAAACAGAAGCTGAAAGATTTAATTATTCTCATATTAGAAACACTATTTTTGAAACTTTATCAGATAGGAATTTTTCTCTAGCTGAAAGAATTATCAATTTGGGTATATATATAAAGGATTTAGAAGAAGGAGAAAAACTTCAGATATCAAAAAGAGATTTTTTTCTATTAACAAACGATAAAAATATCAATCAAATATTTGAAGTTCTTAATCAAATAATCGATGGGTTTGTTGATCGATATCCCCGTTTAACTAATGAGTTATTGGAATCAAAAAAAATATTTGCAAGTAATGATTTAGAGAAAGTCTACTTAAATAATCTTGAAGCTATCAATTTCAAATTTCCTGATTTAGAAATATATTTTGAAAAAATGTTAATCAATGATTTGTTTTTTAAACAATTTCCATTTCAAGCAAACAAGAGTTTTTGGAATCAATATCTCGCTTTAGTCGGTACTTACGTATTGCTTAGATATACGGTAATTGGTTTAGTTGAAAAAGAGAACAACCTAAATGATTTGGTGGATATATTATCAAGAGCGTATACAGTGATTTCTCATTCTGATTTTGATAATTTGATTTCGTCTTTAATGATAAGTTTAAAGGTCAGTGGGATTGATAGTTTAAAGAAAATAATCAAGATATAAATTATTTTTGAAGTTTGAAATAAAAATACTTGATTTATTTAAAAAATAGCGTATGATAGTAGATAGCACGATATAAATGTTAATAAATTTTATTTGAAGTTACATCAGTTACCTCAAAAGTTATTAAGCAATTTGTAGAAGTGAAAAAAATAATAGGAGGTAACAAACATGACTGGTAAAGTTAAATGGTTCAATGCTGAAAAAGGATTTGGATTTATCACTACAGAAGATGGAAAAGACGTATTCGCTCATTTCTCTCAAATTCAAAAAAGTGGTTTCAAATCATTAGAAGAAGGCGAAGCTGTAAGCTTTGACATTACAGAAGGACAAAAAGGTCCTCAAGCTTCAAATATCGTAAGTTTATAATTTATACTATTTGATAGATTAAAGCGAAGAAAATATCTTCGCTTTTTTTATTTTAAAAAATATGTAATAAACATGTAAACTGAAGCAGAAATTCAATAAATGATAAAAAAGTCGCAATTTACAGAAAAAAATCCTTGCATAAATTATCTAAATTTGATATCATAGTAAAGCCTATGGAAAATAGGAAGGCAGAGATTTGTAAGGTTGCTGACACACACATAGCCGTTGTTATGATGGTTTTGTCGGAGGTTAGGGAATTTACAATGAGCCTGTATATAAGCTAAGTTATATGCAAAGGAGGAGCTTAAATGGCTACAAATCAAGTTATTAGAATTAGATTGAAATCTTATGATCACAGATTATTAGATCAATCAGCAAAAAGAATCGTTGACACAGCGAAAAAAACAGGGGCTAAGGTGAGCGGGCCAATCCCACTACCAACTGAAAAAGAAATTTTCACAATTTTAAGAAGTCCACATGTTAACAAGGATTCACGTGAACAATTCGAAAGAAGAACTCACAAGAGATTAATTGATATCGTGAACCCTACGCCTAAAACAATTGATTCATTAATGCACTTAGATTTACCATCTGGTGTAGATATCGTCTTGAAGTAAAAAATATTAAATAGGAGGTGTACTCATGGCAAAAGGTATCTTAGGAAGAAAAGTAGGAATGACTCAAGTATTTGACGAAAACGGAA
>CAZJAP010000058.1:0-4105 GCA_964544325.1 uncultured Candidatus Izemoplasmatales bacterium | reverse complement strand
TCCCGAAAGAATCACTTTGTTTCTTAAACCTTTCATATTTTTTCTCCTTTATAAATATTATTTTTTATTTTTTAGTAAATAAAAATTAAAGCTCATCTTCATAAATCTTGGTAACGGAGAATTTCATATCTAATTTAACTCCACCACCGAAGATTGCGTTTGTATGATCGGCGTCTACGCCTTCATACCAAACAATAATTGTTACTTTGATTGTATCTCCCGGATCTACTTCTAAGAAATCTTTATACATTACTTTATCAATACTGTAAAACCCTTCAGTAAGAGGTTCTGTTTCTCCAGGAGTCTCACCTCTATCTGATTGTAGTTTAGCATAAGTTACTCCAACGCCATCAATGATTACTCTAACCCTTAAAGATTCTTCTGCGCCTTTAAGTGCGGAAATAATATTGACTGAAGAACTTAAATCTAACTTATAATCCCCAACATTTTCAACATAAAATGTATGAGCGATATATGAAAAACTATTATTAGGACCATCGGTATTAACAAAGTATTCATCTTCAGGGATACAGACTTCTTCACCTTGAGAACCGTCATAATACTCAGTTCCACAATAACCCGTCATCCCTTGGTTATCTTCAACCTTACCTGAGACAACCCTTGTTTTATAGTCTTTTATGTCAGCAAATTCATACATGGATATTCCTGCTTCTCTTGCTGTTCCATCAACACTGAAGGTGAAATTACCAACCATAGTTCCGTAGTATGAAATCGCAAAGATGAGGAAGATTAAGACAGAACTTACTACAATGCCAAGACGGCTTGCTTTAGCAATTTTCGCAGCTTTAGAGGCATACACAATATGACTAGCTAACTTAATTTTTTGGCCCATACTGTATCATCTATCCCCCCATTCCTTATAGCTCTTTTATATAATAAAAAAGCCGTCATTTGAGAGTTCACAGTTTTTATTTTAGGAATATAGAATCTCCCTATTTAATAAAAAATGCCCTCATCTTTCATAAGATAACGGCAACTGGCTACCATCTTTTAAAGAAGGCCCTATAGCTTTGCGTCACTAACTTTCGTTAGTTTTGCTATTTACACCTTGATTATATTATAGTCAAGTGCCTTTGTCAAGCGGTTTATACTATTTTTAAATTTTCTGCTTTCTCTTCAAAGAAGTGTTCAATCCGCGCTCTTCATTTTTGAACACTCCTTTTAAAAAAGAGAAAGGAGAAAACAACCGCTAGAAATTACCTAGCTAAAAATTGTAAAACAGTACTTGTTAACTCCTCAGGTTTGTCAACCAAAGGAGAGTGTCCACATTGATCAAACTTGACATAGGTAGAATTTTCTTCCAAAGCTTTAATATTATCTAAGATCATATATTCAGGTACTGTTTTGTCGTGAGTACCCCAAATATGTAAAACCGGTGCTTTGATATTAGTGATTGTATTTTCACCTGCTGAATAAAGATTATTTTCTTTACCCATATTTTGACTAGCTAATGCCCAATCGACATCTACTAAATTTCTTTGTTTTAATGAATCGTTGATATAGATTTGGTTATCTTCTTCATTTGGTTTTGAATAAGTGTAGATTGTCAAATCAAAGATATATTTAATAACAGCAAAATTTTTACTTTCTAATGCATCTAGTAACGGTTTAACTTGAATAGGATCTTTTGCCATTTCTTCTCTTGATGTATATACTTCACCGAGTTTAACTTGACCATTTGCATCCTTTTTAAAGACAGGGTATCCTTTGTGAGTTGTTGAATTGATTAAGATTAATTTGTTTACCATATCAGGATAATGAGCTGCAAATTCCATAACAACTCCACCACCTAAAGACCAACCAGCAATATCAGCTTTTTTAATATTCATAGCTTCCATGAATATTTTTAAGTCTATAGCTAAATCTTTTAATGACATTACTTGGTTGTTATATGTAGAATCGCCAAATCCTCTCATATCAATAGCAAAAGTGTGAATGTTTTCCGGAAGTCTTTCTAAAAGCGGTTTATAATAAACGCTTGAAGAAAAATTACCATGAACTAATATTAAATAATTATCGCCTTGACCTTTTTCTAAATATGCATATGTTTCACCAGATTTTAAGTTTACAAACTTTTTTTCCATAAAAACCATCCTTATATATTATATTTTATATCTTTAATCAAGAAGAATCCAGTAATAAGTGTTGTGAACATGCTTGGATTTTCATACATCGAAGCATGACCTGCTTCAGGTATAATAATCCATTTAGCGTCTTTAATATTCTTATATAGATACTCTTGATCTTTTTTAGGAGTCAATATATCATTTTCAGCTGTGACGATTAAAATTGGTAAATCGATTTCGATTAATCTTTTTCTTGCATCAAAACTTTCAGCACTTCTTGTCAGTCTTTCCATTGCATCTAAAAAGACTTCATTAGAAAAAATCGGTACTAAAACTTTTTCTCTGTTTCTCATCCATTCAATTTTTTCTTCATAATATTTTGTTGAATAAATAACTGGAATTGTCGTTTTATAATATAGTTCGCCATTTCTTGTTTGTCCGGCTTTTATCCAACCGTCACCGATATCCTTTAACCAAGGATTTGTATAAGCTCCTGAATTAAAGAGGATCACTCTCTCAATTTTTTCCGGATAATCAAGTGCAAATAGAAGCGCTACTTCACCGCCGTATGAAATACCAGCGATATTTATTTTATCAATCTCTAAGTAATCAAGTAATTCCTTAATTAAATCGACTTGAATTTTTTGGGTATATGAACCATTTAGTTTAGATGATTTACCTTGATCATAAAAATCCATTCTTAATATTTGAAAATGTTCTTTTAAAGTATCCATGAAAGGCGTCCAAGATGCTGTACTCATCATGATGCCGTTTAAAATCAAAAGTTTCGGGTTATTACTAGAACCATCTAATTCATAATAGATATCTTTATCTTTAATCTTGAAAATGCTCATGGATAAATCCCGCCTTAATAGCTTCTTTAGTAAGTTCATCTCTAAACTTAGGATGAGCAATACTTATAAGAAGTTTAGCTCTTTCTCTAATATTTGTACCTCTAAGTCTAACCATACCATACTCAGTAACAACATAATCAACATCATTTCTTGATAATGATACTGCAGCTCCTGGTTTTAAAGTTGGAACAATCTTTGAAACTTCTTCATATTCACCAGTTTCATGGTTTTTAACCATAGCCGTTGAATAAAGCGATATAAATGAACGTCCGTTTTTAGAGTTTTGTGCCCCAATAGCCGTATCAGCTTGACCGCCGGTACCGCTGATTTGCATTGTTCCTACTGATTCTGAACAACATTGTCCGGTTAAATCAACTTCAATTGTTGAATTGATTGAAACTTGATTATCATTTAAGCCCATGACTGCCGGATCATTAACGTATGAACCCGGTAAAATCATTACTGAAGGGTTATTGTCAATATATTCATATAATTCTTTTGAACCCATTGCAAAACAGCAAACGTGTTTGCCTTTATGCAATGTTTTTTTCTTTCCAGTAACAGCTCCAGCCTCAATTAAATCAATCATGCCGGAAGTAAACATTTCGGTATGGATACCTAGGTCTTTTTTATGCAATAAACTTTTAGCTACAGCATTAGGGATTCCACCAATACCTAATTGTAAAGAATCTCCATCGTTGATTTTTTCAGCGATTAATTTCCCGATAATCAAGTCTTTTTCATTAGGTTCGATATTTGGTAAAGTCGGTACTTGATAGTCAACTTCAACCAGATAATCAACGTCATGAACGCTAACTTCCATATCTCCAAATGTTCTCGGGAAGTTTGGGTTTATTTCAAAAACAACAACATCCGCTTCTTCAACCATTTGCTTTTCATAAACATTGGAAGTTGAAAGGGACATGAATCCGTGTTTATCAGGTGGTGTAGCAGCTGTGATAAACACATTTGGTTTTTTATGATCAATTCGTCTTTTACCCGCTAAATGAAGATGATTTGGTATAAACGAAATATTTCCATGTTTGCTAGCTCTTCTTAGAGTTTTTGTAAAAAACCAACTATCTAAGAAAAATGAATCTCTTAAATCCTCGTTGGTGAAAAAGTCAGCCTCAGTTATCGGCAGACAGTTGGTCACTGTGACAT
>CAZJAP010000057.1:0-4214 GCA_964544325.1 uncultured Candidatus Izemoplasmatales bacterium | reverse complement strand
ATAAACAATATAAATTGTCTAGACATAGCAACTAAGAAAGCTCTTAATGGATATCCCATAGCTTGATATACACTTGATAAAATTATTTGAAAACCGACCAGTAGAAAACCAATACTTACGTATCTTAAGGCTTCCGGGCCATATGTCATAAAAATTGGATTCTGTTCTTCAGAAAACAACAAGAATAATTGTTTTGCGAACACTAAAGAGAAAACCATAATACTTATGAAATAGATTAGCATTAATTTTTTTGCATAGTCAATCACATCATAAAGCCTTTTGTATAGTTTCGCACCAAAATTATAACCAACTAAAGGTTGAAGCCCTTGAACCAAACCAAATCCTGGCATTAATAAGAACATTAATAGTCTATTAACAACGCCATAAATAGATATATAGATTTCAGGATTATCAGGAATATAATGTTTTATAAGATTATTTATTAAAATTACAAGAATAGCACCTAAAGCATTCCTAACAAATGATGAAAAACCTATCGATGATATTTCTCCTACCATTTTAAAGTCTACTTCATATAATCTTTTCAAATTAATATTTAATTTTGATTTTGATGACATAGATGCAATAAAGACATATATGAATGAAGCGGTTTTTGCAATTACAGTTGCAATCGCAGCCCCTTTAACCCCTAGGTTCAATCCCCAATCAAAGATGAAAATTGGATCAAGGATTATATTAACTCCCGCTCCAATAACCATTGAAATCATTGCTATTTTAGCTCTACCTTCAGCTCTAGCTAAATTATTAAATATAACAGATAAAGAAAACGGAACTAAGCCAATTAAAATATAAAACAAATAATCTTGAGCATAGCCAATGTTTCCTTCAGTTGCACCAAAAAAATAAAGCATTTCATCTAAAAATATAATACCAAGAACAGCAATTATAATTGATAAAACAATGCCCATAAAGATTGCTGTATTAACGCTTTTGTGCATTGTTTCCTTGTCATTTCTTCCATAAGCTCTTGAAAATATTGAAGATGAACCAATACCTATCATTAAACCAAAAGCCATAACAATCATTTGGACAGGGTTAGCAATTGAAAGTGCTCCAATAGCAATATCTCCAGCACCTCTGCCAACAAAAATAGTATCAACTAGATTATATAAAGCAGTGACAATCATTGCAAAAGTCGCAGGAATTGCCAACTGAACTAAAGCTTTTTTAACATTCATTTTACCTAACAAATCTGTTCTCTTATTCTCCATAAAAACTCACCTCAGCAATCTATTATAGCAAATATAAATACATTTTTCTAAATATGCACTTTATAAATTAATCAATTTAAAATTATACTTTATATCTTTTAATTATTTCTTCAGCGACTTTTATACCATCTACTGCAGAAGACATTATACCTCCTGCATAACCAGCACCTTCCCCCATTGGAAAAATGCCTTTTATATTAGCTTCAAAATTTTCATCACGTATTATCCTTATAGGTGATGAAGATCTAGTTTCAATCCCGGTCATTATTGCATCAAATGTAGCAAAACCAAAAATCTTTTTATCAAAATCTAATAATGCATTTTCCATAGTTTTAGTAACAAAATTCGGTAATAAATCATGAAAATTCGCTAGAGTAACTCCGGGTTTATAAGTTGGTTTTACAGTTCCTAATTGCATACTTTTGTTACCTTTAAGAAAGTCGCCAACCAGTTGAGCTGGTGCATTATAATTTTTGCCACCAACCTCAAAAGCCTTCTGTTCTAGCTCTCTTTGAAAATACATTCCTGCTAAAACATCATCGCCATTAAAATCATCTGTTTTAATATTCACAAGAAGAGCAGAATTAGCATTAGTATTGTTTCTCATACTTTCACTCATACCATTAGTTACGACTCCGCCTTCTTCCGAAGTGCCACACATAACATATCCTCCTGGGCACATACAAAAAGTATATGCGCTTCGTTCGGAAGAATCATGATATGATAACTTGTAATCAGCGGCTTTTAAACTCGGATGATTATAAAATTTGCCGTATTGAGATTTGTTGATTAACTCTTGAGGATGTTCTATTCTCACACCAATAGAAAATGGTTTTCTTGAAAGGTTAAAACCTCTATCTCTAATTAGTTCAAAAGTATCTCGAGAACTATGACCAACTCCTAGTAATAATGTATTAGTTTTAAGAATACTGTCATTATTAATTTGAACTGCCTTTAAACTATTATTCTCAATAATAAAATTAGTCACCTGTGATCCAAATCTAATTTCACCACCTAATGAAATAATTTCATTTCTAATGTTCTTTATTATTTCTTTTAATTTATCAGTTCCTACATGTGGTTTACTAATATATATTAGTTCTTTCTCAGCACCATAATTTATTAACTCTTCTAAAACCAATCTGCATCTTAAATCACTTATTGATGTAGTAAGTTTACCATCAGAATAAGTTCCGGCTCCTCCTTCTCCAAATTGAATTGAAGCCTCCTTATTAAATTTTCTTGTTCTAATAAATTCTAAAAACTTCTCATCTCTTTGATCGATATCTAAACCCATTTCTAAGACAATTGGTTTATAACCTCTTCTTGCCAATAACAATGCAGAAAAAATGCCTGATGGACCAAAACCAACAATAATTGGTTTTTCAATTAATTGCTTTTCTCCCATTTGAACATCTTTATATTTTAAATCGGGAGAAATACTAATATGCTTATGTTTTAGCCGTAATATTGACTTTTCATTATCTAGAGAGATATCTACAGTATAAACAAAAAATATTGCATTTTTATTTCTGGCATCAATTGCCTTTTTATATATATGCAATTCTTTGATACTAGTTATTTTATATTTATTTTTAAGATAATTTTTTATATTTTTTATTTCTGAATCAAAATTTATAGTTTGATCCAAACTTAATTTTATCTCTGTAATTCTTATCATTTTTCATCACTCGCATGTTTAGCTGCAACATATCCGCTTGACCAAGCCCATTGCAAATTAAATCCTCCACATCTTCCATCAATATCTATTATTTCTCCTGCAAAATATAAATTTTTAACAAGTTTTGATTCTAATGTTTGTGGGTTTATTTCTTTAATATCGATACCACCAGCAGTTACTTGTGATTCTTCAAATCCCAAAGACCCTATTACTTTAAAACGCCAATCATATAATAGATTGATAAGATTGAATATTTTGACGCTATCTAATTCCTCAACTAAAATATTATTCTTTTCTATACCTGCTTCTCTTAATAAAGGTGTAATAAATCTCTTATTGACTAAACCAATTAAACTCTGACTTACTTCTTTATTAGAAAAGTAGTTTAGCCTTTCTAATATTTTCTTTTTTGAAACAGATTCTACTAAAATAACTCTAAGTTCAATATCTTTGTTTTCATTAAGAAGTTCGTTTGCCTTTCTGCTTAATTCTAAAATAGTTGGCCCACTTATTCCGTAACTTGTAAATAATATATCACCATGTTCAGATTTGATTATCTGGTTATCTAACAATAAATCAACTTGACTGTTGATTTTTACCCCTGATAAATGTTTAAGGTGAGGAGAATCTAATTTTAGTTTTACTAAAGCCGGAAAAGTTCGGTTAATCTTATGTCCAAATTTTTCAGCTAAGTTAAATCCCGAACCATCACTTCCTGTTAAAGGCATTGATTTACCACCAGTACAAATTATAACTTTTTTAGCCTGATATTTAACATTCCCTTTAGCATAAACATTAAAATTATCATTCGTTTTATTAATGTTAATGATTTCTTGATTTAATTCGACTTCAATTTTTCTTTTATTAAGTTCAAACAAGAATATATCTAAAAAACTTGATGCTTGTTCGCTTAAAGGATATGTTTTCCCTTCGTCTTCTATTTTCGCCACTATACCAAGATCATCAAAAAAGTCTATGGTGTTTTGAACATTAAATTGTTCAAATATTTTTCCAACAAATTCAGGGTGATTATAATCTTCATTTACCATAAGAATATTAGTGAAATTACACCTTCCATTACCAGTCACTAATATTTTTTTACCAATACGATTATTTTTTTCAAGTATTAAAACTCGATTCCCTAAATCACTAGCAGTTAAAGCCGCTAACAAACCACTAGCTCCACCGCCAATTATAACTATGTCATATAAATTCATAAAATCACCTTCGCTTATAGAAAAATTATATCATTATTTCTGATAAATATTATTAATTTTAGCAAAAAGAAAAAGACTTTATAT
>CAZJAP010000056.1:0-4420 GCA_964544325.1 uncultured Candidatus Izemoplasmatales bacterium | reverse complement strand
ATTACATTTAATCCCATGGCTTTAGCAATCATATATGCAGATTCTTTAAAACCTACATGTCCTGCAATTTCATCTTTAGCCATTTTGTCGTTGAAGTCTTTTAAAGTTAGACCCACACCTTGTTCTTCCATAACGGTTTTTCCAAAAGGAGATAAAGAATTAATTCTTGAAATTTCAAATTCTTTAATATTTTCGTTAACTCCACTTATGCAAATAGCTAATAAATCCATCATCATTCCCGGATTGACTCCTGTCCCTAAAACAGTAACATTATAAGCTTTTGCAAGATCATCAATTTCCTTGGCTAATAAAGGTTCATTTGCTTCAGGAAAAGACATTTCTTCAGCTGTTGAAATAACGTTTATTCCATTTTCAACAATCTTTTTAATTTTAGGAAAAGCAGAAGCTGTATAAGAGTCAGTAGCAAGAAGAACTATGTCAATTTTATTGTTTTTTAGTAGTCCATCTATATCATTAGTAATCAATACATCATGTACATAAGGGTTTTTGATTTTTAAAACTTCAAATATGCTCTTCCCAACGATTTGATCGTAAAAATCACAAACACCAACAATATCAAAACCTTTTTTATTTAATATCATTTTTGCCATTCCAGAGCCCATTGCTCCAAATCCCCAAATGGCTACTTTTACATTTTCTTTTTTCATTAATTGGTAATCCTCGTTCCAGTATGACCTAATAAAGCTTCTTTAGCTTCTTCAAGAGATGCAATAATTGCAGTTCTATGTTTTTTTCCGCTGACAAACATTTTAGCAGCTTCAATTTTAGGTAACATTGATCCTTTAAGAAAGTGTCCTTCTTTAATAAGTTCGTCTATCTCATTAATAGTTAAATGATCTAAATCTTTTTCTTCTGGAGTATTAAAATTAATTTTAACTTTATTAACAGCTGTTAAGATAACAAGCATATCCACATCTAACAAATCTGCTAATTTTGCACTAGCAAAATCTTTATCTATTACTGCAGGTACTCCGATATAGCTGTTTTCTTGTTTTATTACAGGGATACCTCCACCACCTACAGTGATTACTAAATGTCCAGCTTTAACCATGCTTTTTATAATATCTAATTCTACGATATTGACAGGTTTTGGACTAGGAACAACTCTTCTGTATCCTCTAGATGCATCCTCAACCATAATATAGCCTTTTTCTTTTGTGAATTTATTTGCAGTTTCTAAATCATAGAATTGTCCAATTGGTTTTGTAGGATTTTCAAAAGCAAAGTCATTTTTATCAACTTCAACTTGAGTAATAATCGTAGCTACTTGTTGTTTTAGCCCTTTATTTTTTAATTCTGTTAATAATGCGTTTTGTAAGTGATAACCAATATAACCTTGTGACATTGCTCCACACTCAGGAAAAGGCATATCAGGATTTTTGTTTGAAACAATATTGCTTGTTTCAAAGGCAAGATTAATCATACCAACTTGTGGTCCGTTTCCATGAGCTAAAATAACTTCATTTCCTTGTTCAACTAACTCTACAATTGGTTTAACGGCATGTTTTACTTGTTTTATTTGCTCTTGTGGATTATGTCCTAAAGCATTTCCGCCTAAAGCTACAACTATCTTTCTCATTTTTCCTCCTTAAGAGTAGCGTACATAACAGCTTTTATGGTATGTAATCTATTCTCTGCTTCATCAAAAACAACAGATTGTTTTGATTCAAAAACATCTTCAGTAACTTCTAAAGCATCTAAGCCAAATTTTTGATATATATCTTCACCAATAACGGTTTCACGATTATGAAACGCAGGTAAACAATGCATAAAAATAGCTGCTTCATTTGCCAGTTTCATGACTTTACTATTTACTTGGTATGGTGATAATTTCTTGATTCTTTCTTTCCATACAGAATCTGGTTCTCCCATTGAAACCCAAACATCTGTATAAATAACATCTGCATTTTTAGCGCCTTCATTTACATCTTCGGTAAATTTAAGTTTAGCCCCTGAAATTTGAGCTAACTCATAACATTTATCAATCAAATCTTTGTTAGGCCATAAATCACTAGGTGCGCATGCAGTAAAGTTCATACCCATAATAGCGGCTCCTATCATTAAAGAGTTACCCATGTTGTTTCGCGCATCTCCGAAATATGTAAAATTAATGCCCTCTAGATGGCCAAATTTTTCGATAATAGTTAAAAAATCAGCCAATATTTGAGTTGGATGATATTTATCTGTTAAACCGTTCCAAACAGGAACATTTGAGTATTCAGCTAATATTTCAACTGTCTCTTGTTTGTATCCTCTATATTCAATACCGTCATACATTCTACCTAAAACTCTTGCGGTATCTTTTATGCTTTCTTTTTTGCCCATTTGTGAACCAGTAGGTCCTAAATATGTGACATTCATTCCTAAATCATTGGCACCCGCTTGAAATGCACATCTTGTTCTAGTTGAATCTTTTTCAAATAGAAGTACTACATTTTTCCCCTTCAAAGGTAAGCATTCAATTCCTGCGTGTTTTTTAGCTTTTAGTTTAGCAGCTAAAGACAATAATTCTTGAATTTCTTCCTTAGTGTAATCGAGAAGAGTTAAAAAACTTCTTCCATAAAATTTTTCTTTCATACTAAAGCCTCCTAATATTATTTATATTATAAATTTTGTGTTTTTTACAAAAAAAAATACCCATATAGATTATAACACTAAAGCGCTTACAAATAAACACCCAAATACCGAAAATATAGATAGATTAAATATAGATTAATTATTAGTAAAATTAATAATTTTATAGTATAATCATTATCGAGGTGAATAAAATGGCATATGATAAAGTATTATTAAAATGGGATATGGATTTTAATGGAGAACTTTTTTCTCCAACCGGTACCGCTAAATTAGGTGACCAAGATGAAGGTCTTTATCCTTACCATCTTTTTTTTGGCGCAATTGGGTCTTGTTTTTATGCGACATTTATTTCTGTTGCTTTAAAAATGAGATTAAAATTTGAATCAGCTAAAATAGAGATCAGTGGTGGTAAAAATAATCCTGATTCAAAAATCATTGAATTTGTGGAAATGAAAATGACTATCAAAAATCCTAGTGATAAGGAAAAGCTTCTTAAAGCAGCTGAATTAGGAACGAAATATTGTTCAATACATGAATTGGTATCTCGTTCTGCTAAAGTAAATTTAATAGTTGAATTTGAATAGAAATAAGCCTTTTATCTTTCTGATAGAAGGTTTTTTCTTTATTGTTTATAAAAGTAAATTTTGATATAATTTACTATAGAAAAGAGATGATTTTATGAAAACATATGAAGTTATAGCTACAACAACATTTGGCTTAGAAGCAGTTGTAAAAAGAGAGTTAATTAATCTTGGCTTTGAAATTAAATCAAGTGAGAATGGAAAGATTACATTTTTGGCTGATCGTAAAGGTATAATTAAAGCTAACATGTGGCTTAGATCTGCAGATAGGGTTTTGCTAAAAATCGCAGAATTTAAAGCTGTGACTTTTGATGAGCTATATGATAAAACTAAACAAATCAATTGGAGTGAATTTATTCCTAAAAATGGAAGGTTTCCAGTGGACGGGCAGTCAGTAAAATCTACTCTATTTTCAATATCTGACTCACAAGCGATTGTGAAAAAAGCTATAGTCGACAGTTTGAAAGACGTTTATAAAATCAATTGGTTTCCTGAAGATGGTCCTATTTTCAATGTTAAAGTATCTCTTCTAAAGGATATAGCTACTTTAACTATTGATACATCAGGAACAGCTTTACATAAAAGAGGTTATAGACAAAACGCAGTTATAGCACCTCTTAAAGAAACATTAGCTGCAGCTTTAGTATCGTTGAGTTTTTGGAATAAAGATAGAGTATTAATTGACCCTTTTTGTGGCTCAGGCACAATAGCTATTGAAGCGGCTTTGATAGCTAGAAATATAGCCCCAGGTTTATATCGTGATTTTGCGTGTAAATATTGGCCAATGTTTGAAGATGGTTTGTGGAAAGAAGTGACTAAAGAAGCTTATGAATCCATTGATCAGGAATCAAAAATTGAAATATATGCATATGATATAGTCCAAGAGAATATAGATGCAGCAATTGAAAACGCAGAAGAAGCTGGTGTAATTGATTGTATTACTTTTGAACAGAAAGATTTTAAAGATTTACAAGTTAAAGAAGATTACAAAATAATGATAACAAATCCACCTTATGGTGAGAGATTGTCAGAGAAAGAAGAAGTCGATAAATTATATAAATTAATTGGAGAAAAGCTTAGCAAACTTAAAACTTGGTCAGTTTATGTAATTACTTCAGATAAAAATTTTGAAACAATATATGGTAAAAAAGCTGATCGAAGAAGAAAACTTTATAATGGTAGAATTGAGACTACATATTATCAATTTTATGGTGAAAATCCAAAAAAAGAAGCGACTGAAT
>CAZJAP010000055.1:1901-4649 GCA_964544325.1 uncultured Candidatus Izemoplasmatales bacterium | reverse complement strand
GCTTTTATCATTTCTTCCTTCATTCTTGGAGTTAATTTGGTAACTGTATCACTTCTTAGGTCAATATATTTCATTCTTTTTTACTCCTTCATTAATAACTCTTGATATAGTCTTGAAACTTCAATAACACTGATAATAAATTTAGGATATAATCCTGATAAGTATTTATCATTAATTTTATCAGTCAATCTGGTTAAGATTTCTTTTTCTCTTTCTTGATTTAAGACCTCTAAACCTTGATTTTTCTTTTCTAAAGCAATTTTTTTTACTATAGCCATTCTTTTTAAAAACAATTCAGCCATTTCATCATCAATGTCATCAATTTCTTTTCGTAAATCTTTCATTATAATTACCTCACAATCATAGTTATTTTAACATAAATTTATCGGTATTTCATCTTTAATTTTAATATTAAAAAAGATGCTTTGAAACTTCTTTCAAAACATCCTATTACAATTAAATTTTTAAAGAGAAGATTAATCCCATTTTCTTGGATCGCCTTTTACTTTATCCAAGACTTCCATATCTTTTTCTTTAATGACAAAATCAACTTCAGCATTTTCAATTATTCTCTTTTCGTGAACGGATTTAGGAATTGGTGCCATGCCTTTTTGCAATAAATAACGAATGCATATTTGCGCTGGAGTAGCTTCATATTTTTCCGCCATATCTTTAATTACTTGATTATCTAATAAATATCCAATTCCTAAAGGTGAATAAGCAATAATGAAAATTTCTCTCTCTTCACAATAATCAATTAAATCCTTGTGATGTTCGTTAAGACCAATAAAATGACCAATCTGATTAACATGAGGAACAATATCACAATTATTAATAATATTTTCAAGATGTTCTATTTCAAAATTACTTACGCCAATTGCTCTGATTTTGCCTAGCATATAAAGTTCTTCCATAGCTTTATAAGCTTCTACATTTCCTTTATTACAATTTTTACCCATTTCATCCCAAGGCCATGGAGCGTGGATGATAAACAAATCCAAATAATCAGTTCCTAAAGCTTTTAAAGTCTTGTTAAAAGCCTCTTTCGCACCGTCAAATGTCTTAATATGAGATTCTAGTTTCGAAGTGATAAAAACCTCTTCCCTTCTTAAGCCTGAATCTCTTATCGCTCTACCGACACTTGCTTCATTTCGATATCCTTCAGCTGTATCTATATGACGATATCCATTTTCAAGAGCTAAAGAAACTGCATTATATGCATCTTCACCCGGTTTTATTTGCCAGGTTCCAAATCCAAGTTTAGGTATCTTGACGCCGTTGCTCAAGACATAAAAACTATTCAATACTTTCATATTATCTCTCCCTTTATTTAAAATACATCGCAACATTTTCGAGCTGTTGGATAATTTCGATATTTTGCGGACATAAAGGTTCACATGTTCCGCATTTTTGACACATATCAGCTAATTCTTCTGGTTTTAACTGAGAATAATATTGCTTTTTAAAATATTCTTTATCCCCAAAAATAGAAGCGTTATTATAAATCGCAAAATTTCCCGGTATATTGACACCGTGTGGACAAGGCATACAGTATTTACAATTAGTACAATCAACTTTTACTCTTGATTTGTAAATATTTTTTACCTTATTTATTAAAGCCTTTTCTTCATCACTTAACATATTTGCTTCAGCTTTAGAGGCTTCTTTAATATTATCATCAATATGATCAAAGTTATTCATACCGCTTAAAACAACTTTAACTTCCTTCTTATCCCAAAGATATCTAAGAGCCCAACCCGCTGGTGTATGCTTTTCTTTATAACTATTCCATAATTCATTTATTTCTTCTGGTGCATTTGCTAATCTGCCGCCCCTTAAAGGCTCCATTATTATTACATCAATTCCTTTTGAAGCAGCTAATTTTAAGCCTTTAAGTCCAGCTTGGTAATCTTCATCAAAGTAATTAAGTTGGATTTGACAAAAGTCCCAATCATATGCATTGATAATTTCTTCAAACACTTCAAATTTATCATGGAATGAGAACCCAATATTTCTTATCTTTCCATTTTCTAGAGATCTCTTTATAAATGAAAAACAATCTTGTTTGACAAAGTTGTCCCAGTATTTTTTGTTTAAAGCGTGCAACAAATAAAAATCAATGTAATCCGTTTTTAAATTGCTTAATTGAATATCTAGAAATTTATCCAAATCTTCATGAGATTCAATTAACCAAGAAGGTGATTTGGTCGCAAGAAAAACTTTTTCTCTATATCCATTCTGTAATACTTTTCCTACAAATTTTTCACTCATTCCGCCATGATAAGGATAAGCTGTATCAATATAATTTATCCCCTTGTCTATTGCATAACGAATTTGTTTTGCCGCTTCTTCTTCATCTATCTGATCATGTTCACCATTAATAACAGGCAATCTCATACAACCAAACCCTAATATGGAAACTTCATCTTGATACTTGCCTAATTTTCGGTATTTCATAATATGGATTCACCTCATCTTCAAAATTATTCTATCACAAAAAAAGTGTTTATTAAATCGCTTACGTGAAATATCTTATTTAATTTATCAGCTTATGCTTTCAACAATAATAATTACTGCTGAATAAGCTAATAAAAGCGACATCAAAATATTATAAATAGTCCTATATTTTACCAAGTACTCTTTAAAAACCTGCCCAAAAAGCCCCCAAACAATAACAGCTAAGTAACATAATATAGCCATAAAAATATTAAAATATATCATATAATCAGGATTAAATCCTAACTCAAG
>CAZJAP010000055.1:0-1801 GCA_964544325.1 uncultured Candidatus Izemoplasmatales bacterium | reverse complement strand
CATAATAATCACCATAAATATTATAACTTATTTATTTTTTAAAATTATAGAACATAAAAAAATAATGTGAATATTCACATTATTTCAGTTTTTATTTAACTCTCTTCGCAACATAAGCCACTATCTCAGGGCCAGTATGAACTCCTAAAACCGGAGTTAGTCTAATCACTTTAATATTTCTAATATTTAAGTTCTCTTTTAGTTTTTCTGATAATTCCTTTGCTTTAGCTTCGTCATCTCCGTAATGAACAATTAAATCGATCAAATCATCACCAAATTTTTCCATTAAAATGCTCTTCATTTTTAAAAGTGCTCTTTTATGTCCAAATGCTTTTGATAAAGTTACATATACACCATCTTCATTAACAGTAATCACCGGTTTAATATGCAATAGATCGCCAAGTGTACCTTCAACCTTGCCAATTCTTCCTCCAGCCGTTAAATACTTTAAAGTATTGATAGTATAAAAAGCTAAACTATCTTTATATCGAAGTTCTTCGAGTTTTGGCACGATTTTTTTAAAATCTGTTCCCTTGTCTATTAATTCTAAAGCATATTCGACAATAAAACCTTCGCCTCCACCTAATGTTTTTGTATCATAACTTATAATTTCTAAATCTTTTTCTTCGTTCAATATCAATCTTAAAGAATTAAAGGTACCGCTTAAGCCTGATGAAATGCTTATTGCTAGTAAATGTGTATATCCTTCATCTTTGATTTTTTTTAAGGTGTCTTCAATATCTTTAGGGGATGGTAAAGAAGTTTTGATATCATGAGTGTCGATTTTGTTATATATTTCTTCCGCAGTTATTTCTACTTGATCGCGATATTCTTTTCCGTCTATAAGAATCATTAGAGGTACAACAAAAAGATTCTTATGTTCATTGACAAACTGATTAGTTAAATTAGCTCCAGAATCAGTTAAAACAGCTATTTTCATACTTTATACTTCCTTTCGTGAGATTTTACTCTATCACATAGAGTAGTTTACCCCTTTTTTTATTTACTGTCAATATTTTTGCCTTATCAAGACAAAAATATCATATTATCATCACAAAAAAATAACCAGATGCAATCTGGCTATTTATAAATTATTGATTTTTCTTACTAAAGAACTAATCTTAAAGTTTGCGATTTTGTTTATTAATGTAGTGATGTGAGTGTCTTTAATCACATTAGCCGAATTTAATATTTTATTCCCTTCAGAAATAATATTATTGGCGCTCTTAATTATCTCATCAATATGATTGTTAATATATTTAACTGTACTATCTAAAATCGAAGATTTCATTTCTTCAAACTGATCCATGATTTCTTGAGAATCTCTAAATTTTTCCAGTTGAATATTATGTTCTGTTAGAGTATCTTTATATTTTAAACTGAGAGTAGTTAATATATGAATGAAAACCATAAAATATTGCGGCCTTACTAGATACATCTTTTCATATTCATTAACTCTTCTAATTGGCGCATCATTAACTACATCCCATTCTAGTTCAGAAATTAATAATGCATATTCACAATTTTTCTTTTGCCTATCAATATCAAGCTTTTGATAATGATCAGAATTCTTCTTTTTGTTAATTGTTTCTGGGTTTTCGCTTTTAACTTCAATGGCAACTGAAGTTAATAAATCTTCATCATTCATTTCTTTGGTCGCAAATACCTGATAGATAAAATCTGCCTTTGTGCCTTTTACAACCAAATTGTCTTTATAGAATTTGCTGGTATCAAACCCATTCAATGAATAATTATGGTATTCCTGCTCTACCCATTTTTCTAATTCTTCACCCATTTTTTT
>CAZJAP010000054.1:0-4679 GCA_964544325.1 uncultured Candidatus Izemoplasmatales bacterium | reverse complement strand
AACAAATGAATAAAGAACTGCTTAAAAATAAAAATTTTATGTTGGTTATTGTCGGAAATTTCGTTTCGTTAATCGGCAGCAATATCCAACAATTTGTTTTGTCGCTATATGTCCTGGCTTTAACAGGATCGGCAACCCTATTTGCGAGCATGTTAGCCGTGTCAATCTTGCCGAGAATAATTCTTTCACCGATAGCTGGGGTATTTGGGGATTGGTTTGACAAGAAGAAATCCATCGTTATTCTTGATTTAATTAATGCTTTCATTTTATTCTTTTTCGCAATC
The DNA here is from genome assembly GCA_964544325.1 of uncultured Candidatus Izemoplasmatales bacterium. Classification (GTDB taxonomy): domain Bacteria; phylum Bacillota_I; class Bacilli_A; order Izemoplasmatales; family Hujiaoplasmataceae; genus UBA2289. The sequence goes on along the minus strand of CAZJAP010000054.1, from coordinate 4,395 downwards.
TATTTATTTTATAATGAAGATTTAACTATTGGTTTAATCTATTTATTAGTTATTTTATTGGAAATTACGGAAATATTCTTTCATTCATCAATGTCAGTGGTAATACCAAGTGTGGTTGATAAAGAACAATACTTAGAAGCTAACTCCTTAAGAACAATGATTATTAGTTTCGGCACATTAATGGCACCTATTTTAGGAGCGATAATCTACGGCGCTTTAGGACTCATGATAGCTATTATCATTAACGCGATTAGTTTCTTGTTATCAGCTATTAGCGAAATGTTTATCAAGGTTCCTAAAACCAAAAGTGAAGACAATCAAAAATCTATGTCAGGTTTCAAAAAAGACTTTATTGAAGGAATTAAAATTATTAAAGACTCAAAGCCAATTAAAACAATAATTTCAATAGCTATGATTGTAAACTTTAGTATTGCACCATTATTTTCTGTAGGTTTAATATTTTTAGTTAAAGAAGTTTTACTTCAATCTGACTTTAGATTAGGTCTTTTGCAAACTGTTCTTTCAGCCTCAATGATAGCTGCTCCAATTCTTTTAACTAAAAAACTAAAGAAAATGCGTTTGGGAGATGTTTTAGTAATATCATTTCTAGCAATAGGATTCCTGATTTTTTTGATTTCCGCTACAGTAAATAAGAACATTATGAATATTAATGATGGATTTTTATCTTACTCGATTGTTTTAGTCACTTGTTTTACCATCGGAATATTCACAACAGCTGTAAACATTTCCGTTGGAACGCTTTTCCAAAAGATAGTTCCAATGGAATACATGGGAAGAACTTCGACAGTTCTAGGTTTAGGTTGTACTTTAATGATTCCTATCGGTCAAATACTTTTTGGTTATTTATATGATATAATTAATCCAGGAATCGTAATGATTTTGAATGGCGCAATAATTATCTTTACAGTTGTTTTCTATTATAAAAAAATGCATTGCATCGAACGTGATGCCAAAGAAGAAATGACAATATATGAAAGAAGTGTGAGACTAAATGAAATTTAACTTTAATAAAGATACATCGAAAATTCTAGATTATCTGATTTTCCCAGTGGTATATTTTGATTTAGAAGAATCAATTGAACATCAAGACGAATCATTAATAAAAGCAATCAAGGAAGATTACTTTGATTTTTCTGAAAAAATGCGTAATAAATTAAATCCATTTAAAGATGAAATTAATCAATTTTATCAAAAAGAAATTTATTCTAACTATGATTTCGCAAGTATCTTGATGCACGCTTATTCAGTATATGAATACACTGATATTAAGGATTATTTTAAAGATTTATTAGATCTTAATCCGGATAAATTTAAAGAAAAGTTTATCAAATCATTATTATCAATGGAAGATGTAGATGGTGATACTATAGAGTCTCTTGAAAAAGAAAGTCCAACAGATTATATTAATAATCTAAAGATTGATTCAGCTAATAAGTGGAACCTTTTTATGATAATTCAAAATCCATATCTATATCTTGAAAAATACGTTTCATTGTTAAATAAAATAGAATCTATCTTTAATGCTTCATACGAAAAATATGAAGAAAGAATTATTGAAGTAGGTCATGATTTAGCTAATCGATTATCAAGCAATACAAATGAAACATTCACAAAAATTACCTATAATTCTATAAATTATGATTTTGAAGCTTTTGAAGCTTGTGATTTATATATTTCTTTCGTGATGCCTTATGCACTTCGATTTATCGGTTTAGATTCATGCAGAATGGTTTGGGGTTTAGAAATGGAATACTCCTTTGCCAAAATCCATGAAATCAATGAAGACAAATTAACACAAAGAGTGAAAATATTTAAGGCTTTAGGCGATAAAACTCGCTATGAAACCCTTAAGTTAGTAGCTAAAGGCATAAGTTCAATCAAGACTATTGCTGACGAACTTGGAGTTTCTAGTGCAACTATTTCTTATCATATGAATGAATTTTTAACAACTGGAATATTATACATGAGCAAGGAAAGCAAACAAAAGTTTGACTACAGGGTTGATTATGATAAATTAGAAGAGGTTTTCAAGGATTTAAAAGAAGATTTAAACTTTAAATAAAGAGGCTTTTTATGGAAAAGATTGTCAAATATAATAAAGACAAAAGCTATAACCAACAGTTTTTTCAAGTATTAAATTTCATCAAAGGGTTTAATGAAGATTATCAATATCTCTATTTTCATTGGAGCAGATGGGAATGGATGTTCGCTAGAGACAGTTTCGAAGAAAAAGATTTATCAAAAATCACTATCTTTTATAATAACGATAAAATTGATGCTATTATTCTCTTCGAAGATGAACCAAATACTTATTATCTCATCTATAATTTCAAAGACAATACAAGAGAAAAATTGATTAGATATATAGTTGAAAATCATTTTTCTGAAGATCTTGTAATACCAAGAGATGATAAAATGATCAGTTTACTAGAAGAAAAGGGCTATTCAAACTTAGGTAAACATGATCCTGTATCTAGATTTAAATTAAATGATTTTGAATTACCAAAAACAACTGGATATATAATTACATCTTTAGTTAAAGACTATCAATTAGATCAAATCCATCAAGTTTTATGGAGAGGATTTAATCATGGCGATAATATTGACTATTCAGAAAAAAACCTTTTAGATAGATTACATATGACTTCTTCGCCAAACTTTAAAAAAGAATATACTTATGTGGCTATAAAAGACAACTCATATAAATCATATTCAGGCATATGGTATTTAAAAAACACTAAAACAGCTTTGATTGAACCTCTTGCAACTGTACCTTTGCACCGAAGAAAAGGTTTAGCTAAAGCTTTGGTATATAAATGTATTAAAGCCGTAAAAGAAGAAGGCGCTAAAGATGTTTTTGTCGGTTCCACTCAAAAGTTCTATTTTGACATTGGTTTTGAAGAATTTGATTACGCTTATAAATTTAAAAAGCAAACTCAAGATTGAGTTTGCTTTATTTATGTTTTAAATACTATTTCTCGAAAACAATCAAACGACCTTTAATATCTACACTTTTGAAACCATACTTATTTTTAATATATTGAAAAGTAGTATTGGAATAAAAGAATACATGTGTTTCATCGTTTTTATAGTACCAATCTATAAAACTAGTTTCTTTTTTTAATGGATCCGTCATTATTATAAGTTTACCGCCTGTTTTTAACAATGAAAATAATAAAGCGAATTCATTACTCGGATTATGAAAATGTTCAATAACTTCACAAGCTATTATATAATCATATTTACTGTTCAAGACACTTTTATCATTATGGAATAAAGGATCATAGACTTTGATATCAATATTTTTGCTTTTTAATATTTTCGCTATTATTTGACCGTTACCAGCACCAAAATCTAATCCGTCATGTTCAAAACTAAAATTACTAACGACATAATTAGTAATCGGTTCAACAAATCTTTGGTATCCGATATCTAAAATATCGCTTTTATGAAGTTCATAGCGTTTTTTTTCTTTTTCAACCGATATGAAAAAATCTGGATGCATTTCTATAGATCCACAATTTTGACAGATATAATAATCTTTTTTTCTAAAACTAAGATAAAATTTGGTTTCTAAATTACATAATGAACATTTATTTGTTTTCATTTTTACACCCTTTAAAAAAATCATCTTTATCTATTATAACATTTATCTTATCAACTGTTTTTGATATAATAAAATTAACTAAAGGTTTCCCAAAGAAAGGGGAAAATAAAAATGTCATCTCATAAAAGAGAAATGTTGGAATTATATCGTAATATCGAAAAATTGATTGAAAGATTAGATTTCAATCTTATTTATCCAGGGTTCACTAGATATAATTTCGCTTTATATAATGAAAAAATAGTTGTATTTAAAGATTTAGTCATACCTCATGACCAAAGGTTTACCGGTAATACCGCCATTATCTATGAAGGCGAATATATTGCAATATGGCAAGTAGAAACATTTTTTCTTCATTATCATGTTCTTGCTAGTAAAATTGTTCATGAAATGTTTCATGCTTGGCAATTCAGCCAAGGCGAAAAAAGATTTCCTAACGAATTCATAGGATTGGGTTATCTCTATGAAAAATATAATATAGCACTTAAATATGATGAAACAAAAATGCTTTTAAAAGCATTTGAAGAAGAAGATAAGGAAGCTTTAGATAAATTTGTAGCTTATAGAGAAAAAAGAAGAAGAGATTATGTGAACGAACTTTTCTATGAAGAAGGAATTGAAACCATTGAAGGAATGGCGAAATTTGTCGAATTAGAGGCCTTAAAACAGTTAGATACCGAAGAATACCTAAAAGCTTACGAAGCTTTGAAGAAAGCGATAAAAAACATTAGAAACTATATACCTATAAGAAACATTTCTTATGAAATAGG
>CAZJAP010000053.1:2955-4792 GCA_964544325.1 uncultured Candidatus Izemoplasmatales bacterium | reverse complement strand
TTAGGTTTGGTATTAATTTTAGGTTTAGTATTAATGTTTAGAGTTAAAAGAATTTTATATTTTAAAGTGACTTCTGGCTTCAATATCGAAACTGAAATCGAGTTAAAACCGACTAAATATAATGAGCTGGCATTAAAGTATGTTGCTAGCAAAGTTTACTAAATAAATTAAGTCCAAGATGATCTTGGACTTTTTCTTTGCTAAATTTTCGTTTTTTCTACTTACAGCAAACACTTAACATGTTATAATTGTCTTAAAAGAAAAAAACGAGGTGAACAAAAGTGAAATTAAACTATAAAAAAGTATTTTTAGTCGGTTTAGCATTTTTTTTAATTTCTTTATTTAATCAGACTTATGATTCAATTATCAGTAAGATTTTGATTGATAAGTTTGGTCTTAATCAAGCGTGGTCTGGAGCTGTTATGGCTTTAGACAATGTTCTTGCTCTATTTTTAATCCCTATTTTTGGTAGTATTTCTGATCGCCATAATTCAAAAATCGGTAAAAGAACGCCTTTTATTATTGTCGGAACTATAGTAGCCGCTTTTGCCTTTATTGGTTTGACTTTCAGCGATAATTATCAAACTACTAAAATTGAAACTGAAGATATTGCCATAATTGAAGATTATAATGATATCCATGATGAAAAATTTACCTTAACAGAGTGGAACGGCATTAAAGAAAATATAATCTTGCAATGGACTACTTTAAAAGATGACGGCGTAATTACTGAAGAAGAATATAATGATTTTTATTTAGAAGTTATTGACGGCTCAGATGAAAATGATGTTACTGATGTTAATAATCTTGAGTTTAGAGCTGACCATCGTCAAGGAATTCAAGAAATTCTTCAATATGCAGAAGATTATCAAGACGGAGTTTTAACTGATCGAGATAACCTGGACTTAAAGGATTATTTCTATGCGCATTTAAATCAGAAAACTTTCCTAATAACCATGAAATCTCCTGCTAATTTTATCGTATTTATGTTGATTTTATTCGTTGCTTTAGTAGCTATGGCAACATTCAGGTCACCGGCAGTAGCTTTAATGCCTGACGTTACTATTAAACCTTTACGTTCTAAAGCAAATGCAGTAATTAACTTAATGGGATCTTTTGGAGCTATTTTGTCTTATCTATTGCTGATTATATTCGGACTTGATAAATTATCTTATGTTAATTATGCTCCTGCTTTCATCACTGTCGGATTGATTATGTTGATATTGCTAGGAATTTTCCTTTGGAAGGTTAAAGAACCTAAGTTGGTTGAAGAAAAAGAAGCTGAAGATAAATTATATGGATTGGATGTCGATGAAATAGAAGAAGCTAATACTGAAGAAACTGCAGAAATCACAAAAAGCAAAAAGATTTCTTTAATCTTGATTCTCTCTTCTGTTTTTCTCTGGTTCTTCGGTTATAACGCAGTTACAACGAAATTATCTGATTACGCTCCTAAAGTTTTGGAACTTGGATTTTCATTACCTCCGCTAGTAGCTCATGGTGTAGCTTTAATCGCTTTTATACCAATCGGAATTGTCGCAACGAAAATTGGTAGAAGAAAAACTATTCTTATCGGTATAGTCCTTCTAACCCTTTGTTTCGGTTCGATATATTTCTTGACTCCTGACACTGCTTTTATCATGTATTTAATCTTTGGTTTAACAGGTATAGGTTGGGCAACAATTAACGTTAATTCTTACCCAATGGTTGTTGAGCTTGCTAAAGGTCCAAATGTTGGTAAATACACTGGATATTACTATACTTTCTCAATGACTGCGCAAATTTTAACACCGATTCTTTCAGGGTTATTGATGGATGAATTCGGAAGAAGAATTCT
>CAZJAP010000053.1:0-2855 GCA_964544325.1 uncultured Candidatus Izemoplasmatales bacterium | reverse complement strand
AATTTATAATTTTTAATTTTATCATAAGTTACTTCAGCTATTTTTAAGTCTTGTTTACAAACTCTATTTAAGTCGTCATCATGGAAAACTACTACCGTTCCATCTTTAAGCACATGAATATCAAGCTCAATTGCATAACCATAGTCGATGGCTTTTTTAAAGGATAACAATGAATTTTCCGGTATTGATTTATCTAAAGAATGAAAACCTCTATGAGCAATATAGCGTGATTTAATCCATTCGAGATCTTTCATATAAAAGCCTCCCTTTAGCATATATTATAACATGGTTGGAAAAAAGTACAAATTAAATGTTTACTATAGATATCATTATTCTTGAACGAAATCATTTTTCTTTTTAAGTTTTAAAATAATGTGTTATAATATTCCTTGAAGAAGAGGTGGATTTTATGGACAATTTTATGTTTTATAGCCCTACTAAATTTGTCTTCGGTAAAGAAACTGAAAATCAAGTTGGGGAATTATTAAAATCTTATAACGCAAAAAAAGTATTAATTCATTATGGAACTGGTTCAATTAAAAGATCAGGTTTATTTGATAGAGTAGTTGAATCTGTTAGTAATTCAGGTATAGAGTATGTAGAATTAGGTGGAGTTGTGCCTAATCCTAGAGATACATTAGTTTATGAAGGTATTGAACTATGTAAAAAAGAAAATGTTGATTTCGTATTAGCTGTTGGCGGCGGTTCAACAATCGATTCAGCTAAAGCAATAGCTGCTGGAGCGAAATATGACGGCGATTTCTGGGATTTTTGGGACAGAAAGGTAGAATTAAAAGAAGCTCTTAAAGTCGGGGTTATTTTAACTATTCCCGCAGCTGGTAGCGAAGGGTCAAATTCTTCTGTAATTACAAAAACCGAGGGGATGTTAAAAAGAGGACTAAACAGTGATGTCTATCGTCCTACTTTTGCGATTATCAACCCAGAATTAACCTATACTTTACCGGCATATCAAACTGCAGCCGGTGTTGTGGATATGCTAAGCCATATTTTAGAAAGATATTTAACAAAATCAAAGAATGTCATATTAGTCGATAGATTAGCTGAAGCAACAATGGTTTCTATTATTGAAGCTGCCAGAATCGTCATGAAAGAACCTACGAATTATGAAGCTAGAGCTACTATTTGTTGGGCAAGCACAGTTGCTCATAACGGATTCTTAGGAGTAGGTAGAGTAGGCGATTGGGCTACTCATAGACTAGAACATGAACTAAGTGCATTATATGACGTAACTCATGGTGCGGGTTTAGCGGTTATGTTCCCTGCTTATATGCGTTATACTATTATGGAAGATATTCAAAGATACCGAAGACTAGCTATTAAAGTTTTTGATATCAAAGACAATAAACGTAAACCTTTGAAAGTTGCTCAAGCTGGAATTAATGCTTTAGAAGCTTTCTTTAAAGAATTAGGCATGCCAACCAGTTTCAAAGATATTGAAGCCAAAGAAGAAGATATTCCTGCAATGATAGAAAAATTACAAATTAATGTTGGAGAAAGATTCGGTAACTTCAAAAGCTTAACAATGGAAGATGCTGAAAATATTTATCACATAGCTTGCAAGCATTAAAAGGGCGAATTTTCGCCTTTTTTTATTCGAAAAAAATAGTGATTTTTACCATTAAAAAAATTTGAAAAAATATTTATGAAAACGCTTGCTGTTATGTTAAAATATATTTAGTGAGGTGAAAGTTATGATTATAGGATGTGTAAAAGAAATTAAGAAGTTAGAATTTCGCGTTGGGTTAGTACCTAGCAGTGTTAATGAGTACGTTAAACACGGTCATAAGGTCCTTATCGAAACCAATGCTGGTTTAAACTCTGGATTTCCTGATGAAGATTATGCAAGAGTAGGAGCCATAATAGTTCCAACTGCTAAAGAAGTTTGGGAAAAATCAGAGATGATTGTTAAAGTTAAAGAACCGCTTTCTGAAGAATACCAATATTTCCGTGAAGGATTAGTTCTTTATACTTATTTGCATTTAGCAGCTGATCAAGCTTTAACAGAAGCTTTATTAGCTAAAAAAGTGAAAGCTGTGGCTTATGAAACCATAATTTTAGAAGACGGATCATTGCCATGCTTAAAACCAATGAGTTCAGTTGCCGGAAGATTAGGAGTAATCGAAGGGGCTAAACACTTAGAAAAAACTATGGGAGGTTCAGGGGTATTAATTTCTGGAGTTCCAGGGACACCTAGAGCTAATGTAGCTATTATTGGTGCCGGAGTTGTTGGCGAAAGCGCTCTAAAAATGGCTGTTGGCTTAGGAGCAAATGTTACTGTTTTAGATATCAATATTGATAAATTAACTTATCTAGATGATATTTATGGCAACAGAATCACAACTCTTTATAGTAATTCTCATAATATTGAAGAAGCGTGTAAAAATGCCGATTTAGTTATTAGTGGAGTTTTATTACCAGGGGCCAAAGCACCAAAATTAATTAAGAGAGACTATTATAAAGAAATGAAACCAGGTAGCGTAATTGTCGATATCGCAATTGACCAAGGTGGATCAACTGAAGTATCTAAAGCGACTTACCATGACAAACCGACATTTGTGGTTGATGGAATCGTTCATTACTGTGTCGCGAATATGCCAGGAGCTGTTCCACAAACTTCAACTATCGCTCTTAATAATTCAACATTGAAATACGGTTTATTGATAGCTGACAAAGGTTTAGAAGAGGCTATAAAAGTTTCAAGACCTTTAAAATTAGGTGTAAATACTTATGATGGTAAATGTACTTGCTTAGGAGTATGCCAAGCTTTCGATTTGAAATACCAAACAATATAATTTAAACTGCCAAATTCTTGGCAGTTTTCTTTTTGGCTTTCA
>CAZJAP010000052.1:0-4815 GCA_964544325.1 uncultured Candidatus Izemoplasmatales bacterium | reverse complement strand
TACATAAAGAAGATAATGATTATAAGAGTAAATTACAAGAATTATTGCAATCAGATAAAAGAAGTTTACGATATGATATAATTTCTGAAACGGGACCATCTCATGATAAAGAATTTGTCGCTAGAGTTTATATGGACGATACAATTATTATGGGTGAAGGTAAAGGGAAAAGTAAGAAAGAAGCTGAACAACACGCAGCTTTTGAAGCCTTACAAAAACTAGCTAATAGCAAGGAAAAGTAGGAATAAATATGGAAGTTTTAATATTAAAAAAAATGATAAATGAAGGCATAGTTGACTTTGACAAACTTCTTAAAAAAACATATAAAGAACTAGGCTTAACAGAATTAGAAGCTTTTTTGTTAATGGAACTAAACTACCTAAAAAATAAAGGAATTGATTTTATTACACCTAAAATATTGACTAAAAAGCTAACAATCTCTGAAGAAGATGCAATGAAGCATTTAGAAAAATTGATGCAAAATAAATATCTAAGTTTCTCTATCATGAAGGGCGAAAACGGAAAGCAAAAGGAAACATTTAATATTGATTTAACTTACCGAAAAATATTAGAATATTACCAAGATCGAATTCTTACTGAAATGATGACTTCAGATAGTACGTATGATACATTAGAAGATGAAATTGTAGAATTATTAGAAAAAAACTTTCAGAAACAATTAAAACCACTTGAAATTGAAATGATAACCAAGTGGATTCATGAGTATAAGTATACTAAAGAAGATATTAAAGAGGCTGTATTTTCAGCCCTAAAAGCAAATCGATACTCTATTAGTTATTTAGATGGAGTATTACTAAAAAAACGTCAAGTTAATCAAGAAGTTAAAGTAAAGAGAACCGGCAAAAAGAAATCAAAAGTGTTAAAGGATTTTCTTGAATCTTGACAGTTAAAAAACAAGATGCTTTGATAATTTATGATGAAATAACTAAATTATTTCCAAATGCCGGTTGTGAACTAAATTATCGCAAAGACCATGAACTTTTGATTGCTATTATGCTTAGCGCTCAAACAACAGATCAATCAGTTAATAGGGTTACTGAAAAATTATTTGAAAAATACCTTAATTTATCTGATTTTGCTAATGCATCTATATCAGAACTTGAAAATGATATTAGAAATTTAGGCTTGTTTAGAAATAAGGCTAAAAATCTAAATAAAATGGCTAATAAAATTTTGCTAGATTTTTCTGGAACCATTCCTAATACTCAGGAAGAGCTAGAATCTTTACCTGGTGTAGGCAGAAAAACTGCCAATGTCTATTTGGCTGAACTTTATCATATTCCTAGAATTGCAGTTGATACTCATGTTTCAAGAGTATCAATCAGATTAGGCTTTGCTAAGCCTAATTCAACCCCTTTAATCATTGAAAAACAACTAATGAAGGTTTTCCCTAAAGAAATATGGATATCATTGCATCATAAATTTATTTTTTTTGGGAGATATTTTTGTACAGCTAGAAAACCCAAGTGCGCAAGTTGTCCTATAATAGATTATTGCAAAATGCCTGAGATTTAATCTCAGCTTTTTTTTGCCTAAAAATAGGCGTAATATTGGATTTGGTTTTATATTTAGTTAAAAAATTCAAATAAAAATTGTTTATTTTTAATCAAAATTATTTTATAATTTTTCAAGAACAAAAAAATTTACGAGGTGATTATAATGATTGAAAAACTAAATAACGAAATAATAAAAAGAAGACAAGCGGCTTGCCAATTTTATTATAGAGGTGTCGGGCAAGCAATTAGAAAAAGACGCTTAGAACTAAACATGACTCAAGAGGCTGTTTCAATAGGAATTTGTTCAAACACTTATTTATCAAAAATAGAGAACAATCAAATTGAAGTCAATAGAGAACATTTATATCTTTTGATGGAAAGAGTCGGTATGCCGATGGAAAAAATAACTTTCCCTGAAGAGATGATAGAATACTTAGAAAGAGCAATTAATTATTTCTTCTTTTATAATATTGAAGATTATAAACTTTTATTTGAAGAGGTAGATAAATATCAATTTGCTGTTTTATTACAAATAGTTAAGTTGGGTTACTATATATTAATAGAAGATGAAGTGAATGCAGGGTTGATTTATAATGAAATTTTTAGATATTTAAGTTCATTGGAAGAGTTTGGGTTATCTATATTTTTAATATTTGCAAGTTTTTATAACATCCAAGTCAATAATTATAAGAATGCAAAAATAATACTTGATAAAATCGAGAATTTCTTTCACAATGATGACATCATATATGGATTATATAATTTTTCAAGATACCTTATCTGTGGTAATCTTCATTTAAATATGACTGCTAATGAATCAGGGATAATTGCTTTTGGGATTTTTAGCAAGTACAGTAATCTGAAAAGGTTGAAAGAGTACTACCTTTGGAAAGAAATATTTATGTGTTACGAAGGTAATGTCCCAGAAAAGAACTTTGATTTTAAAGTTTTAGATCATACTTCTTTAAAATTATCAAATTATTATTTAATTATATTGTCAACTAGAAGTAAAAAACCTCTTACTTATTTGCGAGCATTAAAAAGAGAAGGGGATAACTATCTTTTAGGTTTATTCATAAAAGCAAGATATTTTCTCTTAAATAATGAAATGGAAGAATTTAAGAAAACATATACTGAGATTAATAATTTGCATTACAAAGTTAATTCAAATATAGATTATACATACATTCTTAAATTATTAAAAAATAATGAAGATATTTTATTGAAAGATTATTTAATTAATTATTGTTTAGAATTAGCCACAAAAAAACAAAACATTTATTTAGCTAAGATTATAACATTGTCAATTTCTGATATTTTAGTTTCTAAGAAAAGATATAAAGATGCTCTAAATTACCGCCAAAAATTTGATGATTTAGTTCTATCTTTACAACTTACTTCAAAATTATCTTTAAAATAAAAAAACTCCTTTTAAAGGAGTTTATAGTAGATTTATAATCTTTTTTGCTAGGTTTAGATAAATGATACCCGGCATATCAGTTTCATTAGCAATTATTTTATCATAGTTAGTTATTGGTAAAGTGCCTAAAAGTTCAACTAATAGTTCGTCAGCAACTTTTTTGCCTCCGTCTTTTCCGAATATATAGTGGAATTCATTGTTAACTTCATAATAAGACATGTTTTCGATAACGCCAATAACATCTTGAGAGAGATCTTTTGCAGCATAACCAGCTTTTATAGCAATATGCGCAGCGCTTTCTTGAGGAGTAGTTACGATGACCATTTTTGCATCCTCACTGAAGTTTTTTAAATCCATCATTACATCTCCGGTTCCCGGAGGTAAGTCAACCAAGAAATAATCTATATCTTCGCTCCATAAAGTGTCCTCAAAAAATAATTTTAATACTTTTCCGAGCATTGGGCCTCTAAGCATTAGAGCCCTTTTTTCATCAACTAAATACTCAGTTGATACCATTTGTATACCATCTTTTTCATAAGGGAAAATTTTTCCGTTAGCGTCACCTAAAAGTTTGTGCTCAGTTGCTTTAAATATTTTAGGCATATTTGCTCCATAAATATCAGCGTCAATGATTCCTACCTTTTTACCTAGTCTTGTTAAGGCGTATGCTAAGTTCGCGGTCACTGTAGATTTTCCTACTCCACCTTTGCCTGAAGCAACTAGAAGGGTTTTAGCTGACTTATTTCTTGTTTTTCTTTTAGTAAATTCTATCTTAACACCTGCATAACCCAAATCTATTTTAACAATTTTAGCTGTATCTCTTGTAATCTGTTTAGTTGTGTTTGCATCTTTGTCTTGAACCTCAATAATCATAATAACAGTATTATTTTCATCAACACCAACATGCTTAATACTATCGTTTTCGCCAAGTTTTTGATTACAACTAGGGTCTAAAACATCATTTACTCTTTCTTTAATAATTTTAATTTCATCCATTTTTTCACCTCTTAAATATTAGACATTACTATTATAACGCATAAAGTTTAGATATGAAAATAAAATGTTTTTTATTTCTAAACTATGTATATATTTTTCTTGACAATTAAAGCATAAAAAAGTATAATTGATGTGCTGCGATGAGGTGATGGAATTGAAATGGACAATTCATGAACTTATTAAAAAAGCAAATTATGATAATTTAATTGATGAAAAGATCGATCTAAGAAATTATTTGCGCGAGGAAGACGAAGATTTAGTAGACTTGTTAGAAACTAGCGTTAATGGAGACTATTTTTATTTTCCAAGTGATAATTTATTCGAGTTCAATCTTCATATTAAAACGACTTTAATAATGCTTTGCTCAATATCTTTGGAAGAAGTTCCAATTGATTTAGAGTTCGATTCGCAGATTAAATTTTCTGTCAATTATATTGATGATGACACACATGTTATTGATGGTATAACCATTGATTTAAAACCTTATATATTTTCAGAGATTCTTGTTGAGAAACCAATGAAAGTTATTAAAAAAGGGGTTTATGAAACTTTTAAAGAAGAAGTAACTAAGCTGACAGAAGATGAAAAACAGATTAATAATCCATTTGCAAAATTAAAAAAGTGAGGAGGGTATCAACATGGCTGTACCGCAAAGACGAATTAGTAAAACTCAAAAAAGAAAAAGAAGAACACATTTTAAATTACACGCTCCAGCAATGGCCGTATGTCCAAACTGTGGTGAACTAACATTATCACATCAAGTATGTAAATCTTGTGGATTTTACAAAGGAAAATTGGTTGTTGAACCAAAACCAGAAAAAGCAGCAGAATAAAAGAAAAGATACGTTGAATTTTCAACGTTTTTCTTTTGCCTTTATGATA
>CAZJAP010000051.1:0-4892 GCA_964544325.1 uncultured Candidatus Izemoplasmatales bacterium | reverse complement strand
TAATATAGATGAATATAAATATAGATAAATATCTATATATAAAAAGGTGATATTTTATGAATGAAGATCTAGCAAAAATATTTAAAGCTTTAAGCGATAATAATAGACTGATTTTATTAAAGCGAATTGCGGACGGTGAAAATTGTGGTTGTACTTTAATAAATAAGCTTGATATTACTCAACCCACAATGACTTATCATTTGAACATTTTAGAAAACGCCGGACTAATTACCTCTAAAAAAGAAGGTACTTGGCGAAAGATGAGTTTAAATGAAAATACTTTAAAATTAGTAACTGAGTACTTAATGAGCATTACTTAAAAAAGGGGAAATGATGGAAACAATAAAATTAATTTTTAATTGGTTAAATAACCAATTGTTAAGAATGGACTGGTTAAATGATTTAGTCAATTTGTTCTTTAGAGATTTATTAAAATTAGACGTCGATACACTTTTTTATAAAAGCATTACTTTTTTTGTTTACGACGTAATTAAAATCTTTATTTTACTTTCGGTTCTTATCTTCCTTGCTTCATATATTCAATCCTATTTCTCCCCAGAAAGAACAAGAAGAATTCTTTCTAAGTTTAAAGGAGTTTGGGCGAATATTATCGGAGCGCTTCTTGGGACGGTTACTCCGTTTTGTTCCTGCTCGTCAATACCGATTTTCATCGGTTTTACTAAAGCCGGGTTACCGGTTGGCGTGACATTTTCATTTTTAATATCATCGCCTTTGGTAGATTTAGCCTCAGTTATCCTTTTAGCTTCGATTTTTAACTGGAAGATTGCTTTAGCTTATGTAGTGGTAGGACTGGTAATTGCGGTTATTGGCGGAACTGTCATCAGTATTTTTAAAATGGATAAATATGTCGCTGATTTTATCGTTATTAATAAAGATGATTTAGGTGAACTTGAAGAAGAAAAACTAGAATTTAAAGACCGCGTAAAATACGGCATAGACCAATTAAAAGATATTATTAGTAGAGTTTGGATCTATGTATTAATTGGTGTAGGTATTGGTGCCGTGATTCACGGATTCATCCCGAGAGAATGGATAGAAACTGTTTTAGGAGAAAACAATCCTTTCTCAGTATTGATTGCGACTATTGTCGGAGTTCCGATGTATGCTGATATATTTGGAACTTTACCAATAGCTGAAGCACTTGTTTTAAAAGGAGTAAAGATCGGTACTGTATTATCATTTATGATGGCTGTTACGGCTTTAAGCTTACCGTCATTAATCATGATAAAAAAAGTTGTTAAACCAAAGCTATTCATAATGTTTGTTTCTTTAGTGGTTGTAGGAATTATTGTCATGGGTTATTTATTTAATATATTTAGTTATTTATTTATATAAAAAGGAGAGAATAAAAAAAATGGTTATTAAAGTATTGGGTTCAGGTTGTAGAAACTGTAAAAAATTATTAGAAAACGTTAATGAAGCAGTAGAGAGTTTAAAATTAAATGCAGAGGTAGAGTATGTTACAGATTTCGCAGAAATTTCCAAGTATAACATATTGAAAACACCAGGGTTAATTTTTGATGAAAAAATAGTTTCTTATGGGAAAGTACCTTCAAAAGAAGAAGTAACAGTTTTATTGAAAGATTATCAGAATTGAAAATAATAATTTCACCAAGCAAAACGCAAAATCATGAAGCAAAAGAGAAAATCAACTATAATGATTTTCTCTTTAGTAAAGAAACTATTAATCTTTATCATATTTTACAAAAATTATCCAAAAAAGATTTAAGCACTACTCTAAAAATAAATAATGACTTACTGGATAAAACATATTCAGACTTTAAACTCGATATTAAGGATAAACCTCTTTTAAAAGCGATTGATTGCTACAAGGGCGTTGTTTTTGAACAATTAGAGACAGAAACTTATACTTCAAGAGAAAAAGAGTATATGAACGATAATTTAGTTATTCTATCAGCTATGTATGGAGCCTTATCTTCAGAGAAGGCTATTTTTCCCTATCGGCTTGATATGACGGTGAAAATCAATGATATAAACCTTTATAAATATTGGCAAAATCATATTGATTACTTTTTTGCGGAAGAAAAATTGATTATTAATTTAGCTTCTAAAGAATTTTCTAGAATGATTAAAAATAAAAATTTAACTTTCATTAACATTGAATTTTATGAAAAAACAAAAGAAGGGAAGTTAAAGGTTGTTAGCTATAACGCTAAAAAATGTCGTGGAGCGATGGTTAATTATTTAATTAAGAATGTAGTTGAAGATTTAGAAGAAATAAAAAAATTTACATTTGATGGCTATGAATATAATCAAGAAATATCCGATGAATTTAATTTCAAGTTTATTAGGTTTAATTAAAAAAAGACTTTAAAACTAATATGATTTTTCACTTTAAATTTATTGTCTTTTAAGACATATAATATTTAGTATGTTATACTCGTAATAAGGGCTTAATAACTATAAAATTTACGGGGAGTAATTTATGAGAAAAGTTAAAACTATCACAAAACATAATTGGTTTATCAGACTTATTAAAGGAATTATTAGAAAAGTAAGAACTTCACCAGAACTAAATCTTTATGATTCTTTATTGCCGGATAAAGCAATCTATTATGCTAATCATAGCGGGGCAGCCGGTCCCTTGACATTAAGTGTTTATTTTCCTAAATACCTAGTTCCTTGGGGAGCGTACCCAATGACAGGCCATTACATTACAAGGTGGAAATATTTATATTTTATTTTTTATCGCCAAAAACTAGGTTACACTAAATTCAGGTCTTTGATGTTGGCTACACTTTTTGGAATAATATCTAAAACACTTTATAATGGCGTGAAATTAATTCCGACTTATCCTGACGCTCGTTTAAGGAAAACAATTACAGAGAGTTTAGAGAATCTTTCTTGTAATAACTCGATTTTAATATTTCCTGAAGATAGTTCTAGCGGATACATGGAAACAATCGAATCATTCCATGGCGGTTTTGTTTTTTTGGCTCAACAATACTATAAATCAAACAAAGAACATATACCTTTGATTCCACTATATTATAATAAGTTAAAACAGAAAATTATCACGGGGAAACCAAGATTTTTAAGTGAGTTTTCTAAAGATTTATCGAGAGATCAAATTGCAGAAATATTAAGAAACGACTTAAATGCTTTAGCAATTTAACAAAAACAACCAAAATTTGGTTGTTTTATTTATATTGACTTGTAATTTATATTTTATCGTTTTAATATAAAAATAGTTAAAGACATATTATTAGACTGCTTAAAAAAATTTAAAGGAGAAAAAAGTATGTTTAAGAACCGTAGTAAAATAGCTTTTCTATCTATTCTTCTGGCTTTGGCTTATTGTATTTACTTTTTCGTTTCTTATAAAGAAGTTTTAAATCAAGATAACCAAGATCAAAATATCATCTTGGATCTTTTGTTTATCTTAGCGTTGCCTCATATCGGCGCGGTTATCTTAGCTTTATTTTTAGATGTGTTAGGTTTTTTGCTAAAGAATCACCAGTTATTGCTAGTGAGTTCTATCTTCTTTCTTATCGGTAGTGTTCTATTTATTTTGTATGCGATGTTTGTTTTTCCGGTCGCAATCGTTACTTTTATTGGCTATAGAAAGCAAAAGGCTTTAGACCAGATACCTAGTTTATAAAACAGATAAAAAAAAGACAAATTTTAAATATTTGTCTTTTTTTATTATTTTTCGAGCATTAAGCCTAAAATAACTTTATCAGTATCTTTCATTCCTTCACTGGCCATTTTGCCGACTGCTAAGATTGTTTCGTCAGCACTATTTTTTAAGATTCCAGTCAATGGATTGTATTGGTGATTTTCCATTGCCAGAAAATGACCTAAGATAGCCGCGTCTAAACCTGTAGCTATTTTAGAAGCGCAAGAAGGTTTAGCGCCATCACAAACAACGCCGGAAACATTGGCCAAAGCATTGGTAAGCGTCATTTTTATTTGTTTTAAATCGCCATTACTTAAATAAGTAAATGTAGCGCCGGAAGAAACAGAAGCACTTATAGCCCCACAAAAAGCCGATAAACGTCCGATAAAACTCTTTTGATAAATTGTAAGAAGGTTTGATAAAATCAAAGCTCGGTACATTTTTTCTTTTGATACTTTCAAATGTTTAGCGAAAAGCACAACAGGGATTGAAGTTGCCAAACCTTGATTTCCACTACCTGAATTTGTAATAACAGGCAATGAACATCCACTCATTCTTGCCTCAGAAGCAGCGGCTGCATAGGCTTTAATTTTAGAATATATCGATTGATCATGTTTTAGGATAGTTTGACCAATAGAAACGCCGAAATCTTTACTTAAGCCTTTTTTAGCAATCGCCATATTATATTTGATTTGCTTATCGAGCAAATCTTTTAATAGGTCAATCTCTACAGAATTAGAGAAATCCAAGATATTTTCAACCGTTAGATTTTTTCGGTCGGTTTCAACCCCAAAATATTCTTCTTTAACATTATCTTTCTCAAAAATAACTTTATCGTTTTTAGTAATTTTTACGATATTGGTATGAAGATTCTTAATTTCAATTTCGACATAGTCATTTAAATGATAAGCTTTAAGAATAAAATGAAGGTTAAGATTTGTCTCTAACAAGCTTACCCTTACAATATCTTTAAGAATAATCTGATTAACTAATTTTAAATGTTTTGGTTTTAGGTTAGATATAACTTCTAATTCTAGTGAAGAATCTCCACCGACAATTCCGGAAATAACACTAGCTTCAATTCCAACTAAGTTATTGGTGTTAGGAACAGTAACGCAACGGATATTTTTGATTAGATTACCGCTCGCAGCTATTTCTACCTTGTCAGGAATATTACCTAGAATTTCTCTAGCTTTAGCACCGGCAAAAGCTACAGAAATCGGTTCTGTGC
>CAZJAP010000050.1:0-5105 GCA_964544325.1 uncultured Candidatus Izemoplasmatales bacterium | reverse complement strand
TATTTGTGGAAGATATGTTTCCGGCAAGAGTTTCCCTTGTAACATATATTTTTGAAAATAACGACGAGTTTGAAACTTTGGAAGACTTGGAATACTTATTCAGTCTTAGTCTGGATGAGTTATATAATTTGTATAATTAAAATAAAAAAAGGACTGATTAAAATCAAGTCCTTTTTTGAAATAATTTTGCAATATGATAGATTAAAAAATAACCGATAGTAACTAATACTGTTAGAAGCAATACGTGCCAACCTGTTGGTATATCGCTAATTACAGGTATTGGGCCGCCAAAGAACGGATTAGTCATGAGATACATGTTATTAGCTGTTTTATCAATAAACAAGTTACCAACCATCGCCCAAAGAGCTACAGATATAAGACCGATTGCAATTGATAGCGATTGTTCTTTTTTTAATTTGAAGTCGCCTCTATATATCAAGAATAATGGAATAAATACCAAAAAGAAATGAACCAAAGCGCTTCTTAACATTGGTAATGTAATCATAAAAGGATCTCCATAAAGCACGGTTACAGGATATAAAACAACTGCCATCCCTCCTAAAATTGATGTTAGGAAGACAAAGGGTTTAAGTTTTTTTAAATCAAACCAAATGACAAATGGTAAGATGATATTCATAACTCCACATAATTGGAAAGAGAAAAAAGTATTGACATCTAAGAAGGGATGGGGATATTTTGAAAGAGCAGGATAAACATTGTAATACTCATAAATAAAAATAACTTCAGCAGCATATTTTAAAACCATAATTAAAACCAGGGCGATATTTATAATTAAGTCCTGATTTTTTCTTTTAAGTTTATTTAAGATTACAAATAAAATGATAAAAAGAGCAACAAACCCTAAAAAATAAGCGAGATGATAAGGACCGAATAGATAATTGGTCGGATGATCATCCATATTAGTTGTTGAAAAAAACGAAGCAAAAATCATCATCAACCTCCCAGTAATAATTATAACAAAAATATTATACTTTGTCTTCATTAATTTTTATCTTAAGCTTTTTCTTGCAAAAATAATAAATTGTAGTAAAATGATATTACACTCTTTAATGTAAGAGGGGGCTATTTATAATGAAACTTAAGATAAAAAATGACATTTTAGAATTTGATAAACCAGTATATTTAAAGGACTTAGTCAAAAATTATGAAGGCACTTATTATGCTTGTTTGGTAAATAACCGATTAAGAGAGTTATCTTATCGAGTTAGCTATGATGCTGAAATTGTTTTCTTAGATTATTCTTTTTATGATTCAACAAGAATATACGCGACTAGTATGCGTTTTTTAGTATGTATGGCTGCATATAGGATTTATCCAGATGTTCAAATCAAATTCTCTAACAGTATATCTATGGGTATTTATGGTAGAGCGATAAATTCAACCATTACAAAAGATATGCTTGATAATATCATGAAAGAAATGGATAAAATAATTTCTGAAGATTTAGACATTACTAGAAAACAAATCAGTATTTCTGAAGCATCTGAATATTATCAATCTCTTGGGTATATTGATAAGGTAGAAACTCTAAAATACCGTAAAGAGAATGTTAATATCTATAAGTGTGATAATTATAAAAACTATATGTATGGTTATATGGTTCCATCAACAGGATATTTAAAAGAATATGAAATCCATTATTTAAACCCTGGATTCTTGGTTCAATATCCGAGAAGAGAAGAAAAAGGTGAAATTCCTGAATTTTCTGACTCTCCTAAATTTTTCAATGTCTTGAATAAATCGGAAAACTGGGCTCAAGAGTTAGGCGTAGATATGATTTACAAGATGAATAAATGCATTGAAACATGTGATATTCAAAAGTTTGTCAATACTTGCGAAAAGCGTCACGATGATCAACTAGATGAGTTATCAGACCTTATTATCAAAAGAAATAACATTCGTTTAATTGCGATAGCTGGACCTTCTTCCTCAGGTAAAACAACTTTTTCAAAGAGGTTGGAATTAACTTTAAGAAGCAAAGGTTTAGAGCCTTTAATGATTTCTATTGATAATTATTACTTACCAGTCTCTAAAGCGCCGCTTGATGAATTCGGAAAACCTGATTTAGAACATATTGAATCATTGGATATCGATTTATTTAATCAAAATATGGAAGATTTAATCGCTGGCAAGAAAACCAGTTTGCCATATTATGATTTTATGGTTAAAGAAAGAAGAATGTCTGAACCTTTTTCAATTACTGAAAATATGCCGATTATCATTGAAGGTATTCATGCTTTGAATAATGAGATGAGTAAGAAGATTTCTCAGGAGAAAAAGTTTAAAATCTATATTTCACCATTTACACAAATCAATATTGATAATAACAATCCAATCAATTTAACTGATTTACGTCTTTTAAGAAGAATCGTTAGAGATTTACAATTTAGAAGCACTACTCCTGAAGAAACCTTGGATATGTGGCCTTCAGTAAGAAGAGGAGAATATCGCTGGATTTATCCGCATATTGAAAACGCTGATTATATTTTTAACTCTGAACTTACTTATGAATTCGCTGTTTTAAAAGTTTTTGCGGAAAACGCTTTAAAGCATATTGAAAAAGGAGCTCCACACTTTATTCAAGCTAATCGACTTTTAAAATTCTTAAAGTACTTCAACAGCATTGACGCTTCATATGTACCAAAGAATTCATTACTAAGAGAATTTATTGGCGGAAGCATTTTTACGGATTAATATTTAACAGATAAGAAACACTAAATTTTAGTGTTTCTTTTTTTCTTTAGATGTTTTTTATTGAATAATTTTGATATAATGTTTACAGGTGATTAAATTGACGAAGAAAGTAAAAAAAGAAGAATATAAACCATTTGGTTTGACCGTTCTTGAAGTTAATCAAAGAATCAAAGATGGTAAAGTAAATGTTTCCCATAAATCAAATTTAAAAAGTCCTTGGCAGATTATCAGTGGTAATCTCTTTTCATACTTTAATTTGATTTTAGCAGTTTTGGCAATCCTGTTAATTTCAATTGGTAGTTTTGAAAATACTTGGTTTGTTGTTATTGCGTTAGCTAATACGCTAATTGGGATTTTCCAGGAGTTTAAGGCAAGATCGATTATTAAGAAATTATCTTTGATTACTGATTCAAAAGTTACGGTTATCCGTGAAGGCATGGAGATGGAGATTGAAGTTTCTTCTATATGTTTAGATGATATCTTTTTACTGAGTGCCGGTAAACAGATTATCACAGATTCAATTATTGAAGAAGGTGTTTTATCAGTTAATGAAGCTAATATTACCGGTGAATCTCATTCAATAGTTAAAACTGTTGGTGATAGCTTGTTAAGCGGTAGTTATGTTATTAATGGTGAAGCCTATGCTAAAGCTACAGCTGTTGGTAAAGATAATTATATCGAATCTTTACAAGCAAAAGTTAAAACATTATCTAAACCTAAATCAATTATTCTTAACTCTTTGAGGAAATTATTGAAATATATTGGAGTAATAATTGTTCCTCTTGGGTTACTTACTTTTTATAATGCTTTTAAAACTAGCGGGTATGATTACTTACCTGATTTTTTAGAGAACCAAGAATTGTTCCAAAATGCTGTGGTAAAAATGGCTGGATCTATGGTAGCTATGGTTCCTTCAGGATTATTCCTTTTAACTACAATGACTTTTGCTAGTTCAGTTATTAAATTAGCTAAGAACAAAACTCTAGTTCAAGAACTTTACTCTATTGAAACTTTAGCTAGAGTTGACACTTTATGCCTTGATAAAACCGGGACAATAACTGACGGAACTATGAAAGTTGAAAAATTTGAAAAGATTCAAACTCCACCAACAAATATCGATGATTATGACAATCAAAAAATTAAAAAGATTTTAGCTTCAATGAATAAAGCTTTAAATGATAAAAATCAGACTGCAGAAGCACTTAAGGATTATTTTGGTGAAGAAAGTAGTTATAAAGTTAAAGAAGTAGTTAGATTTGATTCACAAAACAAGTATTCTTTAGTTGAGTTTAGCGAAGGAGTTTATGCTATAGGCGCTCCTGAGATGATTGTTAAAACTAAGTATAGTAAAATCAAAAAACAAATAGATGATTACGCTTCTGAAGGAAAAAGAGTTTTATTATTAGCACAAGTTTCAGCAATTAAAAATGAAAAGATTTCTGGCAAGGTTAAACCGGTTGCGATCATTATCATTGACGATAATATCAGAGATAGTGCAATCCGGACTATCCAACAGTTCAATAGTCAAGCTGTTAACGTTAAGGTTATCTCTGGAGATAACGCAATGACTGTTAGCGCTATAGCAAAAAGAGCTAGTATTATTGACGCTGATAAGTATATTTCTTTGGAAGATGTTTTAGATGAAGAGTTAGAGCAAATTGCTCTTAACTACAATATATTCGGACGAGTAAAACCACATCAAAAGAAGCTTTTAGTAGAATATTTACAAAAACATGATCGTAAAGTATGTATGATTGGAGACGGTGTTAATGATGTTTTAGCTTTAAAACAAGCTGATGTCTCTGTCTCTTTAAAAAGCGGTACTGACGCTTCTAGAAATATCTCACACTTGGTCCTTTTAACTGATGATTTTGGGGCTTTGCCAAAAGTAGTTAAACAAGGGCGACAAATTGTCTCGAACTTAGAAAAAGCAGCGGTTCTTTATTTAGTAAAAACATTGTACACAATTCTCTTAACTTTCATTCTCTTATTTACAACAAGGATTTATCCTTTTGAACCAGTTCAAATGTTTATCATTGAAACGTTTATCATTGGTGTACCATCATTCTTTATTGCTTTAGAACCAAATAACAGAAGGTTCTCTGGTGTCTTCTTAAAGAATGTTATGAAGAATGTTTTACCTGGAGCTTTAATTATTATAGCCAATTTACTGGCGGTTTTCTGGGTTTCTTCACAATTTAATATTTTGAATGAAAAAGAAATTTCAACAGTAGGTATTATTGCGGCTACATTTGGTTATTGGCTAGTATTGGTTAATGTCAGTACTCCGCTTAATCTAATGAAAACTATTTTGATTTTCGCATCAGCGTTTATTAGCATTTTAGCCTTTACCTTACCTGGTTTAAGAGAAATATTTAAACTAGTTGAAT
>CAZJAP010000049.1:2129-5381 GCA_964544325.1 uncultured Candidatus Izemoplasmatales bacterium | reverse complement strand
AACATTACCTAAAGAAATTCCTTCACTGCCGGTGATACTGGCAGATATGCTGACAGCTGCTTCGGGCGTGCTTGTTCCGAATGCAACTATTGTCAATCCAATTATTATTGGAGGGATATTAAACTTTCTTGCTATCTTTGATGAACCATCTACGAATAAATCTGCACCTTTTACGAGCAGTAAAAATCCAACGATAATTAATATGTAAGACACTTAATCTCCTCCTTCAAAAGTATTTAAAATGATTATATCATGGAATTTAGTTTATAGATATTTCAATGATAATTTTTTTAAGAAATTGTTATGAGATTGACTTAATCTAAATAAAAAATAAAATTTAATTTAAAAAAGCTCGTTTTATTGATAGAATATATAGGTAGCTTAAATATCAAAAAGCAGAATAAGGAGTTATCTTATGGACAAAAAGAAAATATTAAACTTTTTCATCACTAGTTTTAACGGTATGGCGATAGGGTTATTTGCTACTTTAATCATTGGAGTAATAATTGGCCAACTAGCAAAAGTATTTGACGCTTTTCCTAGTATGGAGATCATCTATACTAATTTAAATAACTTATCTACAGTTTTAAAAAGTTTTATGGGAATAGGAATTGGTTTTGGGATTGCCATAGCGCTTAAGTTAGATGGTATAAAAATGGTTATAACCGGAATTTCTGGTGGCGTAGCAACTTATTTTTATTATGACCCTATGGTAGCTTACATCACAACTATATCAGTTTATTTCGCTTTGAAATATCTTCTTAGTAAAAAGACACCGGTTGATATTATCATTGTCCCTATTGTCGGATCTTTAGTTGCTTTGCTTATTACAAAAACAATCGGTTACCCAGTACAATCAGCAATGATCTATTTTGGTGAACTGATTCAAATAGCAACAAGCCTACAACCATTTATTATGGGTGTCATTATAGCTGTAGTTATGGGGATGGCTTTAACAGCGCCTATTTCTAGTGCTGCAATAGCGATTGCTATATCACTTGGTGGAATTGCTGGGGGAGCTGCTGTAGTGGGTGGTAGCGTTCAAATGTTAGGTTTTGCTATAATGTCACGAAAAGACAATAATATCGGTACTGTAATTTCAATAGCGATTGGAACGTCTATGTTACAGTTTAAAAACATTCTTAAAAAGCCAATAATTTGGTTACCGACAATAATTGTATCAGCTATTTTAGGACCTGTTTCAACACTGATTTTTAAAACTGAAACTATACCTACCGGAGCGGGGATGGGAACATCTGGCTTGGTCGGACAATTAGGAACTTTAGAAGCAATGAATAACAATTTAAGTTCAATTTTATCGATAAGTATTCTTCATATAGTACTACCGATAATATTAATTTTTATTGTAGATTGGATATTTAGAAAAAAAGGACTAATTAAACCAGGAGATTTAAAATTATAAAATTTTAAAAAGTCAGAATTTATAAATTTTGACTTTTTTTATTTTTTTGCTTTACTTTTATTTAAACTTGAGTTAAAATATAAACATAAGTTTAAATATAAACAAATGTTGGTGATATTATGAAACTAAATGACAATGAAATGAAAGTCTTGCAGATATTGGAAGAAGATCCTTATATAAATCAAAAAACTATAGCTGAAGCTATGTCTTTATCAAGGCCAGCTGTAGCTAATTTGATTTCTGGTTTGCAGGAGAAAGGATATATTCTAGGTAAACCATATCTTCTGAACAAAGAAGATTCTATAATCTGTGTTGGTGGAGCTAATATTGATTATACTTTCACTCTAAAAGAAAATCTTATTTTAAAAACTTCCAATCCAGTTACACCTTCACTTTCTTTAGGCGGGGTTGTAAGAAATATTGCTGAAAATCTTGCGAGACTAAATAACCAAGTATCTTTAATGTCTATAGTAGGTTCAGATTCTGCCGGAGAAAATTTACTAAAAGAAAGTAAAAAGTTAATGGAAGTATTTGCTACAGATACCCTTGATAATCAAAGAACAGGCTCATATTATTCAGTGATTGGTAAAAACGGGAATTTAGAAGTCGGATTTGCAAACATGGATATCTATGAAAGAATGGACAGGACATGGATTTTAGAACATCGTAAATATTTAGCCAGAAGTTCTTGGATTATTTCTGACTGCAATGTGAAAAAAGATGGAATTGAATCTTTAATTGAATTTGCTAAAGATAATGACAAGAAATTAGTTATTATCGGAGTTTCAGGTCCGAAAGTGAAAAATATACCCGATGACTTAAACGGAGTTGAACTATTAATATGTAATTTGGATGAAAGTCAAAGTTATTTTCATGATGACTCAGAAGATTTAGAATATTTTGCGAAAAAATGGATTGATAAAGGGGTCAATAAAATTGTTATCACAAGGGGAGAATTGGGCGCTGTATATGGAGTTAAAGACAATATAAAAAGACAAAAAGCTGTCAAAATTATCCCTGAAGAAATTATTGATGTAACTGGTGCTGGTGACGCATTTAGCGCTGCTACAATTCATGGATTGATTAATGGTAAAACTTTTGAAAAGTCAGTAAAATACGGCGTAGTAAGTTCAAGTTTAACAATAAAGATAAAATCAGCGGTAAATCCGCAATTATCAAGAAAATTAATTGAAAAGGAGTTAAATAAAAATGAAGAACTATAATCAATATTTAGAAATTACTAAAGAGGTCAAACAAGCTTTAGAGCAAAACAAGCCTGTTGTAGCATTAGAATCAACAATCATTTCTCATGGTATGCCATATCCTGAAAATGTTAAAATGGCAAAAAAAGTAGAGACAATTATCAGAAACGAAGGTGCTGTACCAGCTACTATAGCGATTATGAACGGCAAAATTAAAATCGGATTAACTGATGAGGACTTAGAAATCTTGGCTAAATCAAAAGACGTAGCTAAAGTATCAAGGAGAGACTTAGCTACCATTATTGCCAAGAAGACTTTAGGAGCTACAACTGTGGCCTCGACAATGATTTGCGCTGAGATGGCTGGAATCCAATTTTTTGTAACAGGAGGAATCGGTGGCGTTCATCGCGGATATGAAAATACATTAGACGTCTCAGCTGATCTTGAAGAACTATCACAGACTAACGTAAATGTAATTTGTGCTGGAGCGAAAGCAATATTAGATTTACCAAGGACAATGGAGTATCTAGAAACTAAAGGTGTCACAGTTGTCGGCTATAAGACAAAAGTTTTACCAGCTTTTTATACTAGAGAATCTGATATTAGTCTTCATCATCATGTTAATAA
>CAZJAP010000049.1:0-2029 GCA_964544325.1 uncultured Candidatus Izemoplasmatales bacterium | reverse complement strand
CAAAGGAAGGTATATATGTTTGATTATACTGAGGAAGAAAAAAGGATAGTAAAAGAAAAATATTTTGAGTCAGAAACATCATATAAAATAATTATATTTCCTAAAAAACAAAAGCAAAAATACCTTTGTTTATTACACTTAAAAGATTTATTTGACAAGAACTTAAAATATAATGAAAAAGAAGTAAATAGTATCTTAGAAAAAGTCTATCCAGATTATGTAATGGTCAGAAGATATCTTGTGGATTATCAAATTCTTAACCGAGAACTAGATGGATCTAGTTATTGGTTAAATTAATGAAGGAAAAGAGAATAATCATTTATGAATAAAGTTTTCGTATTGGGCAGTATTAATACAGATTTGGTATTTAAAGTTAATCGCATCCCCAAAATAGGTGAAACTATTAAAAGTGATGATTTTTTCATCAATGCAGGAGGGAAAGGAGCTAATCAGGCAGTTGCTTGCGCTAAACAAGGTGTAAAAACATTTATGATTGGTTCTATAGGTAGCGATATTTTATCTCAAAATTGTAAAAAGTCACTTATTGATAATTTTGTCGATGTAGATTTTGTTGAAGAAATTAGTTCCGTTAATGGCGGAATAGCAGGAATAATTATTGAAGGTGCTAATAACCGAATTCTAACTTATCCAGGTGCTAATATTTTTCATAACGAAAAGAAAATTTCTCAAATTTTACAAAAAAATTCTAATGTTGGTGATTATCTTTTATCACAGCTGGAAATACCTTTAAATATCGTTATTGAAGTTTTTGAAAAAGCGAAAATATTGGGATTAACAACAGTTTTAAATGTTGCTCCAGCTGAACAAATACCTAATAAGCTATTTTCATTAGTTGATATATTAGTCGTAAATGAAATTGAACTTGAAACACTCACTAATATAAGAGCTGATTCACAAGAAAATATCGACTCAGCAATTAAAAAGATCCTTAGTAAAGGGACCGAATCAGTATTGTTGACATTGGGTGAAAAAGGTAGTATTTATGCTGATAAAAAAATTAAAATTTTCCAAAATGCTTTTTCAACTGATGTTAAAGATACAACTGCAGCCGGAGACACTTATATCGGTGCTTTAATTTCACAGTTAATAAATGAAAATGATATTAAAAAGGCGATGTTATATGCAACAGCCGCATCAACTTTAGCTATTCAGAAGTACGGAGCTCAAAGTTCAATACCTAATAAAAAAGAAGTTGAAAACTTTTTGAAAGGGAAAGAGATAAATATATGAAAAGAAAAATAATACTTGATTGTGATCCTGGTCATGATGATGCAATAGCAATAATGTTAGCTGGTAAAAATCCTCAAATAGAGTTATTAGGGATAACAGTAGTAGCTGGAAATCAAACTCTAGGTAAAACTGGAAAGAATGCATTGAATCTTGTTCAGTATTTAAATTTAAATGTACCTGTTTATTTAGGCATGTCTGAGCCTTTGATAAAAGATATCGAAGTATGTCCTGACATTCATGGAGAATCAGGATTGGATGGATTTGATTTTCCAGACCTTTTGATAGATTTTGAAAAAAGCCCTGCAGTTCATTTTTTAGCAGAAACCATATTGAAAGCAAAAGAAAAAATCACTGTTGTTACTACAGGACCAATGACCAACTTAGCTATGGCTTTAAAATTGTTCCCTAAAATAAAAGAAAATATTGAAGAAGTTGTTTTAATGGGCGGAAGTATACAAAATGGTAATGTAACCCCAGCCGCTGAGTTCAATATCTATGCTGATCCTGAAAGTGCATATATAGTTTTTAACTCAGGTGTTAAGATTAAGATGTTTGGGTTAGATGTAACTAGAAAAGTTTTGGTTTTACCTGAAGTTATTGAAAGAATGGAAAAGATTAACAATAATGCTTCAATCTTATTTGCTAAACTAATGAAAGTTTTCAATGAAAATCAAAGAAAAGTCTTTAATTTACCAGGTGGACCTTTGCACGATCCATTACCAATAGTTTATTTAATTAATCCTGATGTTGTAGAACTTAAGAGTGTACACTGTGATAT
>CAZJAP010000048.1:0-5557 GCA_964544325.1 uncultured Candidatus Izemoplasmatales bacterium | reverse complement strand
TGCGAATAATACTAATAATGCTAATACTAAATTTTTTCTTTTTAAATTTTTCATAATTTGATTTCTCCTTAAATTTTTCTATTTTTTTATTTTTCTATTTTTCTATTTTTTTTGTTTTTTCTATTTTTTTCTATTTTTCTTCTATTTTTTAATGTATTATCTTAAGTCTCAACTCTAAAACCAATTTTAAGAATTATTTCTTGACCTTTAATTGATTCATAAGCTGCTAATGAATCCTCCACATTGACCAGATCTAAGCTTAATCCTTTTTCTAAAGCTTCATCGCTGTCAATAGGTTCTTTTAAACGCACTTTTATAATGACTGTAACTTTATCATTATATAAATCATAAATCTTTGAATCATTTTCACCACCGATACTAACTTCAACTAAGTGCGCATAAGTTGATTCACCACCAATGGTTACTTCTAAGGTTTCTACTATCAAATCGACAGTTCTAATCAGTTCTTTGTCTAAAGAAATTTCGTATTGTAAGACAATCTCAGAAACTTCACCTTCGAACAAAGCATATCCTTCAGGAACCAACCATCCTTCAATCGTTCCAGAAAGGTCAACAACTTCTAAATTAGCTGTTTGTTCGCTAACTTCGATTTCTAAGTTACTGGTATTTACCTCAGTAGACCAGTAAGCAATCGTGCTAGTGAAAGTAAATGTAAAGCCGATTAATAAAGCGATTATTACTAAATATTTTATTTTTCCCTTCACATAAAACCACGACCTCCCTTTCCTAAATTAAAAAAGATGATAACCATACTGACATAAAAACAATTGGTTAGATCATCTTTATGGCAACTGGCTACCATCCCGTTTTGGAAAGGCCCTATAGCTTTGCGTCACTAGCTTTCGCTAGTTTTGCGATTATTTTTAATTATTTAGATTATATCTTTCTTAGATTTAAAAGTCAAAATATTTGCTCACTTTTTTTCTTCTAAAATTTAGAGATATTTTTAATCGCTTAAGAGAAATAAAAAATGCCATCATCTCTTAAGATAACGGCAACTGGCTACCATCCAACTTGGAAGGCCCTATAGCTTTGCGTCACTAGCTTTCACTAATTTTGCTTTTAACAACTATATTATATATTGTCAACTAGCATTTGTCAAATATTTTTTTCTAAAAATTACATTTTTTTTAAAAATAGTTTTTTTACATAGTAAAAAACTCAAAAATAATTGTCTCTTGGTATATTTCTCCTTTTTTTAATAAAGGATTTGATTTATTAACATTTTCAAGCCCATAAGGACTTTTTTGACACTCAAAACATAGTGCATAATGTTTTTTATGATTATGTAAATGTTCTAGGTTTAAACTATTTATATTATTATGGGTATAAAAAACCATATTATCATATGATGATTTAACTTTCATCAATCTTCTACTACTTTTTTCATAAACAGTAGCCATTACTTTTCTTAAATCATTGTTAGGGAAATAAAAAATATCATCTACTCCACCTTTTGAAGTACCTTCAAGCGCTTTAATCGCTTTCTTTAAATCATCATGCTCTTTAAATTTATATAATTCTTCTTCAAGAATTCTTCCAGTAACAATTAATTCATTATCAAGCTCATATCTCTTATTTGATTTTAAGCATACTTCATGATCTAAAATGCTTTTCTTTAAATTACCGCTTAAATTAAAATATGCATGATTAGTTAAATTAAAAATAAAATCCTGATCTGTATCAACATTATAGATTATTTTGACCTTGTTATCATAAATATGATATATCACTTCAAGCTGATATTTAATTTTTTCCGTCTCTTCATAAAGGAAAACTACTTCTGTATAGTCTTCATACTCAGTGACTTCATAATCGAAAAACTTAAATGATACTGCTAAAGACCCACTGTGAAGAGTATGCTTTGAATCACTATTCTTATCTAAATGGTAAATTTTATCTTTTATTTTTACTTCAGCGTTTTTTACCCTACCAGCAATAGGCCCGATTGTTGCGTTTAAATAAATATTATTATTAATATAATCTTCAATATTTTCATATTTTAAAACGATATCCTCAAAAACGCCTGAATAATCTTTAGTTTGTAAAGAATAAATTGTCGCTCCATAATTAAGAAGTTCAATGATTAAATCTTTCTTTTGAATTCTAATTATAGAAAAATCTTTGATATCTCTTATTTTAAACATAATATAATAATCTCCTTAACAACTTTATTATACTATCAATCTAATCTAAAAGAAATAAAAAAAGAGAAGATTATTCTTCTCTTACACTTTATTACAAACTGGAGCAAGCGAGGGGAATCGAACCCCCATCCTCTGCATGGCAAGCAGATGTTTTACCATTAAACTACACCTGCAGTTCGTACTATATATTGTAAATGATTATGAGTAAAATTTCAAGTATTATTTTTTGAAATTTTTTAAGCATAGTCAAACAATATAAGTCAAACGTTATTTTGCTAATTTCCGCCAAGGGCTGACAAATCCACCCCTTAAATAAGAGACCTCATTAGCTACCACTAAAGCGTCATCATCATTATCGGAAATAAGTTTTAAAATCGCTTGTTTATTCTTTCTATTTGCAAAAACCATCAACACTTCACGCTCTTTATATTTTCCGTGAGCATCGATGCTTGTCACACCATGTCCGGCTTCTCTTAAAGCGTTTATCACTGTATGTGCTTCGTCTTTCATAATGACTGCCTGAATTAAAACTTTACCTACAGCTATTCTATTTTCCAAAATTGAACCTAAGTAAACGCCTAAGGCAAAACCTATACTATAATAGATCCCTTTCATCGGCGCTTCACTCATACCAGTGATTACTCTAGAAGCTATGAATACCCATAATAAAATTTCAATCAAAGCCAATAAGGTTCCAGGCTTTCTTAAACCCTTACCAATAAATATAATTCTTAAGGTCGAAATTGCAACTTCAATAACCTTCGCTCCAAGGATCAAAAAAGCTTCCCATAATGGAACTGAAGAGATAAAATCCCATATAATATCCCACATATCTTACACCCCTATTTCTAACAATAAAAATATTATACTATAACGCTTTAAATTAACAAGCAAAATTTTTACTATTTTTCAACTTTTGTTTCTGAATACCAATAATTAATCATTTCTATCCGGTTACGATGTTCTTCTGCCACTTGATAAAATGCTTCTTCATATTCACCACTTACATCTTCTTTGTAATAAATGATCTCAAAACCATCATTGCTGAAAACTTTATCGGTAAAAAAAGATGTTAACTTGTTTGAATAAAATACTTCCATTTTTTCACTAAAAACAGCTTCAGCTAAAATTAGATTCTGATTATACTCAATTCCCAGCAAATCATAGATTGTCGGCACTATCACTTGAGGTGAAGTGAATTTATCAATTATATTAGATTCATGGGTTTTTAGATATTCATCTGTCAACAATGGATTATAGATACCCAAAAAAGATTGATACATATCCATATCATAATACTCAGGATTATCTTTCCCTTGAATTTTTTCTTGTAAGTTATGATAGTAAACACTATGATCACCATAAACCACAATGATAGTATCATTTAAAATATCATTTCTTTCTAATTCATCAAAAAGAACTCCTAAAGCTTTGTCAAAATCCATAACAGCAGCTTCATAATGCCTTAATCTAAACAAATCCTCTTCTTCAATATTTTCAATCGGATAAGTCCAATCACCAGATTCATAATATTGATCAATTAAATCAAAGTATCCATATTCAGAAAACAGTTCCTTATTAATAGGTCCATGATCATAAGGTCCATGCATCGAAAGTGTGGACCAAAAATAATAAAAAGGTTCCTCGTTAAAATTTTCTATATCCATAATCTTTTCCCATGTAAAGGAATCTAAAGTATAATCACCATTCCAAGTCCAAAGTTCTTCATCAGGGAAAAGATCATCATGAAAATAAACATTTTCAAAGCCCATTGGCCCTAAAAGATTATTTCTTCCATAAAAAGATCCAACGTTATCATGGAAATAAGCTGTTTGATAACCATAATTTTCACCAAGTATTTTTGGTAAAGAAGTTTCACTGAAATCATAGATATAATTATCAGGACTAAAACCAAGCGATGGATAATGGCCGATTATTCCAATACTTTCAGAATAGTTAGTTCTGTTTTCACTATAGTTATTAGGAAAAAATAAACCTTCTTCCACTAAGCGATATAAATTAGGAGTTAAATACTCATTCACCGCAAATTTTTCAAATGATTCAACCATAATTGTTATAACATTTGCTCCTTCTAATAAGCCAAAATATTCACTGCCTAATGAAGGTAAATACGGTACATTTAATTCATCATCAATAGGAGGAGAATCGGGTTCAGGAGTAAAGAAATGATCTATCTCTTTATAATAAAAACCAAATCCCAAATTCTTCAAAAGATGCACGTTTAAAAATAGTAACGTCTTCTGTTTCTTTATATTTTTCTATTCCATAAATATCACTGATAAAAAATGTAGTAACGAAAAGACCGGCTACTAATAAAAAAGCAAATATTTTTGAATGATATTTTTCTACAACTATCTTTTGATTAATAACCTTTTTCAATAAAAACTTAGCCGTTAAAACGTATATAAATGTTATCATTCCAGCTAAAATTATCGATAACGGTGAGATAAACTCTAAACTAAATACTGAGTTAGCTTCACCAATAAGACTTATCTGGCCCAGATTAAAGAGTTCAAAATAAACAGAATAAAGTGTAGCGTTCACCATATATATAACTAATACATAGGCTAATAATATAGTTATGTACCAGAAAGACTTCTTATTTGATTTAAAAATAAAAACACCTAAACCAAAACAAACAATGAATAATAAATCCACAATAAAAGATTGCGGTAAGATACTTAATCCCACCCACTTGAAAGTCATATATTCAATTAACAAATAATAAAAAGCGAAGACGATAAAAATAATAAACTTATCTCTAAAAGCATTTCTCATAATCTTTAAAACCTCAAAAATATTATACCATTCATTTCTTTATTTTAAAATACTTAAAATCTAATAAAAAAAGGCAGATCCAATTAATGGAGTCTGCCCAGTTTATTAAAAATAAAAAGATATTACATTACACCGCCAAGGATTAAGTTAAGAATTAAAACTACAACAAATCCGGCTGCCCAAGCTGCAGTAGTTGCGCCACTCCAGAATTTAAGTTGTTCCTTAGAATCAGTGATTCCAATTGAACGGTTAACAACGTGGAAGTATGAATCATTGAAGTATCCGAAGAATACACCACCGATCATAGCCATTAAAGCACCAAATACAGGTGATCCGCCAGCTGCTAAAACGATAGGAGCAGTAATTGAAGCTGCAGTAACTAGAGCAACAGTACCTGAACCTTGGATAAATCTAACAACAGTAGCTACGATAAATGGTAATAAGATTACTGGAATACCCCAGTCAACGATTGCGTTAGCAATTGTATTTCCTAAACCTGTATCTTTAATTACTTGTCCTAAAGCACCACCAGCACCTGTAACTAGTAAGATGATACCAGCTTGTCTGATTCCAGCTTCCATATGAGGCAT
>CAZJAP010000047.1:0-5793 GCA_964544325.1 uncultured Candidatus Izemoplasmatales bacterium | reverse complement strand
TTCCTGATAAGGCTATTGTTTTGGCTGAAAAAGAGATAATAGAGTATCTAGATAATAAAAGAAAAGATTTTAACTTTCCGATTTATTATGACGGATCAGCCTTTCAAAAGCAAGTATTAAAAACTATGAAATCAATTCCTTATGGAGAAAAGTGGAGTTATTCTTTATTAGCTGAAAAAGCTGGGTATAAAAATGCAGTTAGAGCGGTTGGAACAGTTTGTAAAAATAATCCTTTACCTTTAATAATCCCTTGTCACAGGGTGATTAAGAAAAACGGCGATATTGGAAACTTTTATGGTGGACAGGATTTAAAAAAATATCTTTTAAACATAGAAAAAAGCCTTCAATAAATGAAGGCTTATTTTGTTGTTTCTCTTTCAATTAATTTAACATCAATAGTTTGATGTAAATATTCTAGTTTTTCACCGTTAATCAATTTCATAATCGATAGTAATGCCGCTTTACCTATTTGATCAGTCGATTGTTCAATAGTTGTTAATTTTGGCTCCATCATACTTGATAATTGAATATTGTCAAAGCCAATGACTTGCACATCCTCAGGAACTCTTTTGTTAGCTCTTTTTAGTGATTGAATAGCTAGTATTGCGATAACATCGGAATCGCAAAAGATTGCATCGGCATCTAAGTGGGCTAAGACTTTACTTTCGATATCTTCTGGATCAGGGGATAAGAATGCTAAATCATAGGTATAACTTTCGATATTTTTATTCTTTAAAACTGATTGGAAGCCACTTGTACGATCTTGAACTGTAACTAGACCTGAAGGGCCGCGAAAGTGAATTATCTTTTTACAACCGCTATTTACTAGTTTTTCAGCGGCTAATTTTCCGCCGAGGAAGTTGTTGGAAGTAATTGAAGGAATTTCATCACTTAAATTATGATCTATTTCTATCATCGGAATATTTAAGGCTAAATAATCTTTGATTCTATTGGTATTAGAAATTAAAATAATACCATCAACATTATATTGTTCAAAAATCTTAAGATATTTACTCTCTTTTTCAGGGTCATCTTTAGAATTGCAAATCATTAAACGATAATTAGCGTTTATCGTTTCATCCTCAATAACTTCTAGAAGATCGGAAAAGTAATACGAAGTCAAATGAGGCATTACAACTGCGACGATATGTGATTTCTTTTGAAACAAAGATCTTGCCAGTTCATTAGGAACATAATTTAGTTCTTCAATAGCTTTAAGAACTAAGTTTTTAGTTTCTTCATTGACATAACCTTTTTGATTGATAACTCTAGAAACAGTAGCTACACTTACATGAGCTTTTTTAGCCACATCTTTTATAGTTGCCAAATACATCACATCCTTCTGATTGATAAGTAGATTATACCTATTTTTTAGTCTTTTTAAAAGCGGTTTGATAAAAAATATGTAACTGTTACATATAATGATGTATTTATTGACAATAAATATTTTAAAAGGTACTTAAAACTTCAAAAAATGGACAATATCGCGATTTTGTAGTAAAATATACCTTGAATGGGAGGACTAATTATATGAAAAATACTAGTACAAAACTTAGAAATTTAGTTATCTATCAAATTTATGTTAGAAATTTTAGTGAAGCGGGTAACTTTCAAGCTGTGATTAATGATTTAAATAGAATCAAAAGTTTGGGTGTAGACATAATATATTTATTACCAATTCATCCAATTGGTGAAAAAAATAAAAAAGGAAGTTTAGGATGTCCTTATTCTATCAAAGACTATATGAAAGTCAGTGATGAATTAGGTGGATTGACTGAATTTCAAAATTTGATTGATAAAGCTCATGATTTAAAACTAAAAGTAATGATGGACATAGTTTTTAATCATACATCTAGGGATTCTATCTTTTTAAAAGAGCATCCTGAATGGTTCTATCGAAATGAAAAAGGAGAAATTACTAATCGTGTAGGCGATTGGTGGGATATTGTCGATTTAGATTTCACTAGAGATAAGAACTTATGGTTTGAATTATTAAATACTTTAGTTTTTTATGCAAGAATGGGAGTGGATGGGTACAGATGTGACGTAGCGAGCATGGTACCGCTAGAATTTTGGAAATTAGCTCATAAGCAGGTTAAAAAAGTTAATCCAAAGTTTATATGGTTAAGTGAATCAGTTCACGGCGCTCATTGTAAGTATCTTAGAGATCAAGGCTTTGCTTGTGCATCGGAATCAGAATTGTATCAACAATTCGATATGGCATATGACTATGATATAGAACCATATATGCAAAACTATCTTCATGGCAATTCATCTTTAAGACCTTATTTGGAAGGCTTGAAAAGACAAGATGAAATCTATCCAATGAATTATGTTAAGATGCATAACTTAGAGAATCATGATATTGAAAGAATTGCTAAACAAGTTAATAACGATATTGATATGATTAAAAATTGGAACGCTTTTATGTTTATGCAAAAAGGTGCCGCAATGCTTTATATGGGTCAAGAGTACGCTACAGATGTTAAACCTAGTCTTTTCGATAAAGAATTATATCCTAAGAATGTCGATTTAACTTCATTTATTACCAAATTGGCTAAATTTAAAAAAAGAAAAATCTTCGCTAGTGGGATTTATCAGGTAAATATTCCGGAAATTGATGGAGTTGCTTATCTATCTTATAGTAATAATCTTGAAGAAATTCATGGAATTTTTAACGTAGGTCTTAAGAGTGGTAATATAAAAGTTAATTTACCAGATGCGAGATACAGAAATTATTTAACCAATAAATATGTTAAAGTTAGTGAAGGGTTATTAAAATTGAGTAAAGATCCAATAATTATAAAATTAAAAAAGTAGTTTGTTTTTAAACAGGAACTAATTAGTTTCTGTTTTTTCTTAAAATGTTATAATATGTTTGACAAGGAGAAGTGATATATTGAATAAGTGCGTAAATATAATTGGCGGAGGATTAGCTGGAGCTGAAGCAGCTTATCAATTAGCCAAAAGAAATATAAAAGTCAATCTATATGAAGTGAAAACAATTAAGAAAAATGAAGCTCAAAATTTCGATTTATTTGCGGAGCTTGTTTGTTCGAATTCGTTTAGATCTAATGATATATTAAACGCAGCTGGATTAATGAAAGAAGAATTACGTAAATTAGATTCTTTATTGATAAAAGTAGCTGATAAGTATCAAGTTCCTGCAGGTAGTGCATTAGCGGTGGATAGGGAAAGTTTTTCTCAAGAAGTTACTAATATTCTTAAGAATCATAAAAATATTAATATAATTGAAAAAGAAGTCGAGGAAATACCTTCAGGATATACTATTATTGCTAGTGGACCTTTAACAACAACAAGCTTGTCAAATAGCATAAAGAATTTTATTGGTGAAGATATGCTTTATTTTTATGATGCTATTGCGCCTATAATAGAGTTTGATTCTATCAATATGGATAAAGCTTACTTTAAAAGTAGATATGATAAAGGGAGTGCTGATTATATCAATTGTCCAATGACAAGAGAAGAATATGACGCTTGGTATAATGAAGTAATTAACGCAAAAACGGCTAAAATAAAAGACTTTGAACTAAAAGTATTTGAAGGTTGTATGCCATTTGAAGAAATGGCAAAAAGAGGATACCAAACTCTTCTTTTTGGACCTATGAAACCTGTAGGACTTGCAAAAGAAGATGCAAAAAAACCTTTTGCGGTTGTTCAGTTAAGGCAAGACAACTTAAGAAAAACGATGTATAATATAGTTGGTTTCCAAACTCATTTAACTTTTTCTGAACAAAAAAGAGTTATTAGAATGATTCCTGGTTTAGAGAACGCTAATATCATAAGATACGGGATTATGCATAGAAATACTTTTATTAACGCTCCTAATACCATCAACAGTCATTATCAATCTAAAAAGAGAAAAGATTTATTCTTCGCTGGTCAATTAAGTGGCGTTGAAGGATATGTTGAATCTATAGCGTCTGGACTTGTGGCCGGGATTAATATGGCTAAATTGATTAATAATAAGCCGTTAATTGACTTTCCGGTGGAAAGCGCTATTGGTTCTCAAGCTTTTTATATAGCTAATTGTCCGGTTGACGAATTCCAACCGATGAACACTAACTTTGGAATTTTTCCAAGTCTGGAATTCAAACATTCGAAAAAACAAAGAAAAGAATTATATGCTAATAGAGCATTAACAAAAATAGATGAATTTATTTCAGGTGGTAATATTGACTAATCAAGAAATTATCAACAAATATTTAGATTATCTAGAAAACGAAAAACAGTATTCTAAAAATACTGTTATTTCTTATGTAAATGATATTAATTCTTTAGTTTCCTTTTTAGAAAATGAAGATTTAGGTGATTTAGAATATACTACTAATAGAGTAGCTAAGTTCTATATTGCTTATTTACATAATACTTATGATCCTAAATCAATTAGGAGAAAAATATCAAGTGTTAAAACATTATTCAATTATTTAATTGATGAAGGAGTAGTTAGAGAAAATCCTTTTAAAGCCGTCACTTTACCTAAGGTAAGTAAAAAATTACCTAAGTTTATTTACGAAGATGAAATGATTGATTTTCTAAACAACATTGATATTGAAAAACCTATCGGTTTTCGCAATAAAGCAATCTTTGAACTGCTTTATGGATGTGGTTTGAGGGTATCTGAACTAACGAATATTAAAATCAAAGATATTGATTTTGTGAAACAAGAGTTATTAGTTTTTGGTAAAGGATCAATAGAAAGAGTAGTACCGGTCCATACATATGCAATTGATACTATCAAGAAGTATTTATTGGATTATAGACCGCTTTTAAAAATAAAGAATGAAGTAGATAATGATTTTGTCTTTTTAAATCATCGCGGGTTTAAATTAACTTCTAGAGGCGTTAGAGATATTTTAGAAAGAGAAGTAAAGAAGCAAGTATCTACTTTAAAAGTATCACCTCACTCATTCAGACATTCTTTTGCGACTCATTTATTAAATAATGGCGTAGATTTAAGAATAGTTCAAGAACTTTTAGGACACGCTAGTCTTTCAACAACACAAATATATACAAAAGTTTCTAAAGAGAAACTTCAAGACGAATACACAAAAGCTCATCCTAGAGCTAAAAAGGAGTTTTAGATGAGGATAAAGATTATATCAGTAGGTAAAGTTAAAGAAAAATACTTGTTAGATGGAATTAAAGAATATTCTAAAAGAATTAATGGATACTCGAATTTAGAAATAATTGAAGTTAATGATGAAAAAGCTCCTGAGAACCTTTCTCAAAAAGAGATTGAGATTATTAAAGATAAAGAAGGAGAAAGAATCTTATCTAAAATAAATAACGAATATCTTATCGCTCTAGCAATTGATGGTAAAAATGTTGATAGTTTAGAATTAGCGGAAAAGATTGAAAAGATATTTACTTATGAATCATCTGATATTTGTTTTGTTATAGGGGGTTCTTTAGGTTTAAGTGATAAAGTGTTAGAAAAATGCAATTATAAATTATCTTTTTCTAAAATGACTTTTCCGCATCAATTAATGAGACTTATTCTCTTAGAGCAAATATATAGAGTATTTAGGATTAATAATAATGAGCCGTATCACAAATAGGTGCAATTTATGATATGAAAAGCATTTCAAGGTCTTGATAAAAGCCGTTTTATTTTGTATTATTAGTGCGGTATATTTATTATTATAATTCAAAAGAAATCGTAGGGGAAATATACAGACCTCAAAACAGGTCTATTTTTGGAGGAAATGATGGAAAAATTATTAGAACAGGTTAGAGACAATTATAATTTAAAGAATACTGATGCAGCAT
>CAZJAP010000046.1:2943-5812 GCA_964544325.1 uncultured Candidatus Izemoplasmatales bacterium | reverse complement strand
ACTTCATCAGCTAAGGCGTCATATTGTGATTGTTCGCCTGTCCACATGATGACTTCTTTAGGACTTAAGTGGCTTATCAATTCTTTAAGCCAAGCATTAAGTACTTCATTTTTTGTCATTTCTTTCTCCTTTATAAGTATTTATTTAAATTATTTGCCATTCTTTAGCAAATATTTGATATAATATTTAGGGTGAGGTGTAATAATGGAAATAAAAAATAAAAGTATAGCTCTATTAATTGATGCCGAAAATATCAGTTCAAGCTATATTGAAATAATCATTGATGAAGCAAATAAATATGGAACGATTAATTATCGAAGAGTTTATGGAGACTGGACGACACCGCAACTTAATCCTTGGAAAACAAAAATTAATGAGTTTGGTTTAACTCCAGTACAGCAGTATGCTTATACGTCTGGAAAAAACTCTTCAGATTTTACTCTTATAATTGATGCGATGGATATTTTATATTCTGAAAAAGTTAGTGCTTTTTGTATTGTCTCAAGCGATAGTGATTTTACAAAACTTGTCACTCGATTAAGAGAAGACAATATGTTTGTTTTTGGAATGGGTGAATCTAAAACACCAATTTCACTCGTAAATTCTTGTGAGACTTTTGCATATCTAGATAAGATGCTAAAGGCAGATCAAAAAGATGAAGAAGAAGTCGTAGAAGTTAAAGATGGAAAGAAAAAAACCGCTAAAACAAATACTAAAACAGTAAGTTCCATTACACCTTTAAGAAGAATCAAACAGGAATTAACTAATATAATAAATGCAAATTGCGAAGATGATGGATGGGCATATTGGAGCCTTATTGCAAAATTATTTCAAAAGAAATTCCCTGGCTTTCATCCTCGGAATTACGGTGATAATATTAAGCCACTTCAATTTTTTGATAAAATGAAAGAATTTGAAGTTAAGAACGAAGCTACAGTAAGTTTTATAAAAGTAATAAAATAATCTAAAAGCCGAAAGGCTTTTTTTATTTATAAAACTTTCCTACATATGATGAATTCATTAAATGTAATAGTCCAGGGTAGTTCATGCTGAACTTAACAATATCTCCCATTTTATAATTAGTGTTTGTTATGTCTAAAATTAGATGATCACTAGAACCACCAATAATCTTTATTTTTTTATCTTTAGGAAAAATATTATTTAACTGAACATCTTGTTTTCCTATAGCTAAGATGGCTCTTTTCATTAGACCTTTATCTTCTATGTTAACCATTTCTCCAAACGAATTATAAGATGTTTCTCCATCAGGTATAGATGGTTTAATTTTTGCTTCTACAATCTCAGCTTCTAAAGTAAAAATATCATGATTAAAATTAGCAATCTCCGTTGAGTAAGCTGTCTCTTTACCAAAGAATATAGCTTCTCCAATTCTTAAAGAATTGATATCTTGCGGAATTTCTTGCTTATCAAATAGAAAGACTGAAGAAGAATTTCCACCAGAAATTATATCTAACTTAATATCAAACTTTAACTCTATATTATTTTTGATTTTTACAAGTCTATTTAGAATTTTTTTGCTTGGAACCAACCCACCATAACATGTTAAATTAGTTCCAATGCCCTTGAAATTAATATTTTCAAGTTTTAAAACTCTATTTATAATTTCTTCATAATCATTTTTGTAGTAAATGCCTTCTCTCAGGTCACCAAGATCGAACATAAAAATTATTTCTATTTTTTTATTTTGTCTTTTAGCCTCTATATTTAGGGCTAAAACAGTTTCTAATTCACTTACTAATACCATGTTAGAGTACTTGATAGTGTCTTCTATTTGAGATAGGCTTGGAATACGAAGTAGTAGTTTTTTTACAGGCAAATCTTTAAATTTAATTAGGTTTTCAATCCTTGAGTCACCTAAATATTCAAATCCAGCTTCAACAAAAATATTGGCAACTTCAAGATCACCTGCAGCAA
Organism: uncultured Candidatus Izemoplasmatales bacterium; assembly: GCA_964544325.1. GTDB lineage: Bacteria > Bacillota_I > Bacilli_A > Izemoplasmatales > Hujiaoplasmataceae > UBA2289. The sequence continues at coordinate 3,877 of CAZJAP010000046.1, read as the reverse complement.
CTTTTACAACAGGCATTATTAAATTAATGCCATTCTTTTTTGCATATTCTTTCATCATTATGCAATTTTCTTTTAAAGCTTTTAAATCAATAGTTACTCTAGGATACATTTATTTAATCTCCAAACTTTGTTTTAATAATTTTAACGCAGCTATTGGATGTTTTTTTGATAAAACACCCAGAGAAGCCATAATATATAAGTTGTCAATTAGAATCATGCTTTTTGGTGAAGGCGATAAAGTTAAATTATTTTGCTTTAGTAAAACTCTATTTATAATTTTCTTACGGTTTGGTAATCTTGTCAAAGCCCCACCAGTTGCTACAATAAATTTTATATTACTTAAATCTTTACCTTCTGCATAAGCAACTTTTCCTGAACTGTTAAACATATAAACTAATTTCCCACAATGACGCTTAAGAGATATATCAAAAGCTGTTTCTGTCAATAACTCTGTTAAAGGAACTTGATTATCATCAGGAATTGGTTTGTATTTTTTTATTAAATCTTCTAATTCAACACTAGAGATACTTAATTCTTTTTGGATTTTTTCTTTAGATATAATATTTATTATATTATCTTTGTTTATAAATACTCCCAAATCTCCTTCTACAGTCCTCTTAGCAAATGGTTCAGGAGCGATTAAAATTTTATTGATTTCTTCTTTACCTTCTGTAACGGAATGAATATCTGTTGTAGCTCCACCAACATCTACAGTAATTAAGTCACCAATACTTTTTTGCAAAAGTTTAGAAGCTTCCATAACAGCTCCTGGTGTGGGAATAATTGCTTCATTAATTAATTCTTTTACATGTTCCATTCCGGGGGCTCTAATAATATGTTTCTCAAAGACATCTTGTATGATTTTCCTTGTGTTTTCGACCTCTAAGACATCTATCTTCGGATAAACGTTATTACTTATGTATAAATAATCTTC
>CAZJAP010000046.1:0-2843 GCA_964544325.1 uncultured Candidatus Izemoplasmatales bacterium | reverse complement strand
GCTTCTTTAGCAGCTTTTACTGTCATATCATAAACAAGACCGTGGACACTCATTTTTAATCCACCTGCAGCACTAGAACTCGCAAAAGACTCTTTTGCGATTAGTTCTTTAACATTCAATTTTTGCATTAAATTTGCTTTGGCATTATTCAACCCAATATTTACATCGCCCTCTAGAACGCTAGTTGGGGCAAAGCCGCTTCCAAGGAATTTAGGATTATCAGAATCCAAATCATCGAAAGCATTAATAATTGTTGTTGTTGAGCCGATTTCTGCTACTAATGCATCAATTTTCATTCATTTCTACCTTTTTCTTGACTAAGAACGAAGCAACGTGATGCCCTTTGGTTCCTCTTCCAAAACCTGCATCAGCCCCATTTTTCTCTGCAATTTCTGGTGTAACTTGTGTACCCCCAGCGATGATAATAATTTTGTCTCTTACACCTTTTTCAATTGCGTAGTCATTTGTTTTTTTCATATTTTTATAATGAACATCATCATGTGAAATAATCGTTGACATTAAAATAGCATCAGCGTTTGCTTCAATCGCAGCATCTACTAGTTTAGTTATAGGAACTGAAGTTCCTAAATAAATACAGTTAATTCCATATTTTTCGATTCCGCCGTGCTTGATATCAATGATTTCTCTCAAACCAACTGAGTGTTCATCTTCTCCAACAGTACCAGCGATGATTGTCATAGGATTTTCTTTGATATAATTTCTTATTTCATCATCACTTAAAATATCTGGCTCTTTTGGTAATACTAAAGAATCTAAATTAATTTCGATATCTAATCTTCCTTTAACTTGGATTCTTGTAGCTTCAGCTGTTTGAAGAATCTCTTTATGTATTACTTCTGCATCTATTAAGTTCATTTTTTTTGCAATTTCTAAAGCAGCTGCTTCAGCATATCTTACAGAAGTTGGTAAAGTAACATCAAAAACTAAAACTCCGTCACCAGCCCACTCTACTTCCGGTTTAATTAAATTAGAATTTAAGTATTTTTTAGTTTCTTGAAGTCTTACATTAACATTATCCTCTTCATCTAATTCATCTATATATTGTATTTTTTCACGAACTTCGAATGTAGAACCATCGATTAATTTAGAAGGAGATTCACCATCATCTAGTCCATATTGTTTATAGTTATTGTAGCCAAAATGCGCTGTAACAGGAGCAAAATAATCTTCGTCTCTTTCATAAACTGTATTTGCACCAATTCCACCATTTATTTTTCTAGATATACCGTCATAATTTCTTTCTGGATAAATACCAGAATCGATGAAGAAACCATCCTCAACAGCTTGAAAATAACCGCCAGACTCTAGTAATTCTTCAAAGAAAAGAATAGCTCTTTCTTTTAGTTCTCTAACTTTTTTAGGTAAATAACCGTCATTTTTAAGTTCTACCATTTCTAAAAGTCCATCCATACCAATAAGAGCTTGTTTTGCTGTATCACAAGCTTCTACATTATACATATGCCAAGGAACATTTCTGCCTTCATCAGGAGTAATAGTTGATTGGATATCAGCAGAAGTAAGTTTAGAAATCATCATATTTAAAACATGAGTAACTGTTGCTTCTCTAGTTGAAGATTCCATATATTTAGTATTCATTTGAGCTCGCATTTTATAATCACTAAAGAAATCTCTTAAAGCTTTAGCATATGGTAAATTAATTTTTAAGTCAGGTGCAGGTACTGCTGTGGGTGGCACTGTTGATAATGCTATATTTTGTTTTTTAATGCCTACTTTTTCAGAGAATAAACTGTTTATAGCGTGTTGAACCATTAGTTCAGGCATTACTTTCCATGCTACCATAGCAGTAGCGTTAGCGTTATGAGCTCCATCAATTTGTAAAATATCAGCCCAAGCCATAATTTTTTTGCTTTCAGCAGCATCTACAAAAGATCTAACCATATTTATGTTACGATAAAGAATGTTATATTGAGGATCTTGATGAGCGCCATTTACGCCTTCTTCAGCGAACATAACAGCTATATCCGGACCAGCAACACCACTAACATAAGAGTGATAATTAATAGGTCTACCCACTTCATCTTCAATAATATCTAAAGCTTTTCTTTGAGCTCTAACTTGTTTTCTTGTGATAGGGACACCACCTACACCTTGAGGTGTGCCTTCTATTAGACCATCAAAATGTGATTGGCCAGCTGTTCTAATAACCATTAAGTGATCAGCCCCATGCCAAGCTGCCATTCTCATTCTCCGAATATCATCTTCAAATCGACCACTTGCAATTTCTGAAGTAATGACTTGAATTGGTTGAGGATCAATATTATTAAAATATTTTGCTGCAGGTAGGGGAATACTATTTTTAAGAGGTTTAGAAGCATCTGAATAGACATTGCCAGACATTTCTAAATTTGGAATAGGTTCACGCCAAGTCCATCCACGTCTCCTAGGTTCATATTTATCTAAGTCTTTTAATATTTCAAGGATATTTAACTTTTCATTTACTTTCATCTTTATCTACCCCTTAAAACTTTTTTTGACAATTTCGAAACCTTGGTTATTGATAAGTTTTAAACCGGCTTCTCTAATTTCAAGATTTTCTAGTTTTGCTAGGCGATAAACTACATGTCCAGCACCTTTACCAATAAGACCATGAGTTATTACCTTATCAACAATATCTTTAGCTTCCAAACTTGAGAAACCCATTCTTAAAAGAACGCTTCTTTCAATCGCAGGTGTTGTATTCTTATACGCTAAATCAACTAATGGTTCAACAGTTTTTTCTGCTAAATCCCAAAACATTGTTTTTAATTCTTCGTCACTTAAAGAAGCTAGATGCTCTCTTCTTTTCAAATAATCGTCTTCGC
>CAZJAP010000045.1:0-5887 GCA_964544325.1 uncultured Candidatus Izemoplasmatales bacterium | reverse complement strand
AACTTCGTAGATTCAGCAAAAGAAATCTTTACTTCATCTTATGCATCAGAAGGTTCAGTTCCTAACATTGCTGGTTTAGTAAAAGGAACAAAAACTATTGATGGTGAAGAATTCGAAACAGTTAAAGTTGTTTTAACTCAACAAAACCCTAAAGCAATCCTTTCATTAGGCGTTACTGTTGCTCCTCAACATTATTATACAGCTGGGTATACATATCCAACTGGAGCTATTGTTAACTATGGTGTAGAATGGAATAATCCTTTATTCATGGCTCATCTAGAAACATTCAATGGTGCTCCTATGGGTGCTGGTACTCATAAATTTGTAGGCGTAGACGCTGGTGATGGTACAGTTTCATTCATTAGAAATGATAACTTCGAAACTATGGGTGGCGTTAACGTTTATAACTCAAACATCAATAAAATAGCTCTTAAGATCGTTTCTTCAGGTGCTGAATACAGTGCTCTAGAAGCTGGAGACGTTCATTATGCTACAGTTAGTGCGACAGCTGACGTTATGGAAGACGTTGCATTAGACGAAGATTTAGTTGCTGTTTTAGTTGATAACTTAGGATATGGTTATATCTTACTTAACCCTCAAGTTTATCCTAATCTTGAATATCGTGTTGCTATTACTACAGTTTTAGATACTTCTAAAGTATTAGATTACTATCCAAATGGATTAGCTGACTTAATCTATAGATCACAATCACAAGTTTCTTGGTCATATCCAGAAGGCGCTGAAGCAATTTATCCATTCGATGAAACTTTAGCATCTGCTATTAGCTATTTCGAAGCTGCTGGTGTTGTATTTACAGACGGTGTAGTATCTGACTTTGGTGGAAACGCTGGTTCTGTTGAAGATCCAATCGTGTTCACACTTCCTTCAGACGCTTCAGCCCATCCAGCTGGTGGTGTTTATTTGAAAGCTCAAACATTACTTCAATCACTTGGTTTCACAGTAGAAGTTAAAACTGATGAAAGTCTAATCGCTAATATTAAGAAGAGCCCTGTCGGTTCATATGCATTAGCATGGCAATCAGCACAAGATCCAGATATGTATCAAGTATATCATTTCGAATCTCAAGCTGAATCAGTAATTTCTAACGGTATCGTTTGGTTATATGAAAATGGTGATGATGACGCTCTAGGTACTATCGACGTTGTAAAATTAGATGGAACTACAGTTGAAATGAACCAAAAAGAAGCATTAGTTTACCTTGCTGAATTAATTGAAGAAGGTACAACTTACATGTTACCAGAAGAAAGAAAACCAATTTATGAAAAAGCATTAGAAGTATTAGCTCAATTAAATATTGAAATTCCTACTTATCAAAGAAAGAACTTATTCGTTTACAATGGTTCAGTAATCGATCAAACTACTCTTTCAACTTCAGTTACTCCTTATTGGGGACCATTAGCTGAATTATGGAAAGTTAGTTTCGCAGATGGAACACAAGGTAACGAAACAGTTTCAGTATTAGTTGGTTACGAAGACTAATTTATAGTTTTAAAACTTCAAAAAATAGCTTAACAAAATTTTAACAAGGAGAATGAGGCTCAGTCGATGAGATTGAGCCTTGTTATTGTCAATATGATTAAATATATTATTAAACGACTTGCACTATCTGTATTGATACTATTTGGTGTATCAATTATTATCTATGGCTTGGTTAGAATTAAACCAGGTCTTGACTTTGTCCAAGCTAAATATGCAGCTCAACTTGCACTAGATGAAACTGGTGCTGTAGCTGATTTAGTTGAAAGACAAAGAGAAACATATGGCCTTACAAGCGGTATCTTTGAAGGATACCTTATTTGGGCTGGAAATATCTTAGAAGGGAATTGGGGTGAATCATTCATCTTTACGATTAATACAGGTGAATTAGAACCACTCTTTGATTCGGAGGGGAATCCAGTTCTGGCCCCTGACGGTACTCAACTTACAAAACCGGTATCAAGTTCTAATGTTCTTGATATTATTGCGAGTAAAAGTACAATTTCCTTTATTATTGCACTTATAGCGACAATTTTACAATTTGCTATTGCAATCCCATTGGGAATAACTTCAGCAACCAAACAGTATGGAGTTGTTGACTACAGTGTTACCGTCCTGGCGATGATGGGTATTTCATTACCATCATTCTTCTTCGGTGCGTTGTTATTAAGAATCTTTTCGATTCAGTTAGGATGGTTCCCGTATGCCGGTTTAACCGATCCAAACTCCACTTTACCTGTTCTTATAGATTACATGCATCACCTTGTGTTACCAATCACAGTATTGGTTATCCTATCTATTGGTGGGTTGATGCGTTATACACGTACAAATATGCTTGAAGTTCTAAATTCAGATTATATTAGAACTGCAAGAGCAAAGGGGTTAAGTGAACATAAAGTTATTTATAAACATGCTTTTAGAAATACTCTTATCCCATTAGTAACAATTTTGGCTGGTATTTTACCTGGTTTATTCGGTGGAGCAATGATCACTGAAACTATCTTTAGTATCGATGGTATTGGTAAAGCAGCTTATAAAGCTGTAACGATGGGGGATATTCCTTTTGTTATGGCATACAACTTATTCTTGTCAACACTTACAGTTATAGGTACATTGTTATCTGACCTTATGTATGCAGTTGTTGACCCTAGAGTTAGTTTGATAAAGAGGAGGTAGAGCGAAGATGAGTGAAAATAAAAAAGACATTGAAGAAATTAAAAACCTTTCAACTCAAGAAGATGTAGTTGAACAACAAGAAGTATCTTTAGCTGACTCCGCAAAAGTAATTAGTCCTGGGCGACTTGTTTTACGTCGTTTCTTTAGAAGTAAATTGTCAATTGTCGGACTAGTGACTTTAGCTATCATGTTTGCTTTCTCATTTATCGGACCGCTTTTCTCGCCTTATGGGGAAGTTGAAGCAACAACTGAGTTTAAATGGGTTGTATCAATTTTACCTCACCAGATTGTAGTTCCTGAGATAAATGAAGAAACTGGTTTAGAAGAAGAAGTAACTTACTATTTTTATGAAGTAAGTGACCCTTATAAAGTTTATACAAAAACTCCACCTAGTTGGAATCACTTGTTAGGTACAGACCAATATGGTTATGATGTATTAACAAGACTTATGTACGGTGGTAGAGTTTCTTTAACATTAGGTTTTATCGTTATTTTCTCTGAAGTTATCATTGGTATGTTCTTTGGATCTATATCAGGTTATTTTGGAGGTGTAACAGACCAAATAATCATGCGTATTGTTGATATTTTCAACTGTTTGCCAGGGTTGCCTATTTTGATGCTCGCAGCAGCATTGATTGATGGGTGGGGAGTTCAAGCACGACACAGGATTTTCTATCTCATGGGTATTCTGACCTTCTTTGGTTGGAGCGGTATTGCCCGGCTCGTTCGTGGTCAGGTTCTTGGTATTAGAGAACTTGAATATATGACTGCAGCTGAAGCGACCGGCCTTACAACAAGACGTAAAATATTTAAACATGTTATTCCAAATGTTATGCCACAAATCATTGTTCAAGCAACTTTAGGTTTAGGGGGTATTATTCTTACTGAATCAACACTTTCTTACTTAGGTATTGGGGTTCCTTTCCCTTATGCAGCTTGGGGTACAATGATTAGTTCAACTAGTGGGGCAGAAGGTCGAGATGTTCTTCAAAACTATCCAAACATTTGGGTCCCAGCCGGTATTATGATTGTTATGGCCGTTTTGGCTTTCAACTTTATCGGTGATGGTTTACGTGATGCATTTGACCCGAAGATGAGGAGGTAGTTATTGATGAAAAATATTAAAGATGTTTTAAAAGAAAGAAAAGAAAAGAAAAAACAAGAATCTAAGCATTTTATTTCAAGAGAAGAAATAAAAAGAACTGCTAAAGAAAATAATCAAATAATTAAAGAATTGGAAAAACGTAATAACAGAAAAAACGTACCTGAAGAAGAATACATTACTAAGATGCGTGATCCAAATAACGTTGTTGAGTTTGACAACTTGCATTCTTATTTCTTTACTGATGCCGGTGTTGTAAAGGCTGTTGACGGGGTGTCTTTCGACATTCCTAAAAGAAGTATCGTTGGTGTTGTTGGAGAAAGTGGATGCGGTAAGAGTGTTACAAGTTTATCATTGATGAAGTTGTTACAAGCACCTACCGGCCAAATTTTCAAGGGCGAAATCCGTTATAACGCAAAAGACGGTAAAGCTTATAATATTGCTAATGTTCCTAAGGCTGATATGAATAAGATTCGTGGTAAAGAAATGTCAATGATTTTCCAAGAACCAATGACATCTTTGAATCCGGTTTTTAGAATTGGTAACCAGTTAGACGAAGTTTTATTCTTACATTTTCCAGATATGACTAAGGAAGCAGCTAAAGAAAAATCAATTGCGATGTTAAAAACTGTTAATATTGCGATGCCTGAATCAATCTATAGCCGTTATCCACATGAATTATCTGGTGGTATGCGACAAAGAGTTATGATTGCTATGGCTCTTTTATGTGACCCTAACTTAATTATCGCTGATGAACCTACAACTGCTCTTGATGTTACTATTCAAGCTCAAATTCTTGACCTTTTAAGAAATATCAAGAATGATATCAACGGTTCAATCATGTTAATTACGCATGACCTTGGGGTTATTGCGGAAATGGCTGATTATGTTGTTGTTATGTACGCTGGTAGAATTATTGAAAAAGGTACAGTTCGTGAAATTTTCAAACAACCAATTCATCCATATACTATCGGTTTACAAAAGAGTATTCCTGGACTAGCAGCTAATAAAGAAAAATTATATACAATTCCTGGTACAGTTCCTAACCCAATTAACTTACCAAACTATTGTTACTTCAGAGATAGATGTAACAAACGTTTTGACAAATGTAATGGTGCTTATCCAGAATTAGTACAAGTTTCACCTACACATCATGTAGCGTGTTATTTAGCTGACGAAATGAAAAAGGATATTAAAGCTAAGTTGAAGGAGGTAGACAAAAATGCCAAAAAATAACAATGTTGAACAAACGGCAGAAAAAGTTGTTAAAAACGTAGTTAGTAAGTCTGCTCCTGAAGAAAAAAATGAAAAACCAATTTTAGTGGTTGAAAATTTAAAGAAATATTTCCCGCTTGGTTCAAGTTGGTTAACTAAACAAAAACACTTTGTAAAAGCAGTTGACGGTGTAAGTTTTACTATCGACGAAGGCAAAACATTAGGTGTTGTTGGTGAATCAGGTTGCGGTAAAACTACTTTAGGTAGAACGATCCTTCGTTTACATTCAATTACAGACGGTAAAGTAATGTATGATGATATTGATTTAGTTTCTATTTCTAAAAAGGAAATGACTAAACTTCGTCCGAAGATCCAAATCATTTTCCAAGATCCATATTCATCACTTTCACCACGTATGACAATTGGTGAAATCATTGGTGAAGCTGTTCGTCAACATGGAATTGTTCCAAAAGAAGAACATAAGGACTATATCATTGAAACCATGAGATTATGCGGTTTACCAGCATATTACTATAGCCGTTATCCACATGAATTTTCCGGTGGACAACGTCAAAGAATCTCCATTGCTCGTTCACTTGCTTTAAAACCAGATTTAATTATCTGCGATGAGCCAGTTAGTGCATTGGACGTTTCAATTCAATCGCAAATTATTAACTTGTTGGTTGAATTACAACAAAAAATGGGAATTACTTATATATTTATTTCCCATGACTTATCTGTTGTAGAATATATTTCTGATGAAATTATGGTTATGTATTTAGGATCAGTTGCTGAACATGGTACTACTGAACAAATCTTCAACAACACAATGCATCCTTATACAAAAGCTCTTTTATCAGCTGTTCCGGTTCCTGACCCTGACAGCAAAAAACAAAG
>CAZJAP010000044.1:0-5908 GCA_964544325.1 uncultured Candidatus Izemoplasmatales bacterium | reverse complement strand
CTTCCTTTAATTAAAATCTATAATGTGCGAAAGCTTTATTAGCTTCTGCCATTCTGTGCATATCTTCTTTCTTCTTAACTGATGCTCCTGTGTTATTGCTTGCATCAACGATTTCTTTTGCCAATCTTTCTTCCATTGTTTTCTCATTACGAGAACGAGAGTATTGAACTAACCATCTTAAACCTAAAGTCGTTCTTCTGTCAGCTTTAACTTCACCTGGAACTTGATAGTTTTGTCCACCGATACGACGGCTTCTTACTTCTAAAACAGGCATGATATTATTTAAAGCTTCATTAAATACTTCCATTGGTTCTTTACCAGTGATTTCATTAATTCTTGTAAACGCATTATATAAGATATTTTGAGCAACGTTCTTTTTACCGTCCAACATAATTCCATTAATTAGTTTTGTAACTAATTTTGAATTATAAATCGGATCGGGTAAAACATCTCTCTTAACGATTTTACCTTTACGAGGCATAAGTAATTCCTCCTTTCAAAATTCTTGAACTTATAGTTAAATTATTTTTTTGCTTTTGCATCTTTAGGTCTCTTAGCTCCGTACTTAGAACGGCTTTGCATTCTTTTGTCAACAGCTGTTGTATCTAGTGTTCCTCTAACGATATGGTAACGAACACCAGGTAAGTCTTTAACACGTCCACCACGAATCAATACAACGCTATGTTCCTGTAAAGAGTGTCCGATACCAGGGATATATGCGTTAACTTCACCGCCATTTGATAAACGGACACGAGCATACTTTCTTAAAGCTGAGTTAGGTTTCTTTGGAGTCATAGTCGCAACTCTGACACAAACACCACGTTTTTGTGGAGAAGAAACATCAGTATATTTCTTTTGTAAGCTGTTAAACCCGATATTCAATTGTGGTGACTTTGACTTCTTAATTTTGTCTTGGCGTCCTTTTTTGATTAACTGGTTAATAGTTGGCATGTATATTCCTCCTTTCATACCCACACACCCGGGAGGTGCGCTTGTCTCATTTTTATAAGGCTGCTCACGCAACCTTCGAATAATTAAAAATTAAAGCAACAGTATTATACACCACTATACTAGGTGTGTCAAGTTTTAATTATTAATGAAATTTTTAACCTTTTATATTATATAATATTATAAAAAAAAATCAAGTAAAAAGTTTCTGATTTTACTTGATTTATTAGATTTTTTTACTGATTTAAATCTTCAGTAAATGGAGAAGTGTATTCTACCCCGTCTATAGTAATAATAAGAGGCTCATCTCCAGTACTTATTCTCTCAAATAAGATGAATGGATTACTTAAGTCGATATCTAAGTCTACTTCTAAATCACCAATTTTAAGCGAATCATACTTTGCCAAATCTCTGTGATAAAGCAAGAAATAAGCTTTTTCTTCAATTATTATGGCCTTAATGAATATTGAATGACTACTATCTTCATTTTCAAACCAAGAATCACCAACTTCTATTCCGGAATCTATATAGCCTTCCAAAAACTTTTGGAAAATATAAAAGTCATATCCTGAGCTTGTATCTAATTCACGCCCACTAGGATACGCAACAATGGCATAATCTTCAACCTCGATTATTTGCGAATAATCGCGATCAAGATTGAAAGGAAAAGATTTTATCTTATAAGAAGTTTGAGGCGAAAAAGAAAAATTAGTCAATAAAGTTGTGAAAACTATTACTAAAAAAGAATAGATGAATCTAACCCATATTTTTTCCGGTTTTTTCTTAGCAAACCAGATTATATAAGCAGAAAATACAAAATAAAATAATGCAATAAAACCTAAAACCATAAGTCTCCTATCTTTTTAGGTAAAAACTTAACTTCTTCTCTTACCTAAATTTTTAAATCTACTGTGATAGATAAATAGTACAATTAACAATGTAACAAATGACGTAGAAAGACCAAAAACATCTCCGGATGAAAATTCATGAGTTCCGCTAAAGAATAAGAAAATGCTTCTTACTATGATAAAGAAATCTTTTATGAATAATAAGATAGCTACGTAAAACAAAATATTTGATTCCTTTATTGCATTCTTAACATTTCTTGTATTAATGATATTTTGGAGCATTTCATCATTATCTTTATAATTTTCTCTGACCTTATCTATTTCAAATCTTTCTGAGATAGTGTCAGCTATTGTTTGTGCGCCTTTATATCGATAGATGTTTATTTGCCAAATTGATAATGTATTCGCAAATTCATTAGAAAGTTTTTCATATTCCTTAACATTAATGCCTTCATCCTCTTCTAATGATTTTTGAACTTTATTATTGGTTCTATAAATTGCGCTTAATTTCATAACCAATAACTCTACAATAAAAATCAATAACCCTTCATATTGTAATTTGTTCTGGGTATTTTTATCATTAATTACCTGATAAACAACTGATTCGGAAACATAAATATCACTAAAATCATAAACAGCTACATTATCCAAAGAGAATTTTTTATATTTTTCGGAAATTATTTTAGTTTCTACCAAACCTGAATCATTAGTTTCATTAGCCATATAATAAAGAACGTCTTTTATGTCACTCTTTTGGTTTTGAATCAAACAAGTTTTAGCTTCACCATTTTTAATAATTTGAAAATTGGTAAATAGAAAATCTTCTAGATAAGCTAACTGTCCTGTTTTAAACGCCAATTCTTCCCTTGTTACTTGATCAAGAATATTGGTAGAATTACCTAAATAGTCACATATAACAATAGTTAAAACAGCCAGTTTAGTCCTTTCACAAGCTGTTATAAAAAGATTAGCTTTAGTAGAATCAATAATATGTTTTTCTTCTAGTTTTTCATTAAACTCATCTGATAAAACAGCTAAGTCGTATTCACCTAAATAATATCGATCAAAGGATTTTGAGACTCTATCAACTAATTCGGTTTTTGTTATTATGCTCAAATTATCTAGATAAGATTTGGCGTAAGCATTCATTTTCTTTTGACTAAGTATTTTTAAATTATCAAATCCTGTAATTGTATTACAAGGAACGAGAATAAATAGATCGCTACTCATGCTTTTTATACTCCTTCAAGAAATTTTTTATAATCACCAATATATAGTTTAGCTGAACCTTCTTCTTCATCATAAATTTCTTTTACTATTTCACAGCCAAAACTTTTTAGAATATGTTCTCCCGCTCCTGATACTGCATAACCACTAATATCTGATATTAAATATCCTTCATCATGATATTTCTTTATCCGATCTTTAAATGCTTTAGTAAGCATTCTGAATAATCCTTGTCCTTTATAGTCTGGATTAATAACCATGGAAATTATAAAAATATGATGACTGCTTCCACTTTTAAAAGTTTCCATATCTTTAGGAACGATATTATTATCATACAGCTTATCGCTTGAAAGCATACCGTTATAAAAAACGTCTGTTACAGGAAAGAAACAAATATATCCGATAATATTGTTCATATCCATTAAAAGTAAAAATGATTCTGGTACTTTCTTAAATCTTTTTGAATCACTTTTGATATTACCAGCCATAGCTTCAGAATATACAAGTTGATCCAAGTGATATACTTGAGTTAATTGTTCTAAATTAAATTCTTGCGTTTGCACAACTTTGTATTTTGTCATATCCATTCCTTTTTATCTATAAATTTATTAGTAATATTCTATCATTTTTAAAAACAAAAATAAACACGCTTATAAAAAACTAAAATTTATTATTGAATTAATAATCAATAAAATGTTTTTTTAGAAAGCGTTTTACCTTCCAATAATTAACTAGTTTATGATATACTAATTATCTCAAGGAAGGATTTGGATAGAATGCACTTTTTACAAGCACAATTATTTGGTTCTAAGCATCTTATTGGATTGTTGTTTATTGCTTTGTTTTTTATTGTTTTCAACTACATATTAAAAAAACTTAAACTAACAAATAAGCAAAAAATGATTTTTTTTACCATTGTTTTTTATCTGCTGGAAATAGCTAAATTAGGATATATTATATATATAGATGGAAGTTTTCCTATTTATCAATTACCTTTCCACTTATGTTCTTTACCACTTTATTTATATCCTGTGATTTTACTAATAAAAAATAAAACTTTAGTGGAAAAATATTTGTTGCCAGCTAGTTTCGCTATAGTGTTAGTTGCTGGAATTATGGCTTTAGCGCTTCCTACCAATATTTTAGGATCTCAAGAAAACTGGTTACCTTTAAAGGATAACATCTTGCCGTTAATTTCTTTTTTCTATCATGGCTTAATGATATTTTCTAGTATATATTTGTTAAAAAATAAAATTTATCAATTTGAGATTAAAGATTATCCGAAAGCAATGACCGTAGGAATTACCTTCGCCGCAATAGCCCATTCATTTAATATTTTATTGGATAAAGATTTCATGTTGCTTAATAAAGCCACTGGATCGCCTTTAGCTTTCATATTTGAAATCTCTAAACCTCTATATCAATTATCCATGATTTCATCTTTTGCCATTTTAATTGCGATAGTATTTATAATAACGAATCTTATTAACTCTAAATTTTGGGTAAGAAAAATTATTAAAACAACATAAAAAAAGGAATCCTTTTTTAAAAGGAATCCCTCTAATTAGGCTTTTTTTAAAGCCTTTTTTTCATACATTTTTTTATCGACCCGCTCTAACAGTTCTTTAAAAGACGAATATTCATCTGGATTATAAATTCCATAACCGCAACTAAAGGAAAAAGATAAAGGTAAATTACTTTCTAGCCCTAAGTTTTTAACACAATCTCTCAAACGTTTAATAGAATCTTCTAAATCTATATTATTTTTGACATATTTGATAATAACAAATTCATCTCCACCAATTCTAGCTAGATAGTCATTTTTATCAAAACTTTTCATAATACATTCAGCGAATGAACTCAAAACTTTATCACCCATTAAATGGCCATAATTATCATTGAATAATTTTAAACCGTCAAGATCTAGAAGAGTTATAGATAGAACTTCTTTTTTACGATTGTAGAAATTGATTTCTTCAATATAATTTTCAAAAGCTCCCTTATTCATTAAACCGGTTAAGTAATCAATAGAAATTAATTTGGATTGAATGAAAATATAACCTAAAAAAATCGAGAAAGAAAACGCTGGCCAAGCTAAAAGCATTCCATAATTAAAAGCTTGAATAATACCCGCAATCATCGGCGGTATAGTGAAGAAAATTAGAGGATAAAATTTATCACTTCTAAGTCGCTTTTGATTTAAAAAGACAATTATTATAGGAACTATCATGTAAAAATACTGTAATATAATTGAAAGGAAATAAATATTACCTCTTTCATAGACATTGGTTTCAGATATTTTAAAATAAATTGGCCAAAATAAACTAGCAATAGATAAGATAAAATTAATTATTAAAGGTAATAAAAAAAGATAGTACTTAATGTTGTTAAAATTTTCTTTACGGTATACTAATAGATAAGAATATTTAAACCAAATAATCGCAATTAGTGAGGGAAAAGCATAAATTAATACTGTTATTAATCTAAGCAAAAAGGAATTAAAACTTCCGCTAGAACCAATTAAATACTCATGGGAAGCATCAATTATTATCATTATTATTGTTAAAAAAACTATCTTTTGATAAAGACTTGTTGCGACAAGATTAGTTTGTTTTTGCTTTTTAATAGAAAAAAAGATAGTAATTAATATTAATATTGCGTAAATGTAGAGATATATCATTTTTTCCATAGAATCACCACGTTTTTTAGTTTTGTCATTTATTATAAAAATTATATCATTTTTAAGAAGAAAAATGGGAATCTTTGTACTTTTTTTACATATATTGATTAAAATAAAAAAAATCCTGATTATAAAATCAAGATTTTTTTATTGAAAGAATTGGCCTGGCAACGACCTAGTCTTGCACCCAAAGGTACTACATTCG
>CAZJAP010000043.1:0-5918 GCA_964544325.1 uncultured Candidatus Izemoplasmatales bacterium | reverse complement strand
TCGTTGGTGAAAAAGTCAGCCTCAGTTATCGGCAGACAGTTGGTCACTGTGACATTTTTTACTCTGTCAGCAATGATGTGTAGGTTCTTCATAAATTCTTGTGGTTCGTTGGCAGCCATGCCAACTACTATTTCCATTTTTGATTCGATTAGATCATATATTTTGTCGATAGTAACAATTTTTGCACTTTTCATATTAACCTCTCTTACTTATGACTTTGGGGTTCAAGGGAGAGATTAACTCTCCCTATATATACCCAAAAAGTTTTCTTATTCGTAAATTTCTTCCAATGATTGAATTTCAGCAACTTTAACGAACGCATGGCTAGCAGCAGTTTCGCCATCAGCAGCTGTATAAACTAATTTTGATAAAGACATTGAAGAGATTCCCCAACGCATACCATTAGAATAATCTATAAAACCACCCATTGGTACATCAAGCGGTGCAGATTCCATAGCTTCAATGAAAGTTTTGAATGTTAATTCGCCATCAACATTATCTAAACCAGCTAAGAATACTTTAGCAGCTACATAACCAGCCATTGCAAACGCATTAGCTGTATAGTTTTCAGTAGCGTTATCAGCACCATATCCAGCAGCTGTCATAACAGCTGTGAAATCCCAGTATTCTTGAGATAAACCATAAAAACCATCTGGGTCAGAAATATCAATCCAAGCAGATCCATAAATATCAAATCCATAATCTTGAATAGTGATTGTTGAAGCGTTAGTATTAACATAAGATGTAAATACTGGTGTAGTATTTCCATTGTCATCTAAAGCAACTAATGTATTGGCAAAAGGTCCTTGATTACCAGCAACAATAATTGCTTCAGGGTTTTTAGAAAGTAAATTTTTAACAGTTGAATCAATTGTAGCATCTTCAAATGAAAGAACGATTAAATCTTTTTCTCTTCCTTGTAATTTAGCTTCTTCAATGATACCAGCAGCGATTGATTTACCAGCATCATCATTAGTGTACATTACACCAATTTTTGCATCTTCAGACAATACTTCATCGTTATTTTCACCAAAGAAAGCTTCGTTAATAGCACGTGCATAAGCAATTCTTCCATCAGTTTTATAGATTGGTTGAACAGCAAAAATTGGGTTTCCTGGTGTGTTTTGGAAGTAAAGGTTATTGATACCAGTAGCAGCATAAACCATAGGAATATGTTTTTCTAATAAATAAGGTAAAGTAGCGCCAACAGTACCTGTACCAACATGACCAACAAGCGCGAACACTTTATCTTCTTCAACTAATTTTTTAGTATTAGTTAAACCAGTATCAGCATCAGAACCATCATCATAAGTAACGAATCTAATACTTCTTTGTCCTTCTTCTAGATTGTTATTATAATCTAGGAAAACAGCTTCAATAGCTGCATTAAACGGAATACCTACTGCTGCAAAACCACCAGTTTTTGGTGAAGTATTTCCAACAAGAATTTCAGTACTCGTAACGCCTTGGACTAAACTAGCAGGGACTTCAGGAACATCATATTCCTCAACATCAAGCTCTGGTAGATTTGATCCACAAGCCGCTAGAGTGAATACTAACCCTAGCACAAATAATAATAAAAACTTTTTCATTTATTTTTCTCCTTTATATTTTCCAACATTTCTGTCGGTATTTTATTTTGTATTTCCTAAATATGCTTGAACCAAACTGTCATCAGCTAATAATTCATTTGCTTTACCTTCAGAATGAACTTTACCCAATTCTAAAACATAAGCATAATCAGCAATTTTTAAAGTTTGTAAAGCATTTTGTTCAACCATTAAAATGGTTTTACCTTCTTCTTTGATTTGTTTGACGATATTAAAAATATCTTTAACAATCAAAGGGGCAAGCCCTAAGGAAGGTTCATCAAGTAATAAAAGTTCAGGTTCCCCCATCAAGGCTCTACCGATAGCTAACATCTGTTGTTCACCACCTGATAAAGTTGATGCTTGTTGCTTTCTTCTTTCTTTAAGTACTGGAAAATACCTAAAAACTCTTTCTAATATCTCGTTAGTTCTTTGCCTTTTTGTGATTTTTAAGCCTTCTCTTGTTATTGCTTTTAAACTATAAGCACCAACTAGTAAATTCTCTTCCACAGTTAAACCGGCTAGTATCATTCTTCCCTCAGGAGAAGCCATAATATTTTTAGAAGCAATTTTATACGAATCTTTGTTTGTTATATCTTCTCCTCTAAATAATATTTGTCCTGAAGTCACTTTCACAGCACCTGAAACGCTCCGAATTAATGAAGTTTTTCCTGCGCCATTAGCCCCAAGTATCGCAACTATAGTTCCTTCTTCTACATTCATAGAAACTTTCTTAATGGCTTTAACAATACCATAATCAATTTCTAAATCATTAATTTCTAAAATATTTGCCATTATCACTCACCCCCTAGATACGCTTCTTTTACAAGAGCATTTTTTTGTATTTCCTGAGGCGTTCCAATAGCTAACTTTTTACCGAAAGATATTGCACAAACAGTATCACAAATATCCATAACTAAGCCCATATCATGTTCTACTAAAAAGATTGTTAAATTAAATCTGTCTCTTATTGATTTTATTGTATTTCCTAATTCTTGAGTTTCCGCATCATTTAGTCCAGCAGCTGGTTCATCAAGGATAATCAAATTAGGTTTTGTCATCAATGTTCTAGCTAGTTCAATCTTTTTTAAAACTCCATAAGGTAATCCATATGGTAATAAATCTTTATATTGTAGTAAACCTAATTCACTCAATATATCTAATGCCTTTGTCTTTAATACCTTTTCTTCATATCTTAATTTTGGCAAGTGAAATAATTGAGAGAAAAAACTTGCTTGATACATAGAATGCGCTCCAACTAATAAGTTATCCAAGATTGATAATTCCCATACTAATTCAACATTCTGAAAAGTTCTAACAATACCTAAATTAATTATTTCATGAACCTTAAAATCTAAAAGTGAGTTTGTTTCATTATTTTGGTCATTAAAGAAGATATTACCTTCATTAGGTTTGTAAAACTGAGTTATGCAATTAAAAACCGTTGTCTTCCCAGCTCCATTTGGACCGATAAGTCCGAATATTTCACCTTTTTTAACATCAAAAGATAAATCGTCAACCGCTTTTAATCCTCCAAATTTCATAGTTAAGTGTGATAGAGAAAGATGAATATCAGAACTTTCTTCAACTTCTTTTCTTGAAGCTTGAATACTAATCATTCGTTTATTATCAGAAATTAAAGTTTCTTTTTTATTAATCTTTTTGTTTAAACTTTTAATTCTTTTTAACGTTTCCTTATTTGAACTCTTAAGTTTAAATTGCTCTATTTCGCTTTTTAAAAGTTCGATTTGCTTCTCTTCTTCTTTGTTTTGTAATTCTAATTCTTTAAATTTATCATCTAAACGTTTGATCATTAATTTACTTAAATTATCTCTTTTATTCTTGTATTTTGCAATTAAGTTATCAATTTTTTTCTCTTTTTTCGCAATCCCTTCGATAATTTTTTCTTTTTCTTCTTTGGTCGGAGGCTTTTTCGCTGTAGCAAATTGTTCATCTTTATAATCTATCTCATTTTGTATAAATATTCTTTTCTTATATAGTTTAACTAATATTCTTGTAAAATAAACTCTTAATAAATGATTTATCTTTTTTCTTATATTATTAATAATTGAATTTATCATTTTTGATTCTCCTTTTTAGTTTTACAAAGAAGAATTTTTTCTTTGATTTTCCATTTAAGTTTAGTAAATAATCCCACTATCCCATTAGGGAAATACATAATTACAACTATAATTAATACCCCACTTATTATGAAAGAAAAATTTGCTAAAGGACCATTAGAAAAAATGTTTTTAAATACCATTAAATCTAAACCGAAAATTACAAATGTTCCTATTAAAACTCCCCATATCGATTTTGATCCCCCAACCACAACAGCAGCGAGTATATTCAATGAAATTGCAAGCCCCCAAGTAGAACCCATCGAGAATTTAACATATCCCATATAGAAGATACCGCCGATTACAGCATATACTGTTGAAACCATAAATGCTAGCAACCTATATTTTATAACACTTATTCCCATTGCTTGTGCAGCTGAATCACTGTTTTTTACCGCTAAAAGCGCTCTTCCCGTTGGACTATATATTAAATTATAAGTCAACATCATCGCGATGATAACCGCTATGATTAGAATAATAAAAGTTTGATTTTGAGTTAAGCTTTGTCCAAAAAGTTCAAAAACAGAGAATGTAGTTCCAGAAACTCCTCCAGTAAAACGATCAAAGTTCTTAAATAACTCAATCATTATTTCAGATAATCCCAAAGTAACAATCGCTAAGTACATACCCTCAATTCTCAAAGATACGACACCAAATAAAGTACCAACAAATAATGCAATAATTACTCCAGCTAGAAAAGCTAAGGCAAAAGGTAGGTTAAACACATCCATAACTGTATAAATCGTAAAGGTACCAATCGCTATAAAAGATGATGTTCCTAAAGAAGCTAAACCACCATAACCTATCAGTAAGGAAAAACCCAATCCTACAATAAAGAAAATTAAAGTTTTAGCAATTGAAGCTACAAAGGTAATCGATAGATAATCATTGAATATTGGTATTAAGGTTAAAGCAATACCAAATAATATGAACCCAAAGAATGGATGTTTTGAAATTTTTTTGAGATATAATTTAAATTTTTCCATAAATTACACCTTCTTCGCAATCTTCTTACCGAATAACCCCAGTGGTTTTAATAAAACAACAAACATAATGAACAAATACAAAACTGTATTTCCCCAAGGGTTAAAGTAAGTAGAAAATAAATTGTTTAATATCGTTAAAAGAACAATCCCTATAACTGGGCCATGAAATGTTGAAAAACCTCCCAAGATTGCTGCAAAGAACGCTTGTACTTGAATCGCAATCATAAAATAGATGGTCACGTTTCCAAAAGTACCTTTATTTGATGCGATTAAAACCGCTGCTAAGGCACCTAACCCACCAGCAATTGCCCAACTCATAGCAGTGATGAACCTAGTGTTGATTCCCATCATTGAAGCTACTTTTTCATTAGAAGCCGTAGCTCTAACTCCTAAGCCCCACTTAGTATATTTCAACATAATAAATATTATTGCTAATATTACAAAAGCTATAAAGAATCCTAAAAGCATATGATATTTAATTCTAATACCAATGGTAGCTAAAGAATTAACTACACCCAGTAATAAGTCATCAATGAAAGTGTTACTTAAATTGCCGCCGATTCGAGGTAGAGAACGATCTGGTATTCCGAATAAAAACGGAATAAGTCCAGAAAGAATCAAAACGACACCCATAGTTACTATTTGCTTTCCAATAGGTGAGATAAATTTTGCGTTCCTAAAAACTAGGACATCAATCAACATTGAAAAAATAAAACTAACGACTATACCGGCGAATATCGCTAATAAATAAGCCAAGAATGTCGGGGCCGGTAAATTTCCTTGAATATCAGGCACCGGCATTAATATATAAGTTGTAATATAAGCAGCTAAAGTTCCAATCATTCCTTGAGCAAAATTAGTTGTAAAAGAAGTTTTAAAAATTAAAACAATTGCAAAAGTTGCAAGAGCAAGAGGCGCAGCTTGTAATATACTATTTAGAATTAAATCAATAACAAACATAACTTACCCCCACTTAATGATATTAGCAGCCCAAACGTAACCAATGCCTGCGGCTATCATACAGACTACACTGCCTTCTTTTACCTTCTTTTCTTCTAAAGCTTTATGTAAAGACAATATTTGATCGACTTGGCCAATATGACCATAGTCTTCTAAATATATTGTTTGATCCTCTGTTAATCCTAACTGATCTAGCATATATTGATGACCTGATTTTTTAATATGAAGTATCGCCAAGTAATCGATATCTTTTCTTTCTAAAT
>CAZJAP010000042.1:0-6018 GCA_964544325.1 uncultured Candidatus Izemoplasmatales bacterium | reverse complement strand
ACTGACCATCAGATAGTTTAGCTCCAAGACGGCGACCAGCTGAATCACGACCATTCTTAGTCGAACCAGTACCTTTCTTAGACGCTTCAAGGCAAAGTATATTTAGATTAAGTATCACTTAAAACACCTCCAAATTATTCTTTCTTCTTATTCGACATTAATATCTGTTATGGCAAGTTTCGTATATGGTTGTCGATGACCATTTTTACGATGATAATGTTTTTTAGGCTCATACTTGTAGATAACTATCTTTTTTGCCTTACCATTTTTAATCACTTTAGCAGTTACAGTTGCATTTTTAACATATGGTTTTCCGATTTTAGTTTTGTCTCCACCGATCATTAATACTTTATCAAAAGTATATGTACTTTCAGCTTCTACATCTAATTTTTCTACGAAAATTTCTTGTCCAACTTCAACTTTTACTTGCTTTCCGCCTGTTTCAATAATTGCGTACATCTTAGCACCCCCTCTATAAATTTTAAGACTCGCCAAGTTTTGGTAACTTATATAAATAAGTATTTAAAACCAAGTATGTGCGGTATGCGTTAATCATACGAAAGTATTATACACAAACCCCTTTAATTTGTCAACAAAAACATTCTTCAAACAATAAAATTAAATTAGGATAAAACTCTTTTAAATACCTATTACAAAATCAGTTAAATATGTGATAAAATATGTATCAAGGAAGTGAGAAAATGGATTGGTATTATTATTTAATTATAGGTATAGTATTAGCTATAATCTTCTATTTTATAACTGCTTTTCTTATTTACAGAAAAGTTTTTGTTAAATTTAAAAATAGTAAAAAAGTTTTAGTTGATCAAGAAAGTCCTTTTTACACAGAATCATTTACTTGGTTTCAAAACATCCCTAAAGATGATGTCTATATTCATTCCTATGATAATATCAAATTACACGGATATTATCTACCACCTCTAGACCAAAAAACCAATAATCTTGCCATTGTAATTCATGGATATCAATCAAAAGCAACTGACATGATAATT
Source organism: uncultured Candidatus Izemoplasmatales bacterium (assembly GCA_964544325.1). Lineage (GTDB taxonomy): Bacteria > Bacillota_I > Bacilli_A > Izemoplasmatales > Hujiaoplasmataceae > UBA2289. The sequence goes on along the minus strand of CAZJAP010000042.1, from coordinate 5,005 downwards.
ATCGCAAAGCTCTATTCTGATTTGGGATTTAAAGTTTTAATGATAGATCTTAGAGGACATGGTTTGTCAGAAGGAAATTTCACTTCGATGGGATACTATGAAAAATACGATTTAAAAAAATGGATTAATCACGCTTTAAGAAGTTATGGTTCTAATTCAAAAATCCTTCTCCACGGTGTTTCAATGGGTGCAGCCATGAGTATGATGGTAACGGAATTCCCAGAAAAGAAGAATCTAGAATTTCTTATTCTTGATTCAGGCTATACTAATTTTGCCAAAAGCTTTGCTGAAAGCATGAAACCTTCCATTATTAGAATTCTAATTCCAGGAATATCTTTAATGACTTATTTAAGACATAGGTTCTTTCTCAATAAAATCTCGCCTTTAAAGGCTATAAAAAGCTCTAGAATACCTTTTTTAATCATTCATGGAGATAAAGACAGGCCTGTGCCTTTAAAGCAAGCAAATCAATTATTTGCTTCATCACCAATAGAAAATAAAAGTATATTAATTATTGAAGGCGCACCTCACGCTAAAGGTTTTGAGATTAATAAAGACTTAGTAACTGAAACGATTATTGACAATATCGCTAAACCATTTAATATTAAAAAAGCAAATATTAAATTTTCAACAAAATCAACAAACAATTAAAAAAGCGTATTCGATACGCTTTTTTATTTTCCTTTTCTAAGATAAACTCTAGCTTCATATGGTTGCATAATATAATCATTAATTTGTGAATAATTTTGTAAGATTAAATCATACTTTAAAAAATCATATTTCTTAACTTTTAAAATCTTTGGTGTAAAATTACAGATTACATATAATTCATCATTCTCTAAAGTTCTTTTATAAGCATACAGTTTTTTGTTTTTATATTCGATATCAGTATAATCACCATAGACTATAACTTCTTCTTTATGTCTTAGTTTAATAATTTTTTTATAGTAATCAAGAATTGATTTATTATCAGCTTGATTATTTTTTACATTGATAATTTTATAATTGTCATTGACTTCAAGCCATGGCCTAGCTTTGGAAAATCCCGCATTAGAGGTATCGTCCCATTGCATTGGTGTTCTAGCGTTATCTCTAGACATCAGTTTGATTTTCTTCATCATTCTTCTATGACTCATTAATAGTTTCCTGCCCAAACGATAGACATTATGGGTTTCAATATCTTGATACTGACTTAGTTCGGTGTAATGAGCGTTGGTCATCCCGATTTCTTGACCTTGATAGATAAAAGGTGTTCCTTGTTGGAAATAGATAACAGTCGCCAATAGGGTAGAGGACTGATAATAGTAAGCTAGACTTCCGAACCGACTGATACTTCTTCCTTGATCATGATTTTCTAAATAGAGTGTATTCCAACCATTGAGTTCATTTTGCCATTTTGATAAAGCCTTTTTTAAATTAAAAGGTTTAAACTTTTTAATAAACCATTTTACTAAATGATTATCTGCGGCCATATGATCAAACTGAAAGAGCATATTTAATTCTTTTCTATCCGGAGCTACTAAATCACTAGCAGTTTTTGGATTGACAAATACAGTTTCGCCAACGGTGAAACAATCATATTTTGAAAAAACATCTTCATATAATTCTTTTAAGTAAACATGTAAATTTGGATTATTAAAATAATGTTCTTTTCCTCTTAATATTAAAGAAAACTTTCCATTAGGATGATTATTGTTTTTAGCAATGATATTAATAACGTCACATCTAAAACCATCAACTCCCAATTCCAGCCAGAACTTAATCATATTCTTAATATCTGTTCTGACATTTTCATTATCCCAATTTAAATCAGGCTGTCCTTTTGCGAAAAGATGTAAATAATATTCTCCTCTTGTTTCTGAGTACTCCCAAGCCTTTCCGCCAAAAAAAGAAGTCCAGTTTCTTTTCTGTTTTTCCCAATGATAATAATCCGTATATTTACCTTCTTTATTTACTGATTTAATAAACCATGGATGCTCATTGGAAGTATGATTAATAACCAAATCCATAACTAACTTTATTTTAGCGTCATGCATCTTAGTAATTAATTCAACCATGTCTTCCATGGAACCAAATTCACTAGCGATATCACGATAATCGCTAATGTCATAACCATTGTCTTCCATTGGTGATTTATACACAGGAGAAAGCCAAACAATATTAACGCCAAGATCTTTTAAATAGGGAATTTTCTCAATAATCCCTCTTAAATCACCGATACCATCATTATTTGAATCATAAAAACTGCGTGGGTAAATTTGATATACTACCCCTTCTTTATACCAGGCTTTATCAATCATAAAAAATCACCTCTTCATTTATATATTATACCAAAAAAAAGAAGAAAAAAATAAAAGGTCAATAAATTGACCTATTAATTTATTTGTGGCGGCCCGAAAGGGATTCGAACCCCCGACACGTAGCTCCGGAAGCTACTGCTCTATCCAACTGAGCTATCGGGCCCCTCATATATTAGTTTTAAAAAAATGGCGACCCGGAAGGGATTCGAACCCCCGACCGACGGCTTAGGAAGCCGTGGCTCTATCCTGCTGAGCTACCGGGTCATTTAAAAAATAAAAAGTCAGTAAGACTGACTCTAAAATTTTATTTATGGCGACTCGGAAGGGATTCGAACCCCCGACCGACGGCTTAGAAGGCCGTTGCTCTATCCTGCTGAGCTACCGAGTCACACGCAATAAATATTATAAATGAATTGGGCCAGTTTGTAAAGAAAAAAATTGTTTTTTTATTGTATATTTACGATAAATTCATTATTTTTGTTTATGCTTTAATTTTTCTTCAATCGCATTTTTAACAACTTTAGGAACAAAAGGTGTTGTATCCCCACCAAAAAGCGCTAATTCTCTAACAGATGAAGAAGAAAGAAAAGAATATTTACCTTGCGTCATTAAAAAAACAGTGTCAATATCAGAACTAATTTCATGATTAAAATTAGTCATTTGAAATTCATAATCATAATCCGTTACTGCTCTTAAACCTCTTAATATATGAGAAGCACCTACTAACTTACAATGTTCAACTGTTAATAAACTAGATTTGATAACTTCGATATTAGGTATGTCTTTGACTACTTCTTTAACTAAATTAACTCTTTCATCATCAGTAAACAATGTTTTTTTGTTTGGATTTATTGAAATAGCGATATAGAGTTTATCAAATAACTTAGCTCCTCTAGTGATTATATCAATATGTCCATATGTTATTGGATCAAAACTGCCTGGATAAAAGCCTGTTCTCATAATTGATTATTCTCCTCTTCTATAAAAAGTGAATTTTGAATATCCTAAAGTTTTAACTTTATAGGTGATTAAATCATTAAATGTTTCAGGTAAAATCAAACTGTTCTCTGATTCCAAAACAATTATACCACCAATGTTAAGTAATTGTCTAGAACTGATTAAGTCAAGAATATCATTATATCGATTTAGTTTGTATGGTGGATCTGCCAGAATAAGGTCATATTTATTATCAGTAGTTTTTAAAAATTGAAAAACATCCATTTTATAGACATTCGTTTCTTCTTCAATTTTTAAACTAGCAAGATTATCTTTAATAGTTTTGATAGCTTTAAAATTATTTTCAACAGTATCTAATACATTAAAGCCTCTACTCAAAGCTTCAATTCCTAAAGCCCCGCTTCCGCTAAAAAGATCAAGAACTCTACCGCCAGAAAAAAACTGACCTAAACTATTGAATAAAACTTCTTTATTTTTGTCAGTTGTTGGTCTGGTTGAATCTATTTTTACTTCTTTTAATTGTCTAGATCTGTATTTTCCACTAATTACTCGTAACACAATTATTCTCCTAAACAGTAAAAAAATGCACTTAATCAGTTGGAAATCACTCTGGCAGACTACATCTACCCTCTACGTGGGCATCTCTTGCTTAACCTTTAGGATTCCTAAAAAAATTTAGGCGTTCAACACGGGTTAAACCTCGAATCCCTTTTAAAAACTGTGCGTCGCGTATGAGTGATTTCCAACTAACTAAGTACAACTTAATTATAGTATATACTATAATTATTGTCAACTCACCTGTAAGAATTTTTATATAAGAAAAAAAGAGCTTGAAATTCAAGCTCTTTTAATTTATTAATTTATCTTGGGTTTTTGATATTTGCGTGTGCAGCAGCTAATCTAGCTATTGGTACACGGAATGGAGAACATGATACATAGTTAAGTCCAACATTATGACAGAAGTCAATTGATGCAGGATCACCACCGTGTTCGCCACAAATACCTAATTTAATATTTGGTCTTGTAACTCTACCGCCTTTAACAGCCATATCCATTAATTTACCAACGCCTTTAACGTCAACGTGAGCAAATGGATCAGATTCAAAGACTTTCTTGTCGTAATAATCAGCTAAGAATTTACCAGCATCATCTCTTGAGAAACCAAATGTCATTTGTGTTAAGTCATTTGTTCCGAATGAGAAGAATTCAGCTTCTTTAGCGATTTCATCAGCTAATAATGCAGCACGTGGAATTTCAATCATTGTACCTACTGAGTACTCTAACTTAATTCCTGATTCTTTAATAATTTCATCAGCTACAGCTACTACGATATCTTTGATATATTTTAATTCTTTGATTTCACCAACAAGTGGAATCATGATTTCAGGAACAACCTTAAGTCCTTTTTTAGTAACTTCAATAGCCGCTTCAATTACAGCTCTTGTTTGCATTTTTGCAATTTCAGGATAAGTAATTGATAATCTAACGCCTCTATGTCCTAACATTGGGTTAGTTTCATGTAAGCTTTCAACTGTAGCTTTTAAAGCTTCAAAAGTAAGTCCCATTTCTTTTGCTAATTCTTTAATATCATCATCTTCTGTAGGTAAGAATTCATGTAGAGGTGGATCTAAGTAACGGATTGTTACTGGATGACCTTGCATTGCTTCATAAAGACCTACGAAGTCTTCTCTTTGCATAGGTAATAATTTGTTTAAAGCTTTTTGTCTTTCTTCTAAAGTATTAGAAAC
>CAZJAP010000041.1:0-6019 GCA_964544325.1 uncultured Candidatus Izemoplasmatales bacterium | reverse complement strand
TAGCAACAACATCCATCATCGGATTAAAATAGTGATTTCTAATTACATCCTTATCCTCTATGCCTGAAACAAAATCAATTTCATCATCCGGTAATGCAGTGGTGAAATTGGTAGTTGTATTTTCGGTACTATTGGTATTTGTCGTATTACCATTGTTTGAGAATGCAGTAGTTAGCTTATTATTGGTGCAACTAACTAAAAAAAGCATTATGACAAACATTCCAAAAATTAGAATTTTTTTCATTATTTTTCTCCTTATTTTCTTATAAGTTCAATTCCTAATTATTACTAATTTTATCTTGATATAATTTTATCGTTTTATCATATAATTCTTCATAATCATCACTAATTTTTTGTAATTCTTTATGTTCTCTATAATATTTAATAACATCATCAATTACGTCCTCATAACCGATTTTTGAGGTGTACTCTTTGCTGATAGACTTTATTTTGGAGTTATCAAAAATTGCACTCCATGATTTATCTCCTAAAAGCGGTCCTTCCATCTCCGGTATGTGTTTTACGATAAAGTCGGTTGGAATATGAATAATATTAGCATTGACTCCTAATGCCCTAGCTGTAATATTGGCCAATTGTTCCCAAGTATATAACTTCTCTCCCGTTATATGAAACGTTTCATTATAAGCCTGCTTATTTCCAATTAGATAAACAAAACTATTTGCAAAATCAGACGCATGCGTTATTGTCCAAACACTGGTTCCATCACCAGGAATAATTACTGGTTTGTTATCCATCAATCTTTTAATATGAGCGTACTCAAATTGCCATCTGGACATTACTGCCATAATCATTCTATTGTCGTAAGTATGAGAAGGTCTCACGATTGTTATATTTAAATCATTTACTTGATTTAAATAATCCTCACATGCAATTTTATTTCTACTGTAATCCCAATAAGGATTGAGTAAAGGAGTGTCTTCAGTAATTGGATAATCTTCAATTGGTTTATGATAAGCGCTAGCGCTACTAATAAAGATGTATTGATTAGTTTTACCTTTAAATATTCTTATATCTCGCTCCACTTGTTCCTTGGTAAAAGCAACGAATTGAATCACAGCGTCAAAATATTGATCTTTTAATAATTTATTTGTTTCTTCTTCGTTATTTATATTTCCGACAATCAATTTTGTACCCTTAGGTACTAAACTAGAATTATTTCCTCTATTCATGATAATTATTTCCATTTTCATTTCTAAGCATTTACGTACTACATAAGTGCTGATTGTACCTGTGCCACCAATAATTAAAACTTTCATCTTATCCTTCTTTCTAAATCTTTAAATTTTGATTAATGTTTGCTTGCCATTTAGTCTTGTTACTCATAATTATTCAGGGAATATAGATAGTTGATAATGAGTGATAATCCTAATTGATATTTAATTGAGATAGTTTAAATTGACAAATTCAAGTACTTAATTATCAAAAGTTATCTAATTTTATCATCAAAAATATTTACTGACTTATATTAGCGATCATATAATATGATTATACCATTATAAGTTGGATTATATTTTTTTACTGCAACAATAATTGTAATTAAATTGTTACCTGAGTTTTATTTGAGTAAAATACAAACTTATTAATTTAAAATGATTTAAAATGTAACTAAATGTAGTGAAAATTAAATGAATTTTGAATATTAGTTTCAAATAATTTTGCGTTTTTAAAGAAAAAAAGCGGATTTAAAAAATCCGCTTCTCTAAAATTAACTGAAATAGCTTCCAAAAGTTGGAGAGAAAAATGGTCAACCCCCACTTTTGATTATTTTATTATATCATATTGTTTCTGTATTCTACAGGACTCATTTTATGTTTTGTTACTAAACGAGTATTGTTGTAATAATCTATGTATTCATCTATAGCTTTTATTAACGCTTTTGGATTCTTGTATTCTTCTTCATGACCGAACCACATTTCTTCTTTCATTCTTCCAAAGAAATTTTCTGTAGGTGAATTATCAAGACAATTTCCTTTTCTACTCATTGATTGTATAATACCCATCTCTTCTAATTTAGTTTGGTATCTTGAGTTTTGATATTGAATTCCTTGATCAGATTGTATCATCATTCCTTTCACTCGATCGGAATGTTGTTTTTTTAATAAGTCTAACATCTTCGTTATCTTATCCATCTTTGCGTTTGTTCCTAAAGTATATGATAATACTTCTCTTGAATCAAAATCTATGACTGGCGATAGGTATACAGGGCCTTTTTCTGTCCTAAACATTGTAATATCAGTTCCTGCTTTTTCATACGGTTTTGTTGTATGAAAATCTCGGTTCATGTAATTCGGCTTTGTAAATCCTAAGTCTCCTGCGTATGAATTATATTTCCGCCATTTCTTCGTTTTCTTTCTTGTATATCCTTTGTCCCTCATAATTTCTAATACTTTGTTTTTACCGATAATATAATTTAACTTCTTAAGTTCAATATATACCCTATTATAGCCAATTCTCTTTTTATGTTTGTTAAGGTATATATTATCTATTTCTTTTTCTATTTCGATATATTTATTTACTTTTAGCTTATCTTGACTTACATGATAGTAATAGACTGATGATGCCATATTAGACACTTCTAGAAGGACTGATAATTGATATTTGGCCCTTAACGATGTAACAATTTTCGTCTTTTCTTCACTTGTTACGCCTTCTAGTTTTTTTGTTAAGGACCGCGATTTTTTTAAGTATTCTATCTCAGCTTTCAATCTTTCGTTTTCTTCTACCAATGCTTGATCTACTATTGCTTTCGCTCTTTTATCTTTTGTTAAATATCCTTTCCTTGGATATGTATCTTGTATTGCTTCCTCACCTTTTTGTTTATATAGTCTTACCCAATCTCCTAGGATACAAGGATCTATTAACCCTAAATCTATTGCGACACTTCTTATTGACTCTCCATGTTTTACCCTATCAATTGCTAATAACTTCGTGTCTCTTTTATATACTCCGTTCTCCCGGTTTAAGAACGCTTTACTTCCATATCTTTTATATATGTTAATCAGATATTTAAGGTTACCTATGTCATATCCTCCATACATCTCTGATGCATCAGATATTGATTTACCCTTTATAACATGCTCTTCACACATCTTCATTTTTTGCTCTAGTGTTAATCTCATAAAATAAAAAAGCTCCCTTCATCAGAGTGGTATGGTTATTATACCATATCTCCAACTTTTGGAAGCTATTTCATTGTTATTTGGTGCGGGCGACAGGACTTGAACCTGCACTCATAAGAACTAGATCCTAAGTCTAGCGCGTCTGCCAATTTCGCCACGCCCGCAAAAAGATGGTGACCCGCAGGCGATTCGAACGCCTGACCCTTTGATTAAAAGTCAAATGCTCTACCGACTGAGCTAGCGGGTCTAAAAAAATGGCTGGGCTAGGTAGATTTGAACTACCGATCTCGGAGTCAAAGTCCGATGCCTTAACCACTTGGCCATAGCCCAATTTTTTTATGAATGGGGCGACTGATGGGACTCGAACCCACGAATGTCGGAGCCACAATCCGATGCGTTAACCCCTTCGCCACAATCGCCATATAATTTTCGCACTTACTAGTTTACTAAATGATAACTCTTTTGTCAAGAAATATATTTCCAAATTAAAAAAAACAAATTTCTAGAAAAAATCTAGAAATTTATTATCTTTAATACCCTACTATGGCGATTCCAAAACCTTTATTTCCAAGATGGACATAAAATACTGGGCTAACATAATTAGTATGATTAATTTGCATTTTTGGATATTTATCCCTAACATACTGATCTATTTTTTCAGCCCACTCTTCATTGTTCAAATGAATAATATCAATGAATACATTTTCATATTTATCTGCATAGTAATCAATCTTTTCAATAAAGAAATCTAAACATGCATTATTAGTTCTTGTTTTCTTAACCAAATCTAATTTCCCGTCAATCATTTCGATTATCGGTTTGATTCTAAGGACTGTTCCTAGTAAAGCTTGAACTCTACTTAACCTACCGCCCTTAAACAGATGCATCAAATCTCCTAAAGTAAATGTTACTAGAGGTTCTTTAAAAACTTCATAATAAAAATCAATTACTTCTTTAAAACTCGCTCCAGCTACAATTTTTTTTGCGATTACCGAAATTCCATTTGCTAACCCAAAAGAAGCTGTTTTTGGGGAATGAATGCTGATTTCTAAGTTTGAATCCTCAACCATAGTTTTAGCAATCAAAGCCGATTGATATGTACCACTTATTTTTTCAGATAAACAAACGACAATTACATGAGTATAGCCTTCTTTATCGAACTCTTGGTATAGATCCACAAAACTTTGAGGAGCTGGTTGGGAAGTAAGCATTTTATGTGAACCAGAAACATAATTTTCCATGTCTTCTGATGAAAGCTCGCTTTCCAAATACTCTTTATTGTCAATTATAACTTTTAAATACGCGGTTTTAATGAAATTAAAATCATTAAGTTCTTTTCTTGTTAGTGTTGTACTGTCAATTAATAATCCTATTTTTTCCATAATTCATCACCTTTTTAATTACTCTATCACACATAATACTTTACCACTAATAGAAATCGATGTCAAGAAAATTGAAAAAACTAATGGCAGTCAATAATGACTGCCATCTTCTTATAAATTATTTATGTTCTTCTACGTATTTTTTATGTTCTTCTACGATTTTATCGATTAAGTTTCCAGGTACTTCTTCATAACGAATAAATTCTCTTGAGAATGTTCCTGAACCTTGAGTCATAGCTTTTAAATCGATTGTATATTTGGTAATTTCTGCTTCTGGAGCTTCAGCAACAACTTTTTGATATCCGGCAACAGCTGGTTCCATACCTAGAACTCTACCACGACGCTTATTGATATCGCCTAATACATCACCAAGATACTCATCTTTAATAGTGATTTCTAATTTATGAATTGGTTCAAGAATTGTTGGTTTCGCACTCTTACAAGCTTCTTTAAAAGCGATTGAAGCAGCCATTTTAAATGCTAATTCGTTTGAGTCAACGGCATGGTATTTACCATCGATTAAAACACCTTTTACACCAATAACTGGGAATCCAGCAAGAACACCATGTTCTAAAGTTTCTTGTAAACCTTTATCTACAGCTGGGAAATAACCTCTTGGTACAGCCCCACCAAAGATTTCTTCTGCGAACTCGTAATCGGAATTAGGATTTGGTTCAAATCTCATAACAACTACACCATAATAACCAGAACCACCAGATTGTTTGATGTATCTTCCGTCTGCAGTAGCTGTTTGTTTAATTGTTTCGCGATAAACGATTCTTTGTTCTTCAGAAATAAGGGTTACTTTAAACATATTTTTCATCTTATCGATGATATATCCTAAATGAATCATGCCTTGTCCACCAATTAAAAGCTGAGATGTTTCTTTATTTCTTACAACTTCTAATGTGTTATCTTCTAATTGAAGTTTTGCCAAAGCATTAGACAATTTATCTTCATCTTTTTTGTTTTCAGGTCTAATCGCTACATACATAGTAGGAGTAGGTGAAATGATTTGAGGATAAATTACAATATTTTTCTTATCAGATAAAGTTGTACCAGTCTTAACGTCCGCAACTTTAGCCATAGCACAAATATCACCAGCATGGAAAACATCCATTAATATTTGATTTTTACCCATAAGTGTAAATACTTGAGATGCTTTATCAGTACTTTCTTTGTTAGATACATAAATTTCTTGATCTTTTTGTAAAGTACCTGATTTGATTTGCATTATGTTGATAGTACCAACAAATGGGTCAATTAAAGTTTTAAAAACAAATGCTGAAAAAGGTTCATCATCTTTATAATGTCTTTTAACTTCTACACCCTTGTCATTGACACCAACCATCGCTTCACTTTCGGATACAGTTGGGAAGTATTGGCGAATCATATGCAATAATGTCAAAGCTCCGATATCTTTTGTGCTTGAACCAACAACAACTGGAACTGCTTCTCCAGCATAAATAGATTTTTTCAATCCTGAACGGATTTCAT
>CAZJAP010000040.1:3055-6057 GCA_964544325.1 uncultured Candidatus Izemoplasmatales bacterium | reverse complement strand
TGAATGTCAAAATAAATCAGCACTCCTCAATTTAAAGAAGTGCTGAATTTATTTAAATTTTATTTTATTTCGCTTTATTTTTAAAATAATTGTTCAAATATTCTTGCAAAACAGGAATTTGATCTTTTTTTATTGGTTTGCAATCAGCTGGTTTATTTTCGTTATTTAGTAGCGCAATTGCCATCTCTTTGCAACCAGGATGTCCACATGCTCCACAATTATATCTTGGCAATAAATCAACAACTTCTTCAATAGAAGGATCTTCTTCAACGTAGAAAACTTTGGCAACAAAGTTAATTAAAACTCCTAGTAAAAATCCTAAAACAGATAATACTAAAGCCGGTATAATTATATCAAGCATTAAATGATTCCTCCAAATCTAGAGAAGATAATCGCTAAAATCGCAGCGATAACTAACGCTATTGGAGCGCCTTTAAATGCCTTTGGCACTGGAGATAAATCTAGCTTTTCTCTTAACATCGAGAAGATGTACATTACAAATAAGAAACCTAATCCGATAAAAGTTGTATAAACTAACATTTCAATGAAATTATGTTCTTTAGAAATATTAAGAATAGCAACACCTAGAACCGCACAATTTGTAGTAATTAAAGGCAAGTATATACCTAGAGCTTTATAAAGCGCTGGAGATACTTTCTTCAAGAAGGTTTCAACCATTTGCACTAATGAAGCAATTACAAGAATAAAGACGATTGTACGCATATATTCAATACTGAATACTTCAAGTACATATTTATATAATAACCAAGTAACAGTACTTGAAATAAGCATTACAAATATTACTGCCATACCCATTCCTAAAGCATTACTTCTTTTTGTAGATACTCCAAGGAAAGGACAAATTCCTAAGAATTGTGAAAGTATAATATTTTCAATGATAAAAGCTGAGAAAGCTAACATAATTAAATTATCCATTATTTTTCACTTCCTTTGCTAATTTTTCCTTTTTATTATTAACAATCATAGTTATTGTCGCTAGAATCAATCCAAATGTCAAGAAAGCTCCTACCGGTTGAACAAACATTGAAATTGGCTCGATCTTAAGGAAATCAAAGATGAAATTCAAATCTAACTGTAAACTTCCCCAAACAGTCAGAGTTCCATTACCTAAGAATTCTCTAAAAATAGATATTAACATGATTGCCGCTCCATAACCTAAAGCCATGCCAGCCCCATCAATAAGAGAATCAAGCGGTTTGTTTTCTGAAGCAAATGCTTCAGCTCTACCTAAGATAATACAGTTTACAACTATCAATGGAATGAACACACCTAGCGAGAAATATAATGAAGGTAAGAAAGCATGCATAACCATTTCAACTATCGTTACTAGAGTTGCTATAACAACGATATAAACAGGGATTCTAACGGGTTTTACTAATTCCGCTAGTTTTTTATTATTCATAATAAGAGAAATAATCAAATTTGATAAAACTAATACGAATATTACTCCCAATGTCATGCCAATTGCATTTTCTAATGAAGTTGTTACGGCTAGGGAAGGACACATTCCTAGAAGTGAGACAAATAGAGGATTTTCTTTAAATAAGCCTTTTAAAAAGTTTTCCTTATTATTCATCTAAACCACCTCCTAAGTCCGCTACAATTCTTTCGCTTACTAAAGTGAAGCATTGCTTGATAGCGTTTGATGTTTTAGTAACACCAGCAACTGCATCAAAACTACCTAAATCGTCAATTTCAGATACATTAAAATCGTTATCAACGATATCTGCCCCAAAACCTGTAGTTTCCTGATGAGTAACAACTTTATAATCTTGAACAGACAAATCATTATTAACCGCAATTAACATTTCTACTTTTGTGCTATCAGAATAACCTTGAGCTCTAACTGTATAAACGATTGCTTCAATATTAGCTGTCCCTTTTTCTTTTAAAACAAAAATTGTTCCAAAAGCATCAGTTCCTTCTACTTCAAAAATATCAAAATCTGCTATAGTATAAAATTCTTCTAATGCTTCATATTTAATTTGATCTTCAACTTCTTTGATAATCGGTGCAGTAAAGTAATTTACTACAGAAAGTAAAATACCGCAAACTAATCCGATACTTAATAATACTAATCCGGAGATAAGACCTTTATTCATTTTAGTTACCTCCTCCACTTAACTCAGTCACAACTTCATCAACTAAAGTAAAGATTCTAATCATTGCATTAGAAGTTATTGTAGCTGAAGCAACTGCGTCAATATAAGTACCATCTACAAGATATTGATCTTTGTATTGGTTCTCAACTGCAGGAACTGCCCCGCCTGTATAACCAGAGTTATATTCATTATCATAAGATTGAGTAGTTTGAATAGTCATACCGACAACCTTATCCAAAGCACTATTAAGTTCGAAAACAACAGTGATTGGTTTTCCGCCATAAGCGATTGTTTCAATAGTAATTTTATTTAAGGCACTATCATAGTCAGTAATATATGTAGAAACATCGATATAATCTGTATCTGGTAGATCATTTTTAAATAAATCAAGGTATGTTTGATCAGGAGTTGTTCCTGAAATAACTTCAACTAAATTGAATTCATTATCAAAATAAGCTACTAAACTATTATTATCAAGTCCATAAGTAATATCAACGATATATGGTTTAGCAAGGAATGTTGCTGTGTCATAATTTCTTTCAACATCATTGATTTCGTAAACGATATTTGGAATTTCAAAGCCATAATCTCTAGCATAAAGCTCTCTAGCATAATTCATTCCATCTTCAAACGAAGTTGAAGAATAAGTTGAACCAGCAACAGCGTCAATTGTGAAGACGGCATCATCTAAAGTTTTATCTACGAATTGGCTGTAAAAATCATTACCCAATCTTTGGAAATATTCCGGTGTTTCAAAATTATTTAAAACCAGTAAATCAAGTAAAGAATTTGTATTAATGTCTATTGCATAAGCGACTTCAACTCCAGCAAATCTACCATAAGTCTCAACAATATAAATTACAGCTATTTCTTCATCAT
>CAZJAP010000040.1:0-2955 GCA_964544325.1 uncultured Candidatus Izemoplasmatales bacterium | reverse complement strand
CCAGCAAATCTACCATAAGTCTCAACAATATAAATTACAGCTATTTCTTCATCATTATCATTTAATACTTTGTATGAATCAATAAGTTCTGGAGTGTAAAATTCTTCAGTACCAGGAATTAAATAATCTAAATCTAAAGATTCATATAAAGCTTTTTCAACTGATGTTCCATCACTTACAAGTGACAGTAAATCATTATTAAAATCTTCAATAGCTTTCTCTTCAGCGTGAACATCAATTTGCGATGTCATATATCTTGAAAAGATACCGCCGAAAACAAAAACTAAAACAATTACTAAACTTAAAATTAATACGGTAGAGTTATTTTTTAAGAAATTTTTCATCTTACATCACCCACCCTAAAAATGGAATATAAATAGTATACATATTACCTGCTTTAACAAGTGTATAAATTGCTAGAACTAATAATAAACCTGCTAAAATACCGAAATAAAGACCACCAGGTTTGGTAAATTTCTTTGTTCTAATTACTGCAGTGAACTTATCAATTGGCAAAGTGAAAATATTCATGAAAATCAATGAAGTTCCAACACCTTCAGGTAAATTCCCAACAAATCTAAATAAAACAGTAAATACACCTAGGAATAAAGCAAAGAATACTTTTCCTAAACAATTGGTAGGAGTAGTTACTGGTTCAGTTGCCATAAAGACAGCTGCGAACATGACTCCACCACTCAAAATTGAGTAAGTAGGGAACCATAATCCAGCATCTCCACTAACAGCACCGATAATCCAAGAAAGAACAAATACTGTTCCAACATAAATTACTGGAGTATACCATTTAATAACTTTTCTAATAACTAAATATAAACCACCAAATAAAATCGCTAAAGCACTTGTTTCACCAAGAGCACCAGGAATTGTTCCGATAAAGAAATCCCAAAGACTTCCATATGGAGCAACTAAAACATCATAATTGATTGTAGAGCTACTTGCCAATTGACCAAGAGGTGTAGCTCCAGCATAAGAATCAACTAAAACTTCAGAAGCATTAAATAATCCTCCAGCACTATTAACTACGCCCATTAACGTAAATCCAACAACTGCATAACCTAAAAGTGCTGGATTAAAAATATTATGGCCAAACCCACCAAAGATCATTTTGCCAATTATTGTGGCTACAAAAGCCGCAAACATCAAAACCCAAATTGGTGTATAAAGTGGTAATAATAAAGCTAAAATTATCCCAGGGATAGCCGCAAAAGATAATGATAGTTTTTCAGCTATTTTTGGAAAACTTCGATTTTCTTTATCAGTTACAAAGAAGAATATGCCTTCCATTAAACTTGAGAGTAATCCTCCCATTAAGATGAAGAATAAAGGATATAACATTTCTAAGAATGTGATATTTCCATCAATAAAAACTTGAATGCCATTTTTATACCACGTAAATAAGATAACAGGTACTAAAGCAATCATAAAATCTTTCATAATCACTTTTGTTCCATAATCCTTATCATGTGAAGCTCTAACGAATGGAGCTTTACCACCAGCAAATCTAGCCATTATTTCACTCCCTTCCTAAGCAGGTCTTTCCCTTTAGCAACTGCTTCTGTAATTTCAACATGAGATGGACATATATAAGAACATAATCCACATTCAATACATTTATTAGCATTTAAATCGCCGAGCAATTTAACGTCTTTTCTTTCAAAAGCTTTCTTTATTTCTGTAGGTGTTAAGAATACCGGGCAAACATCAGCGCATTTTCCACAGCCTAAACATTCAGGATAAACTCCTTCAATAACCTTTTTGACTACGACTGCACCTAAAGTATCACTAACAATTAAATCATCGATAAATATCGCTCTACCAGTCATAGGTCCGCCAGCGATATAGTTATATTTCAATGGATCAAGTCCGTCAATATAACCACCACATAATTTAACTAATTCACTAACTTTCGTTCCGATTGGAACGTAAAATGTTCCTGGATCTTTTAGTCCTTCTCCAGTGATAGAAATTGGTCTAGCAATTAAAGGAATATTCTTTTCTACTGCATCTGCAAAAGCAATTGCTGTAGCAGAGTTATTAACGATAACTCCTGCTTCAGATGGTAGAACACTATATGTCTTCTTTGTTACTTGTTCAATGATATATTTTTCCCATCCTGAAGGATAAACATCTTTAATTGGAAATAGTTCCACATTTGGATAATTAGCTAAAAATGGTTGCATTGCTTCTCTAATTTTCTTATTGTATATTTTATAAGCAATTACGACTCTTTTAGCTTCAGCGGCTCTCATGAAATAAGTAGCGCCTTTTAATACCTTTTCTGGATAGTTTACTGCATAGTGATAATCACAAGTCAAATAAGGCTCACATTCAACAGCATTAATAATAACCGTATCAATTTTAGCCTTAGTTTTATACTTGATATGAGTTGGGAAACCAGCTCCGCCTAGACCTGTAATACCTGCAAGTTCCATCTTCTCAATCAATTGTTCTTTAGTCAAACTATCGAGATTCTTTTCTTCTTTGATAGTGTCCACTAAAAGATTTTGCTTATCATTCTCAATCTCAATAGCGTCCACCATTCTTCCGCTAGAATGCCATACTTTTTTTATCGCAGTTACTTTACCGCTAACACTAGCATGGAATCTAACATTCATTGCTTGTTCATTCTTTGCTACTACTTGTCCTATTTTAACTTCGTCTCCAACCTTAACTTGAGCTGTCAAATTTGTAGTTCTTTGAATCAAGGGTATGTAAACAAAATCAGGACTTAAGTACTCTCTGAGTGGATTTTTCTTACACATGTCTTTTTTTCCGTCAATAAAAATCCCTTTTACTTTTTGAAAAATCATCTACTGTCCTCCGTCTTAAAATTAAACCAAAACAATTATATCATAAGTCATTTTTATAACCAATACTTTCTTTACAGAAAGTGTTTACTAAAATATGTTATGAAAAATATGTTTTTACCAACTCAAT
>CAZJAP010000039.1:0-6128 GCA_964544325.1 uncultured Candidatus Izemoplasmatales bacterium | reverse complement strand
CCTTTCACGCATGCATTCACGGGTTCGAATCCCGTACGGGTCACCAGTATATTAAATAAAGATCAGCGATAATCGCTGATTTTTTTAATTTTTACTCTTGACAAACAACATATTAACGGCTAAAATGTAATTGAAATACAAATTAACCGAAAAGAGGTAATAATATGTACATAAGAAGACATATCGAAGATAAGATTATCGAAGCATTGGAAATGTTTAAGGTAATTCTAATTACTGGCCCAAGACAAGTAGGTAAAACAACAACATTAAAACATCTATTTCAAGATAAATATGGCTATGTTACATTAGATGATATTACAGAATTGGAAATCGCGAAAACTGATCCTAAATTATTCTTTATGAATCATTCCCTGCCTTTAATCATAGATGAAGTACAATTAGCGCCATCTTTATTTACAGAAATAAAGAGACTTGTTGATGAAAGCGATGATTATGGTAGGATTATTTTGACTGGATCACAAACTTTTCATCTTATGGATAATGTGACAGAAACATTAGCCGGAAGAATTGGCATTTTAGAATTCACTGGTCTTTCTATGAGAGAGATATTGAATGACGCTTATAAAAAACCATTCATTCCTAATGATGTGTATTTAGAAATGGATCGTTCAAGTGATAAACTCAGTGATATTTGGAAAATTATTCATCGTGGAAGTATGCCTGAATTATATAAAAAAACAAATATCGATTGGAATCTTTACTATTCTTCATATGTAAGGACTTATATTGAAAGAGATGTTAGAAGTTTATTAGAAGTAAGAAATTTAGATCTATTCTCAAAATTCTTAATTAGTATAGCAGCCAGAACCGGACAATTATTAAACTATTCAAGTATATCAAAAGATATAGGTGTAAATATTAAAACTATTCAAAGCTGGATTAAAGTTCTTGAGGCTTCTGGTATAGTGGTGCTTATTAAACCTTTCTCCAACAACGCTTTAAAAAGAATAATTGAAACGCCGATGTTATATTTTCTAGACACCGGTTTGGTATCTTATTTACTAAAATGGCTGACAAAAGATACATTAAAAAACGGAGCTATAAGCGGTCAAATTCTCGAAACATTTGTTGTTTCTGAAATAATTAAATCATTTAAAAATAATGGATATTTGGATATGCCCATATATTTTTATCGTGATAAAGATATGAAAGAAATTGATTTGATAATAAAAGATAGCGGTAATTTATACCCAATTGAAATAAAAAAGACTGCTTCACCAAATTTAAGTATGGCGAAAAACTTTTATCTTCTCCATAAAGCAATAGGCTATAAAGTTGATAATGAAATAATATTATCTTTAGTGGATAAAAAGCTATATTTAAATAAAAATGTTTTAGCATATCCTATTAGTATTATTTGAGTTATTATCTTCTTTTGCATTTTTTCAATATAAAATAAACCGATAATAAAATAAGAGAGTTATTTATTGATAAACTTGACAATTGTTAGACAATAGGTTTATAATAAATACAAGTTAATATTTTAAAAGAGAAATGATAGAACGAATACCGAATAATTCACGGATTTTTTTCGTTCTATTTGTTATATTAAGAAGGTGTTTTTAATGATTAATCAAAAAGTAATACCGGCAATCTCCAGTCATAAAAAATTAAAGGATTTTTTGGATTCCGATTTAGTTTATGGAATATTGCTTAATTTTCAATTGGCGCAATTGGAAGATTTAATCAAACAAATGAAAGAAAGACATAAAAAAGTCTTAATTCATTCTGAGTTAATTAAAGGTTTAGCGAGCGATGAGTTCGGCGCAATTTATTTAATTCAAGTTTTGAATGTTGACGGGATAATTTCTTCTAAGCCAAAAGTGATTGAGGTTTGTAAGAAAAGAGGAGTTATTGGTATTTATCGTTTCTTCATTAAAGATAAAATATCTTTAGAACAATCTTTAGAAATCGGCAGAAGATTAAGGCCTGAATATGTTGAAATTTTACCGGCTGCTTGTTATGAGTTGATTGATGAAATCAAAAGAGCTGTAAACGCCAATGTCTTAATGGGCGGTATGATCAGAAGTAAGAATGAAATATTAAGATGTTTTGAACATGGAGCGATAGCCGTTACAACTTCAGATTCAGAACTTTGGGAAGTTTACCAAATTTAAAAAGTTAATAAATAAAATAAGATTCTAGAGCGAGTGAAATAAATGTATATTTACATTTTTTTGCTCGCTTTTATTTTTTAAAGGAGAAGATGTCATGTACGATTTTTTAATCATTGGAGCTGGGGTAATCGGCTCAGCGATTGCAAGAGAATTATCAAAGTATCAAGTTAAAGTATTGGTGCTGGAAAAAGAGAATGATGTTGCTAATGTACAGAGCTTAGCTAATAGCGCTATAGTACATTCAGGACATAATCCAGTTCCTGGATCTTTAAAAGGGATATTGTCTGTTGAAGGAAATAAACTTTATGAAAAAATGGCTAAAGAACTTGATTTCCCACTTATTAATACAGGTGCTTATGTCGTTGCTCATAACAAAAATGAAGAGGAACAACTTTATGAATTAGCTAACCTCGCTAAACTAAATCAAGTTCCTGAGTTTCACCTTTTAAGTTATGAAGAAGCGAAAAAAAGTGAACCTAATTTAAGTGAGACTGTAACTTTGGTTTTGTCCCTCCCGACAACAAAAGTAACTTATCCTTGGGAAGTTGCTTTTGCCTCAATGGAAAATGCAATTTCTAACGGAGTTATTTTTCAAAAAAATTCTGAAGTTATGGCTATAAAAAAAGTATCCGATTACTTTATTGTGACAACTAAAGATAAAGAATATAAAACTAAATATTTAATAAACGCAGCCGGAGTTAATAGTGACGACATCGCTTCTTTAATTGAAAAGGATGTTAAATTTAAGATAAGAGGCAGATTAGGAGAATACTTCGTTTTGGATAAAAGAGTAAAAGGATTTGTTAATCATATTCTTTATCCGCTTCCGACAGAACTTGGCAAAGGCGTTTTGATAACGCCACAAGTTCATGGAGAAATATTACTTGGACCAAACTCTATTTATGTAGATGATAAACATCATCCAAAGACATCATTTAAAGGTCTAGCCTATGTTAAAGAACATGCTAAAGCCTTAGCTGATAATATTCCGTTCAATCAAATCATCAGAAGTTTCGCAGGGATAAGAGCTACTTCCAATCATGAAGACTTTTATATTAAAGAATCATTAGAAGTTAAAGGAATGTATCATTTAGGCGGAATTGAATCTCCGGGATTGACCGCTTGTTTTGCAATCGCTAAATATTTACTTAACGACGTAATTGATATTGATAAACTATATAGTAAAAATGAAAACTTTAATCCTTATCGAAAAAGAAGAGTAATGTTCTATCAGTTATCTGAAAAAGAAAAACAAAATCTTATTAATGCTGAACCACTATACGGAAATATCATTTGCAAATGTGAAAAGATAACCGAAAAAGAAATTATAGATGCAATGAGAGGGCCTTTAGGTAGTGATACTATCAAAGGAATCAAGAAGAGAACAAGAGCTGGTGCCGGTCTTTGTCAAGGTGGATATTGT
The DNA here is from genome assembly GCA_964544325.1 of uncultured Candidatus Izemoplasmatales bacterium. GTDB lineage: Bacteria > Bacillota_I > Bacilli_A > Izemoplasmatales > Hujiaoplasmataceae > UBA2289. Next base: position 2,567 of record CAZJAP010000039.1, on the reverse strand, counting down.
GAAGAAAAAATTGTTAATTTGATAGCTAGAGAATTTAATCGCTCTAAATTAGATATAGCTTATGACAAGGAAGAAACAAAAATGTTTGTTGGTGAAACTAAGGGAGAATATAATGATTAAAGACATTGTTGTTATAGGCGGTGGAGCTAGCGGGTTAGCCGCTAGCATAAGCGCTAAAAAAAGAGGTAAAAACGTATTATTGATTGAAAGAGAAAAAGAATTAGGCGGGATTTTAAATCAATGTATTCATAATGGTTTTGGTTTAGAAGTATTTAAAGAAGAATATACTGGCCCGGAATATGCATATAAGTTTATTGAAGAATTCAAAGAATTGAATATTGATTATTTAGTTAATACAACCGTAGTTAAATTAGAAAAGAATGATGATCTTTTCATCATTACCATTTCATCAGCAAACGAAGGTTTAGTTAAGTTTAAATCAAGATCAGTAATAATCTCCAGCGGTTGTTATGAAAGAACCAGAGGTCAAATTATGATGCCAGGAGATAGACCAAGAGGAGTAATTACTGCAGGTAGCGCTCAAAGGTATTTAAATATTGACGGTTTAATGGTTGGGAAAAGAGTCTTTATTTTAGGCAGTGGTGATATCGGTTTAATCATGGCTAGAAGAATGCATTTAGAAGGTGCTAAAGTTCTAGGTGTAGCGGAAATTATGCCTTACTCCAACGGGTTAAACCGAAACATTGTACAGTGCCTTAATGATTTTGATATTCCGCTTTATCTGTCACATACTGTGACTGATGTTTTAAGTGATGAAAACAAGTTATTAAAAGGTATTACTATCCAACAAGTTGACACAAATTTTAATCCGATTGAAGGAACTGAAAAACATTTTGATATTGATACTCTTCTTTTATCAATCGGTTTAATACCTGATATCACTTTACTTGATGATTTAGGAATAGAAACAGATCCTAAAACAAAAAGCGCTAAAATAAATCAAGCTTATGAAACTTCCATACCTGGCCTTTTCATTTGTGGTAATAGCTTGCAGGTTCATGATCTAGTTGATAATGTTTCAAAAGAAAGTTTTAGAGCAGGAAATTGTGCCGCTGATTATTTAGAGAATAAACCTACTGAAAGAAAGAAAATTAATATTGTTCCTGGTAAAAACACGCTTTATGTAGCGCCTCAGTATCTTGACTTTGGTTGGAGTTTTTCTGACTTAACAATTAGTTTTAGAGTCAATAAAAAGATAGAAAAAGCCCTTATTAAAGTTTATCAAGGCGAAAATTTAATATACCAAAAAAGAAGAGCTTTTGTCGTTCCTGCAGAAATGGAAACAATTAGTTTTTCCTATCAAGATTTGAATTATTACCAAGATTTAAAAGTAGAAATGGAGGAATTATAAAAATGGATAAAGAATTTATCTGTATAGTTTGTCCTAGAGGCTGTCATATAAAAGTTGATGAACAAAATGTAATTAGCGGTAACAGTTGTAAACGCGGAGAAACCTATGTTATCAATGAACTTACTAATCCTAAAAGAGTTTTAACAACAACAGTTAAAACAGTATTTAAGGATTTACCTAGAGTAAGTGTTAAGACAGTTGAGGCAATACCTAAAGATTTAATCTATCAAGCTATGAATATTATTAATAAAGTAGTAATAGATAAAGAAATGAATATTGGAGAGGTAGTTGTTGAAAATATCTTAGGTACAGGCGTTGATGTAGTTTTAACCAAAGAAGTAAAATTATTTTAAAAATTATTAAAAAAGATTGCTTGAAAACATCAAACAATCTTTTTTTCATTAAGCAACCAGGAGTTGCTTGATATAAATATCTATAAGAAGTATACTTGAATTATCAGGAGGTTACACATGCTCAATTTAGAAAAGATCAGTAAAAAGATTCAAGAGAAAAGAAAACAAAAAGGCATGACCCAAGAAGAATTAGCTGAAGCTTTATTTGTCTCGAGACAAGCTATAAGCAAATGGGAAATGGGAAAGTCATTGCCAAGCCTTGATGTTTTTTTAGAACTTACCAAACTCTTTGATGTTACCATTGATTATATGCTTGATGGCTCAGAGCTCAGCGATCATGATTATCAATCAATGTTCATGCAATATCCAAGAGAATCAGTAATCTATCATTTTCTCAACTCTAATCATTTAAATGAAGATATTAAAAATATTTTTTATCTTCTGACAAAAAAAGAGAGAAAACAAATTATTGATCAATTCCTGGCGAAACAAATTTATTTAGATGTAAATACTTTATGGCCATATTTAAGCACTCAAGAAAGAAAATATTTACTTGGTAACTTCATGTCAAAAGACATGCACCAAGATTTGTCATTAATCTATAATATGATGACACAAGAAGAAAGAATGATGATTAAACTAAAAAATGATAATTTCATCACTTATATCAAAAAAAAATAAAAAGGAGAAAAATAAAATGAAATATACTAACTTATTACCATTTATGGAAGAAGAAGAATTAAGAGAAGTCGCTAATGAAATTATTTCTGGCGAATTGAAAGGTGTTAAATTACAAACATTATTTCCGTTTTTAGGAAGAGAAGATTTACATGAGATTGTTG
>CAZJAP010000038.1:0-6699 GCA_964544325.1 uncultured Candidatus Izemoplasmatales bacterium | reverse complement strand
AAGTTAACGGTAAAGAATTAAAAGAATTACTTTTAGAACAAGTTTCTACTATTGGTGAAAACTTGACTTTCAGAAGATACGAATTAGTTCAAAAGAATGATAACCAAACATTTGGTTCATATGTTCACATGGGCGGAAAAATCGCTTCATTAGTTGTTGTTGACGGTAGTAGCGAAGAAGCTGCTAAGGATTTAGCTATGCAAGTTGCTGCTTCAAATCCAAAGTATGTTTCTCGTGATGAAATTTCTGAAGAATTTATTTCTCATGAAAAAGAAGTATTGTTAAGAGAAGCTTTAAATGAAAATGCTGAATCAGACAAACCTAAACCAGAAAACATTATTGAAAAAATGGTAGAAGGTCGTCTTAACAAGAACTTAAAAGAAATTTGTCTTTTAAATCAACCATTTGTTAAAAACCCAGATGAAACTGTAGAACAATATGTTAAATCTAAGGGCGTTAAAGTCGCTTCATTTAACCGTTTAGCAGTGGGCGAAGGCGTAGAGAAAAAAGAAGAAAATTTTGCTGACGAAGTTATGAAACAAGTTGGGTAATTAAAGGACAAATCTTTGTCCTTTTTTTAAAATAATTTAGGAGGAAAAACATGCCGAAAAAAAGAGTTATGATCAAACTTAGTGGCGAAGCTTTAGCTGGGGAAAATGGTGTAGGAGTCGATCCTTTTACAGTAAAAAACATCGCTAAAGAAATTAAAGAAGCTTATGATTCTTGTCATTGTGAAATTGGTGTTATTGTCGGTGGAGGTAATATCTTTAGAGGCAAATTAGCGGAAGCAATGGGTATCGAAAGATCAAGTGCTGATTATATGGGCATGATTGGAACGATAGTTAATGCTTTAGCTTTACAAAATTCTCTAGAGGCTATGGGTGTTGAAACTAGAGTTATGACTTCAATCAATATCCCTGAAGTTGCCGAACCTTATATTCGTCGCAAAGCTTTATCTCATTTCGAAAAAAATAGAGTTGTCATTTTCGGTGGTGGCACCGGGAATCCATATTTTTCAACTGATACAACAGCCGCTTTAAGAGCTGCTGAACTAGGCGCGTCAATTGTTTATATGGCAAAAAATGGTACTGACGGCGTTTATGATAAAGACCCTAGAGTCCATAATGATTCTATAAAATATGAAAATTTAACTCATCAAGAAGTTTTACATAATAATCTTAGTGTTATGGATTCAACAGCTGCGGCTTTATGTTATGATAATAATATAGATATCTATGTATTCGATATGAATGTACCAGGAAATATCAAAAGAGCGATTCTTGGAGAAAATATCGGAACATTGATACAAAAAGGCAAAGGAGGAAATTAAAGGTGCCAGAAACAATTCTTTTAGAAGCTGAAGAAAAAATGGAACATACTCTTGAAGCTTTACACCGTGACTTTTCAACGGTAAGAAGCGGAAGAGCTAATCCAAAAATGTTAGAAAAAGTTCATGTTAGTTATTACGGTGTAGATACGCCAATCAATCAAGTAGCGACAATTTCCGTACCTGAAGCTACACAAATTTATATTAAACCATATGATAAAACTTTAGTAAGTGAAATTGAAAAAGCAATTTTTGCGGCTAATCTTGGTGTAACACCATCAAATGATGGAATTGGAGTAAGGATCGTCTTACCGCCGATGACCGAAGAAAATCGTCGTAATTCAGTAAAATCAATTCATAAAATGGCTGAAGATTCTAAAATTGCCATCAGAAACATTAGAAGAGATGCTATCACTCATTTCAAGAAGATGGAAAAAGATTCTTTAATTACTGAAGATGATTTAACTTATTATCAAGATGAAACCCAAAAGTTAACTGATAAATTCGTTGAAAAGATTGATAACTATTTCAAGGAAAAAGAAAAAGACATTATGCATATATAATAAAGACTGTTGTAATTTCCACTTTTGGAAGATTACAACATTTCTTTTTTTTAACGCTTTAAAGTTTCTCTGGATAAAAATCATAGAATAATCACATAAAATATAGTATAATCATAAAAGGTAAGAAAGGATTTTGAAGATGAAGAAAATCAAAAAAATAGAAAACTTAAAAATTCCTAATCATATAGCGATTATTCTCGACGGTAACGGTAGATGGGCGAAAAAAAGACATATGCCTAGAACTTACGGACACCAAAGAGGTGTTGAAAATATTAAAACAATAGCAATTGCAGCTTCCAATCTGGGAATAAAGGCTTTAAGCGTTTATGCTTTTTCTACGGAAAATTGGTCTAGACCTAAAGATGAAGTAGATTTTTTAATGAAATTACCGGGAGAATTTGAAAAACGATTTAAAGATGATTTCAAAAAATATGATATTAAAGTCATGTTTTCCGGCAGAAAAACTCATTTAAGTCCGGAAAACCTTGTGATTCTTGAAAGGATTACAGAAAATACAAAAGATCGTAAAGGTTTAATTTTAAATATTTGTTTTGATTATGGTTCAAGAGCTGAGTTAACTGAAGCGGTTAAAGAAATCACTAAAGATGTTTTAAATGGTTCAATTACTATTGAAGATATCACGGAAGCACAAATTGAAAAACATCTTTATACCAAAGATTTGCCAAAACTTGATCTTTTAATTAGACCAAGTGGAGAAATCCGTCTTTCTAATTTTTTACTTTGGCAAGCCGCTTATGCAGAATTATATTTTTGTAAAACATATTGGCCAGATTTTTCTTCTAAAACTTTAGAAGAAGCGATACTAGACTTTAATAAAAGAGATAGAAGATTCGGAGGTTTAAAGATTAAATGAAACAGCGAATCATAACCGGTAGTTTACTAGCGATAATTTTAGGTTTGTTTATCTATTTTGGTGAAGGAGATTTAGAATTTTTATTTTCTGGTTTAGCAGTTCTTTTATCAGTACTAGCTTCCTATGAATTTACCAGAATGCTAAATAAAGGCAAAGATTTTTCTCTATTTAACTATCTTACTGTTCCCTTTACTTTAATTTTTAGTTTATTAAGTGTTATATTTTTTAAAAATGATTGGTACTTTAAGTTTGTTTTTCTCTTCTTAGTAATAATCATTCTTATCTACGCTTTAATCTATGTATTTAAAGACAACTTTCTTAAAAATAATTTTTCTGAAAGTCTACTTACTATCTTTTATACAAGTTTAGGATTTATCGGCTTTGCTTATTTAAGGACTATCTCAATACATTTGATAATATACCTTTTCTTAGTAGCAATGCTAACAGATGTTTTCGCATATTTTATCGGGATAAAATTTGGTAAACACCGTTTAGCAGTTAAAATATCTCCAAAGAAAAGTGTCGAAGGAGCTGTTGCCGGACTTTTAATAGGTGGAACACTTTCAGCTCTTTATGCTTATTTCTTAGATGTATTCAATTTACATATTATAATGATATTCCTGATTTCATTCTCACTTTCAATAATTTCTCAAATTGGTGATTTGATCGCCTCTAAATTCAAAAGAGAATATGACATTAAAGATTATTCAAATATTTTTCCTGGCCATGGCGGCGTATTAGACCGTTTTGATTCCAGTATGTTCACTGCAATGGTCTTAATGATTATCCTGATGGTGATATAAAAATGAAAAATATATATTTATTAGGCGCAACTGGTTCAATTGGTCAACAGACAATTGAAATTATTAAAGCTAATAAAAATGATTTTGTTCTTAAAGGTATTTCTAGTTATAATAACTTTAAGTTGGCTAAACAATTGATAGAAGAGTTTGATCTAGAGATTGTCTCTGTTAAAAGTTTTGAAGAAGCTGAGATTGTTAAGAAAGAAAATCCTGATTTAGAAGTTGTTTATGGTGAAGAAGGTTTAGAATTTTTAGCTGGATACAACAAGTTTGAAAAAATAACCTTAATTAATGCTTTAGTAGGAATGGTTGGTTTGAAACCGACGATTAAAGCCTTAAGCATCAATAGAGATGTTTTGTTAGCCAATAAAGAAACTTTAGTAGTTGGCGGACACTTAATTAAAGATATCCTTGAAGTAACAAATGCAAAAATATATCCAATCGATTCTGAACATAGCGCGCTTTGGCAAGCTTTAAACGGTGAGGATATAAATTCTTGTAAAAGGCTAATAATTACAGCTAGCGGCGGAGCTTTTAGAGATAAAACTAGAGAAGAGTTAAAAAACGTTTCTTTAGAAGACGCTTTAAACCATCCTAATTGGGTCATGGGTAAAAAAATCACCGTTGATTCAGCGACTATGATTAATAAAGGATTTGAAATTATCGAAGCTGCTTATCTTTTTGATATCGACATTGAAAAAATAGAAGCTATTCTTCATAAAGAAAGCATTATTCATTCAATGGTAGAATTTAATGACGGATCGATTATGGCTCAAATAGCTGACCATGATATGCGCTTACCAATAAGTTATGCGCTTTATTATCCGGAAAGAAAACCATCTATTGCTAATAAGTTTGATCTTTTAAGATTAAACAACTTGCATTTTGAACAAATTGATGAGAAAAGATATCCTTGTTTAAAATACGCTAAAGAAGCTTTTAAAACTGGTGGAAGTATGCGAACAGTTTTGAACGCTGCTAATGAAGTGGCGGTTAAACTTTATCTAGAAGAAAAGATTTCTTTTTTAGATATTGAAAGAATTATTCGTGAAGAGATGGATTGTCATCAATTGATTTCTTATCCTTCATTAGAAGACATTTACCGAATTGATAAAGAAATCAAAGAAAGAATTTACGGACTATATTAAGGAGTTATTTTACTATGTTATTATTCTTATGGAACTTATTTTTATTTTTAATAGTATTAGGCCTGGTTATTTGTATACATGAACTAGGACATTTATATTTTGCTAAGAAAGCGGGAATTCTTTGCCATGAATTCTCTTTTGGAATGGGACCAAAGTTATGGAGTAAGAAAAAAGGCGAAACGACCTATTCTATCAGAGCGATTCCTTTTGGCGGATTTGTTTCCATGTCTGGGGAAGAGTTGGAAGAAGAGTTAGTTAAAATCGGCGATAAAGTTCGTTTGCAATTTAACCCTGACGGTCAAGTTGAAAAGATTATCTTAAATGAAAAGAATTCTAAATATAAAGATCTTTTAGCTGTAACAGTAGAAACAATCGATTTAAAAACAGATAACCATTTATTTATCAATGAGTATAAGGTTTTAGATGATTGTTTTTATGTTTTCGATAGAAAAGAAATGCAAATAGCTCCTACTTCAAGGAGTTTTACCGGCAAAACGAAATTACAAAGATTCTTGACCATCTTCGGTGGTCCGATGATGAATTTTGTTTTAGCGTTAGTAGTATTTTTAATAGCCGCTTTATTTATGGGTGTTCCTGATCCTGATAGTACAGTTATTTCTGAAATCGATCCTTCTTTCCCAGCCGCAGAAGTCTTAAAACCTGGCGATAGAGTTATTTCTATTAATGGAGTTGAAGTTAATTCTTGGTCTGGAGAAACTAATTCTATTTCCAGTGAGCTAGATAAATTAGGAAACGGTTATGAATTTGTTGTGGAAAGAAACGGAGAAGTAATTACTCTAGATAGGATTTACCCTTTATATTTCTACTATAACCTTGGTATTATCGTTGATTCCAATAGTGAAGACCTGATAATCAAAAGTCCTGCTTATGCTAAAACCGAACTTTTGCCGGGTGATGAAATCCTTGCTTTTAACGATCAACCGATGAGTTCTTGGGATGACGTTTATGATTTTGCTGTTGAGAATATTGAAGGTTCTGAAGATAAAGAGGACTTATTTAAAATAACAGTTTTACGTCAAACTAAATCTTTATATGATGGGCAAGTAACTAAAATTTCTCAAGACGCAGAATATCAATATATTGAAATTATCCCTGATGATGAAAATAAAATAATATTAGTTAGAGTCAACTTAGATGAAAATATCTTAGTTGAAGTAAACGACACGGTTTCTAAGGGAGATTTATTATCTTATGGCGGAATCTATAATTTTGAGTATGTTGTTTATGGCGAAAAAGAACTTGAGGTAATGGGAGTAAGTGAAATATTTGCTTCAATGATTGGAATTGGCGGAGAAACAAAGTTTAGTTTATTTGGTTCTTTAGCTAATGGATTAGCACTCTTCTGGAATGCGGCAACCTATGTCTTTGGCACATTAGGGTTACTGTTCTCTTCTAATTTAGTTGGCGTATCAGATTTAGGCGGATTCGTTTCAATCTTCTCAATGACATCGGACGCAGCTAGTGCGGGGTTAATTTCCTTATTAAGCTTTATCGGTTTATTATCAGTAAACCTAGGTATTGTTAACTTGTTGCCAATCCCGGCTTTAGACGGTGGAAAGATTGTATTTATTGGTTATGAAGCTTTAACAAATAAGCGCCCTAATCAAAAGTTAGAGAATTGGTTAAATACAATTGTTTTCTTCCTTTTAATGGGTTTAATGATATTTGTTACCTATAATGATATTTTGAGATTAATCGGTATCTAAAAAATATATAGTAAAAATATGATAATTTAAAGTAAAAAAAATCATTTTTCAGCGAAAAGATTTTAGATAGTTGATAGCCAAATATAGGCAAAATCAACTATCTTTTCTTTTGCCAAATTTTCTTCAAAATTTCCGGTAAATAATTATTGACAATAATTTTTTCATATGATAAAATATATAAGCGCGTCAAGAGAGCGTGAAACTAGATCTTTGAAAACTAAACATATACAAAAGAAGAAAAAGACAACAAACCAAAA
>CAZJAP010000037.1:0-6767 GCA_964544325.1 uncultured Candidatus Izemoplasmatales bacterium | reverse complement strand
TTATAGATTCTTCACCTAATTGAGCAAACCCGTTATATCCAGCGGTTAATAAACGCCCTGTCGATGTTAAAATTGCTGTTACCTGTGAACCTATTTTTACTGCTACTACTCTTTCTTCATTAACTAAATTTAAACTTGACGTAATATCTAAAGGTTTTATTTTATTAAAAATAGTTCCATCACCCAATTGGCCAAAACTATTTTCTCCCCACACTAAAAGTCGGCCATTAGATGTAATTGCTGCCGAGGAATTATAAGAAATTTCGATATCTGTGATTGTTTCGCCATCAGAAAGAGTTATATCACCTATCTGATCAACACCAATAATCTTATAATTAATTGTGTATTGTTGATTCTCAGTCTGAGTTTGCAAGGATGTAGTCAAAGTTGTAATAGACGAAGTCAAGTTTGTTGAAATCAGTGAAGTCTCATCGTTTGAAGTAGTCATAATAGTGGTATTATCATTAGATTGATTATTGGTAGAATTTGATGTAGTTAGAATAGTTGTATCACTACATCCAATAAAAATAAAAAATAACAAAAAGAAAAATGCGAATATACACTTTTTCACTATAATACCCTCCCAAAAAAATCACGTTTATACGAATTTTTTATCATCGGTAATATTTAGTTGTAATCTAATCATATATGATTATATTACCACATTGAAAAGTTTATTAAAAGCGAATACAAAAAAATATAAAAAACGAAGTTTTAGTAGTTCTACACACCAAAACTTCGAATTTGATATTTTAAAAAATTTAATTATTTAAACTTTCATCCAGTTCTTCAGTCAGACTAACAATACTTTCTGTTGAGTAAAAAACATCGTCAACGAAAGTTATGAAAGCATTAATTTCATTTTCTATTTCAGATGTATTTACCTTTGGGAAAACACGATGTTGATATACGTTTTGCCTAGATATCGAATAGGCATTTTGAATTAAGGCGAATACAAGATAATCCCATTCAACAATATCTTGGTTATTCCAATTTGGATTACCATCATTATCAAGATAATCATTAGCTAGTCCTAATAGATAACTATAATCTTGTTCATCAACATAAATAGAAGGTTTATAAATCGGGCTATAGCCAGCATCCATACAAAAATCCATATAATTATAGGAAAGATCAGTTGCCATCCTTATAAACATCCATGAGTAAAACTTTTCTGCGTCGCTACTACTGCTATTGATTGCAAAGTCTGAACCATAAAATAAGGCTCCGGATTGATTAGTCTCAATCATTGGTAATATATCTACAGCAAAAGGCATATCTACTACCATGTAACGCAAGGATTTTACATCTGATACAGCTAGTAATGTTTCTTGATCATAGAAGGGTTGAAAACTATAGTTTTGTTCAAAATCTGATGCGAGAGCAATGACGTTTGAATCAGCTAAAGTTCTAAGACTAGTCATTAAGACTGTAGTGTTTGTAACATTAATTTGGTAGACATCATTATTAATTAAAGGAATATCATTCTGGCCTAAAAACGTTTCTAGAGTTAAATTTGGTTTTTCAATAACTAAAACCAATGAATCATCAAGCACTGAAGATATAACATCTAAATCAGCTAAACTCAAACTTAAATCATGTTTTAATAAACCGGAATTAGTTACACTTATACCAGCAGCATTTAGTGTTTCCTCATTACTTGATAAGATGTCTTGATTAGCAAAAACTAACTGAGTCATTCTTGTATAAGGAAAAGTTATATATTCATCAATACCAATAAAGTTTGTAAAAAGATTCAAATCATAATCATTTAAATTAACACCTACATTAAAACCGTTTGCGATAGCCGAACTTAAAGCATAAGATTCTAGCGGTTCCAAAGTGGTTGTTAGCATAGCTAGATAATCTTGATTCGCAAGGATTAAATCAGCTGAATTATTCCCAATATAATTTTGGTAATATGTGCTTACCACAGTACTATCATCTTTAGATCTTTCAGCTACTATATCAACATTTGGAAAGAGATTTTCAAAATCATCAACTAGAGCATCAATAATCTCAGTTTGATACGAATCTAAATGATAGGAAAACTTTATAGTTACTGATTGAGTAGAAAACTCATCAATCATTTGTTGAGTTAGTCCCGTATTCAAATTATCAACTGTTGTTGATTGGTTAGAAATAGGTATAAGTGTAGTTGGATTACCAGTAGTAGGTGATTCTGTTGAATTTGAACAACCAATCACAACAAAAAGAATTGAAATCATAAAAATAATAGTAATTTTTTTCATATTTACTCCTTTTTTAAAAACCAAATACTATAAATATATTAAGTTATTAGTCATTGTTATATTATAGTTAATAAATAAATCAATCCCACATTGTATAATTTAATGATTCTTGTAGTGCTTTTTCTCCACAGTTTTTACATGCGAATTTTGATAAATCAATTTTTTTAGGTAAAGGTACTAAAATAGCTTTACATTTATTACAATTATATTTTTTAATAAATCGGTCATTTCTGTTATATGTTATTTCTACATGAAATTTACTGTGAAGTGTTTCACATACTGGACATTCGTATAATCTAAACCCTAAATTATCAGCTAATTTAGCATTTCTATTTTCTGTAACATATCTCAAAAATTCATTTTCTTTTTCGCTTTTATTATTCAGAATAATATCATCAATATTATTTGGAGTCATAAATCCTACTCCTAGCATAAATTCTTCTGTCTTACCACAATTTAAACACAATGTACTATATGTCCGTCCCATCAACTCACCCTTTCACACACAATTATTATATCATAAATTTATAACACAAAATATTCAATTTAATAATAATTATCTAATAAAAAAAATACTGACTTAAGTATAAGCCAGTATTTTAAACAATTATAAATTATTAACTTCAATTGCTTTTTTATAACTTGGTAATTCCTGATAGATTTCATTAGTAATTGGATTTTTCTTTTTCTTACTTATGGTATATATTTCAAATCCCAAAACAGCTAAATTAATTAATAAAGCAGAAATTGATAAGATATATTTTGCAACGGGACTATTTGTTGAAACAATATTAAATGCTTCTAAATTATCATAATTTGGAAATGTTAACGTAAACATTGCCCATAATGCAAGTGTTTGAGCGCGGTGTTGTAACCAAGCTCCTTTCGTGCTAAAGAAAGATAGTAAAGTTGATGAAAAAATTAAAGCTATACCAGCATAAAATGATCTTTCAGGAATGCAGTTATATACATATGATAAATTCCATACGCCGTAAGCTATTACCCAAAACCATTGTTGATCCGCCCAAATCATATCTTTAGATTTTGTCTTAGCAACTCTTATTGCAAACCAACCAGTAATAGTAAGAATGCTTAAAATACCAGCTATACCATTAATGATGTTCCATGGACCACCAATTAAAGTAAGGCCATTTTCAACTACATTTACTTTAGAAAAGACTTCAAAATCTCTAAAAACGGCTTCTAGAATATTAATACTTAAAATTAGACCTGGAAATAATAGTATCCATTTCTTCTTTTGAAGTTTTTCAAAATATCTGATAGCCATAAAACCAATAACACCAGCTAAGGCACTATATGTTTTAACCCATGCAAACCAATTGCCTGAAGTATTTTCACTATCAGTTTTTCCCCAAATAAAAATTGTAAAAAGTACTGGGATTAAAATAAAGGTTATAACTGATAATACTTTACTTCTTCTGGTTAATTCATTTATTAATATTAACCCTACAAAAATACCAATAAATGCTAAAACGTTTAACAATGTGTAATTTTCAAAAAAAAGCATAATAATCTCCTTATAAATATATTCTTCTTCCTAAAATTATAGCATATAGACCTTTTATTGGTTTTGACTAAAAAAACATTTAAGTAGCAATAAAATCATATTTTTATATTAGGATACCATCTAATTAGGTTTTTTTTAAAAATATACTTATAATTCACAGAAATAATAGTATATATAAAAAAAGAAAAAATCATTATTGCTTATAGTTTTTTCTTTTTTTTATATTTTTTTGATACTTTTTTTATTTAAATATCTTTTGGAAGCACTTCAAACTTGGGTACTTCTTCAAGTTTATTATCCCAGTTTGCTCTACTGGCATAATAAATATGTCCTTGTGGTTTTATATTTACATCACTGTCTAAACTCCCAGCGGGAACAACCAATAACTTCCCATCCATTTGTATATTTGGCAAAGCAGAACCACAATTAGTACAAAAACTTTTGATATGCCCTTCAGAACGAAAATTAAAAATTCTAGCTTTATCTTCACCAGTTAACCATTTTAACTTAGCTGTAGAAGAAAATAAATTAGACGCATGAGCAGAGCCAGTATCTTTACGACAACGTTCACAATGGCATAGATAAAAATTATCAAAATCTCCTTCTATTTCAAAAGTGACTTCACCACAAAGGCATGATCCTAAATACTTCATTATCATCTCTCCTTATTTTAAAAATTCTTAACACTTCTTTAATTAGCTTTTTTCTTTAATTCTTGAAACTGATAGATCAAAAAGATTGTTTTTTAATTTCATTAATAACATTAATTATAACTTATACTTACTACTACCATTGTTTAACTTTTAAATGGCTTTTCTCTGTTTTAAGCAACATAAATCTTTCATCGAAGAGTGTACAAAATTCAATATTTTGTTTATTACCACAAAAATCATCGATTACAAATCCTTTACTTTCTTCAAACATCTGAGTAAATACTTCATAAGATATCATATATAGGATATTATTTTGTTTTTCTATAATATATTTTAATTTCGGATGTGAATTATAAATAATAGTTCCGTCATGCATAAAGACGATAATATTATCTCCATTTTTAATTTTAGCTAGCGAATAGAATAAAACATCAAGACCTAAAACGCCTAATACTTCACCTTTAGAATCTCTGATTTTCCTCAATACTGAAATTACATAAGATCCAGATTCTGCGATATATGGTTTAGATATAGCGATTTCTTTTTCATCGTTTACAACATCAATATACCATTGTCTTTTATTAACATCATAAATCGTGTCACGCTTATCTTCAATTGATCTTAAAAGCCTACTATGTCCAAAATTATCGATACAATCATTATTTCTTGGTACACCAAGGAAAGAAATAAATATATTATTATTGGTTGCCTTAAGTGCTTTCAATTTACATATAGTTTCTTCATATTCAATTTCTTTATAATTGTAAGTTTTATCAGGCGAAGTTAAGAATGTAATTATTGAATCTGTTAATTCAAAACTAGAAAGCAAATCAATGAATACATTAAGGTTTTCCATAATTATATTTTCATAATAATCAATTGGTATATTAACCTTTTTATTCTTTGGCCCCATATTCATTTTAGTTATTTCCTTTCATTAATACATCTAAAAAATATACTTTCGTATTATCTTTAAAAAGGTATTTACAAACTTGTTCAGCTAGATAAAAAGATATTCTTTCATAAAGACTCATTGTATTATCATATGAATCTAGTATTTTATTATACGCTTCATAAGGTATATCGATATTTAAATGAAAATTATCATTTAATAATATTATGTTTTGAATTAAAGAAAACTCATAAATATTATCAATGTTTTTACTTTGAATTATTTCCATAACATCTATGATATTATCTGGCTTCTTGTGTTCTTTAATTAATACTTGGTTATAAAAATCATCGTAATTACTTAATAATTTATCCCCATTACAAATCATGAAGTAAAGAACCTGTAATTCTTTAATTATATCGCTATATTTTTTATCTTCGGTGGCACTAAGAAATTGCACGAAATTATTATAAGTTTTAACACTATATTTAACTTCAGTTTTATTCGTTATTTTATTAATAGCTAAAATAAAATTGTTATAGAGTTCTAACTTTAGCAAGTTTAGTTCTCGACTATAAGCTTTAGCCCTTTTTCTTTTATCAGTAATGAGTGTGATTATTACTGATCCTGTAATAGCTACTAAAGAACCGATAAAAGCCGCAATAGCATTTAATATCCATGGATCTACATTAAATCCTAAACCAGTTAAAATAACTGGAAAAATAATAATTGATGCAGTAAATAAAACTAAGAACACCAAAAATGAAATCATAAATTCCCCTTCCTTACTTCCTTTGTTTTTATTAATAAAACATTATCTTTATGTAATCTATTATATACCTTTATAGAAAATAAATAAATAATTTTTAAGTTTTGCTTTCTTTTAAGTTATTTATATTTTTTATTGGGATAAGAAATTATATTAATTGCTCTGCTCTTGAAACACGTTTTTTTATAAAATACTCTTAAAAATGCAAAAAAACAGGCAAAATATGCCTGTTTTCTGCTTATTTATGAAACAAGTTAATATGCTTTAAACGTCTTTATTTAGCGCTTAAACGGCATAAATAAACTTGGTATAATCAAGATGGTGGAGCTGAGGGTCCCTGAAGCGTACCCGTGTCTTACAGAATTTTTAATCACATTTTAACGCCTATATTTGGCCTTTAAATCGAATACGTATTCAAAAATAAAATTGCATTAATTTGTGCACCACGATTAATACTGTATGATTAACTTTGCAAAATATCTTGACATTTGATAATTAGTGTATTATAATTAGTGTATGATTAACTTTGCAATTTCAGGAGATGATACTATGAGAATTAAAGTAACTATAAACAATAAGGTTGCCGAATTAAGAAAGAAAATGGGGATTTCTCAAACTGCTCTTGCAGATGCCGTTTTTGTAACAAGGCAAACAATTACATCTTTAGAGGTTG
>CAZJAP010000036.1:0-6817 GCA_964544325.1 uncultured Candidatus Izemoplasmatales bacterium | reverse complement strand
ATATTCGATAATGAAAACAGTATTTTACCTGTATCTGTTTATAATGATGGTGTATATGATATTGATAAAGATCTTTATATTGGGTTACCAGCCGTTTTAAATAGAGATGGAGTTCATCATGTAGTTAGCTTGAAACTATCTCCCGATGAAAAAGAAAAACTACAAAATTCAGCAAAAATATTAAAAGACAGCTTAAATCAAATGAACATATAAAAATAAAACCTCTACTTATTTAAAAAATTGTAGAGGTTTTTAATTTATTCATTAACTAATCTATAATACTCGCCTTTTAAAGCCATTAAACTTTGATGATTTCCCATTTCAATAATGCCATCTTTTCCTAAAACAACTATTCTATCAGCATTCATAATTGTTGATAATCTATGAGCAATTACTATAGCAGTCTTATCCTTGATAAGTTCATCAAAAGCTTCTTGAATCAATCTTTCGGTAATATTATCTAAAGCGCTAGTAGCTTCATCTAAAACAACAATCTTAGGTTTCTTTAAAAATAACCTAGCAATTGCGATTCTCTGTTTTTGCCCTCCTGATAACTTAACTCCTTTTTCTCCAGTAATAGTTAAATATCCATTCTCTAAATTTATAATAAAATCATGAATCTTAGCTTTTTTACAAGCTTCTATCATTTCTTCATCGCTAGCTTCAGGATTACCATAAAGAATATTGTCTCTTAAAGTCCCGTAAAAAATAAAAACATCCTGTTGTACATGACCGATAGCTCTTCTTAATGAATAAATATCAAACTCTTTAATATTTATACCATCAATTAAAATTTCTCCTGAATTAACATCATAAAATCTAGGAATCAACTTAGAAATCGTAGATTTTCCAACTCCGGTTTCTCCGATTAAACCAATTTTTTCTCCCTCTTTTATATCAAGATTAAATTTCTTAAGAACTTGGTATATGTCTTGCCCATAATTGAAATCAACGTCTTTAAACTCAATACGACCCTTAGGATTCTCTAAAATAATCGCATTCGGTTTGGATTTGATTTTCGGTTCAATTAACATAATTTGATAGAACTTTTCAAAACCTGAAGTTCCTCTTTGAATTTGTTCAATCATTGATATAAGTCTATTTATTGGTCTAGTTAAGAAACTTATATATAAATAATAAGTAAACAAGTCAACATAATCAATAAATTTATAAAATACAAAAACACCACCGACTACTAACAATAACAAATTTAACATATTCAAAAAGAATTGGTTCCCTACATGAAAAATACCCATTTCTTTATATGCCAGACTTGCAGAATCTGCATATTCATCATTAATATTTTCAAAACGATCAACTTCAAACTCTTCATTATTATAGGCTTTTGTCAGTCTTACTCCCGAAATAGAATTTTCAATTTTACTATTAAGTTCTCCGTGCGTCTTTCTAACAATTCTTTGAGCGTCTAACATTTTCTTGCGTCTCCACCAAGAAAACCAAACAATCAAAATTACCATTGAAAAAATGATTATAGTTAAATAAAGATTAATAAATGATAGATAAACAAATGAACCTATAAACATTATTCCGGAAATAAATAAATCTTCTGGAACATGATGACTCATTTCAGAGATATCATGAAGATGATTAGTCATATAACTCATCAATACACCGGTTTGATGATCATCAAAAAAATCATAGTCTAATTCTTCATATTTTTTAAACAAATCTTTTCTCATATCTCTTTCAATAAATGCGCCCATCATATGGCCGTTATATGTAACATAAAACGATAATCTAGCTCTAATCAGATAAATTATAAGCAAAGCCACTCCTATGTATAGGACCATCTTGACTTTCCCATCAGGAATGTAATCGTTAAGAATAGCTCTTAAAGCTATTGGATATAATAAATCTATAATAGACATGAAAAAAGCCGAGATCATGTCCAAAAAGAAAACTCTTTTATGATTTTTGTAATAACTCATAAACTTTTTAATCATTTTATTTGCTCCTAAATATAAATTATTTATCTAAAACATTATAGCATAAATAGATAAAGACATGAATGATGATTTTTTTCAAAAACAAAACTACTGGTTATCAGTAGTTTTTTTAACAAATAATTATTGTGCAATAATTTTTATCTCTCTTAAGCCTTTGATTTCTTTTTCAAAAAAATCCATAGCATTTCTTAAATTTTGCTTATGGTAAGGGTAAACTTTGGTTTTATTGAGTTTAAAAAAATTGTTTAGGTTTTCCCAATGGATATACCCTGTATTTTTTAAATCTTTATGCTTATTACTTAATATGAAATAAATAAATTCGCGACCTTTATAGCGATGATTTTTCCTTTTTCTTCTGCCATATCTTTCAAGTATTGCTTTCAAATCCTTAGCAGCACCCATATAGTCTTCTGCTTGATATTTTTCTTCCATAGAAACTAAAGAAATAATATCTACTTTGTTATCTTCTTGTTCTTTCTTGCTGAAAAAATCTTTAATTTTGTCTAAAAATTTCATGCGTTAACTCTCCTTGAAATATATTTTTCACTAAGTATATAATAATACAAAATTGTTGATTTGTCACAAAATACTTTAATCTAATTGAATTTTTTAATTTTTATCACTTTATTTTAACATTGAAAGTGTTTCTTTATCTATTTTATCCAGTACTTCTATCTCATTAAATAAAAATTTAGCTATAATAATCTAATAAAACTTTTAGTCAAGTTGTTTTTTTGCTTAGTTACATATGATAAAATGATTACAAATTATATAAATAATAAAGAAGGAGGGGTTTTATGGATCAAGTTATTAAAGAAGAATCACAGATGGTTCCTAGCAAAAAAAATCTATTGATTTTTACAGGAAGTCTAGCAATATTATTGATTATTTCAGCTTTTTTATATGGAGCTTATGTTTTAGCAATAGCGGCTGTCGCATTAGCTTCGGGAGGATTGGTTGAATTTTTATTTGCTAGAATAAGAAAATTAGAGTTTGATATTTCTTGGATTGTATCTCCTTTAGTTTTAACTTTAATGTTACCACCTACTGTTAAACTATGGGTAGTTGCTGTAGCGACAGTTTTTGGAATATTTTTTGGGAAAGCAATTTTTGGCGGTTTAGGAAAGAATATTTTTAATCCAGCTGTTGTAGGAGTTCTATTCGTTACCATATCTTTTCCTTCGCTTATAACCGCAGCTGAATGGATTCATCCATCAATTGATAGTTTTGCTGGTTCTACACCACTTGCTATGCTTAATAAAGGTGGAGATTTTACTTATGCTTTTAAAGATTTAATCTTTGGTAATGTTCCAGGCGCTATAGGTGAAACTTTTAGGATTGGAATTATAGGTTTAGGCTTGGGATTAATTTTATTGAAAGTAGTCGATTGGAGAATACCTCTTGCTTTTATCGGATCTTTCTTAGTTTTTGCTGCTCTTGGATATTGGTTAGCAAAAGAAAGTTTTCCAGATCCAATATTATCTTTATTTGTAGGTGGCCTAATGTTTGCCGCGTTCTTTGTTGCTACTGACCCTGTAACTGCACCATTGAATCCTAAAGGAAAGTTTATATTCGGTATTGGACTAGCTTTCTTCACTATTTTAATTAGAAATTTTGCTACTTTCCAAGAAGGAATAATATTCGCGATTATTTTAATGAATGCTATAGCACCGTTAATTGATGACATGTTCAATAAAAAAAGTGTAGCGAATAATTTAAGTGAGGTGAATGAAGAATGAAACCAACTTTAAAAATGATTATATTCGTCTTTATCATGGCTACAATCACTTCTGGTATTTTGCTGGGAGTTGAAGCTTTAACATCAGAAAGAATTCAGAATAATCAGGATGCAAAAGTTAAAATTGCAATCCTTGAAGCGCATAATATTGAATATACAATAGCTTCAATCAATGAAACTTTTGATCAAGAAATTAATGTTGTTGAAATTGATACCTGGACTTTTTATGTAAATCCTGATACAAATGCTGTTAGTTTTGCAATTTCAGGCGGTGGAGTTTGGGGCCCTATTGAAGGAATTTTAACATTAGAATCCGATTTTGAAACCATCATTAATGTAAGTATTCTCCAGCAAGAAGAAACGCCTGGATTAGGTGGAGTTATTGCTGAAGATCAGTATCTAGCAACTTTTGTTGGAAAATTAATGGTTCCCCAATTTGAAATCAATAAAGATCCTTCTGATAATCTTCCTAATGAAATAGATTCAATTGTTGGCGCTACAAATACTTCAAAAAGATTTCAAGAGTTAATCAATGAGGACTATACCGATGCAAAAACTGCATGGTTTAGTCAAAATTAGGTAGGAGGGAGAAAATATGAAACTTATAAGAGTTAAATATACTAAATGGTTTAATATTTTAAAAGATGGAATTTCTAGAAATAATCCTATAGTTATTGCTGTACTGGGAATTTGTTCAGCTTTAGCTGTTACTAATAAAGTTGAAAATGCAATTGCAATGGGGCTTGGTGTTACTTTTGTAATTATGGCTAGTTCATTAACTATCTCTTTATTAAGAAATATTATTCCACAAAAAGTTAGAATGGTAACATATATGGTAGTTATCTCTACTTATGTAATATCAGTTCAAGCATTCTTAGAAGCTTTCTTCATGCCGATAGCCGATGCTTTAGGTGCTTATGTTGGATTAATTATCACTAACTGTATTGTTATGGGACGACAAGAAGCGTTCGCAGTCAAAAACCCGGTTAAATACTCAATAGTTGATGGTTTTGCTAGTGGGATGGGTTATACTTTCGTTTTAATTTTTGTTGCCGTAATACGTGAATTACTGGCTTTTGGAACAATACTTAATATGCAAGTAATGCCAGTTGGTTTTGAAAAATGGGTTGTTATGGCAATGGCTCCCGGTGGATTTTTCGTTTTAGGTTTATTGATTTGGGGTATGAGAGAATTACTTAAATACTATGAAAATCAGGAGCAAACATCATGAAGATTAAAGTAAATAGATTTTTGAAAGGAAGAATATTATGAAAAGTATAATTGAAATCATTATCTCATCTTTAACAAATCAAAATATTGCTTTAGTCTATATCCTTGGTATGTGTCCTTTAATCGCTATATCTACTAATGTTAAGAATGCTAAAGGTATGGGAATAGCTGTCGTATTTGTTGTTACAATTACCGGTATTATAAATTGGCCTATTTACGCTTTGTTAAAAAGCACAGGAACTACCAATTTATCTTTACTAGTATTCATTATTACTATCGCTGCTACCGTTCAGTTTTTAGAAATGTTTTTGGCAAAGTTTTCTCCAAAACTATATAATAGTTTCGGTATTTACTTACCTTTAATTACAGTTAACTGTGTGGTCCTTGCAGTATCGCTATTCTTTGTTAATAGAGAATATTCTTTTGTTGAAACTGCTGCTTTCTCTTTTGGTTCTTCTTTAGGATGGATGTTAGCAATTATTTTATTAGCTGGTATTAGACAAAAAATGGCAAAATATGCTAATTTGCCTAAAGGCTTATCCGGTAAAGCTATTGCCTTTATATTACTTGGAATTTTATCATTGGCATTCATTGGGTTTACTGGATTATCAATCTTTTAGGGGGGCTTAAGATATGAACTTATATTTCGCAGTAAATTTCTATATTCCAGTAATTATCATTGGATTATTACTATTAATAACCGCGCTCTTAATTCTAGCAAATATTGCCTTAGGCGGAAACAAAGAAAAAACTATTACAATTAATAATGATAAAGTTATTCCCGTTAAAGGCGAAGATACTTTGTTAAATATCTTATCAAACAATAAAATATTTATCCCTTCTGCTTGTGGTGGAAAAGCAACTTGTGGTTTTTGTAAAGTTCAAGTTCTTGAAGGCGGAGGAGAGGTTAAACCGATGGAAGAACCTTTCTTGTCTCCTCAAGAGAAAAAAGATAACGTAAGATTATCTTGTCAGGTAAAAGTAATTGACGATATAAAAATCGCTATACCAGAATCTTTACTTTACGCACAAGAATATACTTGTGAAGTAACAGATATTAAAGATTTAACTTATGATATCAAACTTGTTAGATTTAAATTCTTACATCCTGAATCTATGGAATTTAAACCAGGCCAATATGCACAATTAAAAGTTCCAGGAATTGACATCATTAGAGCTTACTCTATCGCATCTAATCCTAAAATAACTCATGAAATAGAACTTATAATTAGAATGGTTCCAAAAGGTAAAGCTACTACTTTTGTACATAGAGCTTTAGAATTAGGGGATAAGGTAATAGTAACTGGACCATATGGAAACTTTTATTTACAAGAAAACTCTAAAAGAGATATCGTTTGCATAGCTGGAGGTTCTGGAAAAGCACCGATAAGATCAATCTTGCATTTCTTAAAAGATCAAGGAATGCCAAGAAAAGTGAAATATTTCTTTGGAGCACGTTCAAAAAAAGATTTATATTATACTGAAGAGTTCGTTGAACTCGCAAAAGAATTTCCGAATTTCGAATATATTCCAGCGCTTTCCGATCCACTTGAAGAAGATAAATGGGAAGGTGATGTTGGTTTAATTACCGAAGTTGTCGACAAGTATTGTGGAGATTTAAGTGAATCTGAAGCATACCTCTGCGGTTCTCCTGGTATGATTAACGCTTGTATCAATGTATTGAATGCTCATAAAATTGATGCAAAGAATGTCTTTTATGATAAATTCTCATAAATAAAAACTCAATATATTTAATTAGAATGATGTCATTAGAAATAATATTAATGACATCTTTTTATTATTAAATTTCTTGTTCATAGTTTATATATATTGGTACAAATAACCATTAATATATGATAAAATATATATTACTTGAGGTGAG
>CAZJAP010000035.1:5890-7288 GCA_964544325.1 uncultured Candidatus Izemoplasmatales bacterium | reverse complement strand
TATCAGAAAAATTAGGTTGCACTAGAACTATAGATAAAAATCATAACTTAAAAAATATTCTTAAAAACTTAGATTATTTAAAATTTAACGCTCTATTTTACGATGAAGCATTCCCAAGAACAAAATTCTTAGATTTAGGCGCTTTAGTTTATTACGCAAAAATACTTCCTTGGGAATTTCCAAACTTTTCGGTAGAAAATAATTTTGATAAAATTAAAAATTTAGAATCTGATTTAATAAGCAAAAAATATATAGAAACTACTGAGCATAGATTTATTCTAGTTCTTCAAAAAAAATAAAAAAAAGCCAAAACATTTGTTTTGGCTTAATTTAATTCTTTAGCATAATTTACTATTGCTTGAATGTGCTTTTTATCTACAAGATTAGTAGGATTGGTAAACCCTTTAAGTATTTCTTCTTCATCATGAGTAAGCTCTTTTTTCTTCTCTAGGACTTTTCTAAACACATTGATAAATGGTTTCATAAAACCTTTAACTTTAGAAAAATCAACTCCACCAGGAAGATAGAAAAATTTATGATAAGACAGTTCTTCTTCATTAAAGTTATTATCTTTAATATCTTGGATTTCTTTTTCTAAACCCGGATTACCTGCACAAGCAAAAATGATAATAGGCTTGTTTTTAAACATTCCTAAAGCTTTTTTTAGTTTATTCATTTTGCCCATGTATACACCAGTTCCAAAAATGATTTGGTCATAGTTGTCTTTTTCTTTGGCTTTGAACTTCGAAAAATCTCTTAGTTCCCAGCTTAATTCTTCCGCAATCCATTCAGCATACTTTTTTGTGTTTCCATACTTACTCTTAAAAAGCACTATACCTTTCATATTATTTCGACTTATCCTTCTTTCTTTTTTTTATGACTTGATCAGCTGCTAGTTTTCCAGTCAGTATACTTATCGGTAATCCTGCCGGACTATATGACCACTGACCTGCTTGATATATATCGGTCATTTCTGTTAATACGGATTTAGAAACATTAGTCATGCGACTAACAACTGGAATTTTATCATTAGTGAAAGCCCACCCTGTAATCGCGCCATCTTTATTAGCTGTCAATTTTTCGATTGTTAAAGGTGTAGAACTAAATGTTTCAATAACATTTACTTTTAACTCTTTAAAAATTGATTGATTTAAAACTTTAATCATATATTCTTCGGTCATAGACTTATATTTTTCATACATTCCCATATCTTGGATAAGCTTAACAAAATCATAATCCATTAAAGTTGAAACAATTAGACCAGTTTTTCCTTTTGGGGCTAGTTTATGATTTCGCATTGCTGGAATAGAAATTTCATATGTAGTTTTATCTAAATATTCTTTTGCCCAATTAAAGACCTCTAGTGAGTCTTTATTTTTTATTACTTCAGGGAGTTTC
>CAZJAP010000035.1:0-5790 GCA_964544325.1 uncultured Candidatus Izemoplasmatales bacterium | reverse complement strand
TCAGCTGCCCAAATTAATTGTTCATAAGATACTGAATCATTATTACTTATTTTGATTGTTTTTTCATCAACATCAATACCTATAACTTCATTTGAAACTTTAATTTCTCCACCATGATCTTTAATAAATGATTCTAACCTATCAATTATCATACCAGTTCCTTCAATAGGGTAATTGTAATCTAAGTATAAACTAAAGTAACTCAAAGCAAAAAATGTCGGTGTTTTTTTGAAAAAATGCTGAGCAATTATATCATTTAGAGCTTGATTTTTTGTTAGCTTGGCTAAGTAATCTTCAACCGGACTATTTAATTTATTGATTTTCCCCACGGTAAAAAGATATTTGAAAAGCCATGGAAAAACAGTGAAGAACAAGTATTTTTTATCCTTCATCATATCCATAAATAGTGGATTATCTATACCATAGAGAATATCCATGTACTTCATAATTTTCTTAATTTCTTTAATTATTTTATCAATATCTTCTTTATTTTCAGGAAACTTTTTAATAAGAAGATTTCGATAATCTTCTAAAGCTTTTTTATCTTTAACTTTGATTATATCATCTTCTACGCCAAGAGATACAACACTCCTTTTAAAAGGAATATCAATACCTAATTGTCTTAACATCGGCATGACGATTCCAGAGTTTTCAATAGCTCTTATCCCACCGTCAAAAAGAAAACCTTTATAGTCAAAAGAGTTGACTAATCCACCAATATGGTCTTCTTTTTCACATATTAATACTTTTAAACCTTCTTTTGCAAGATAAGCTCCCGAAGTCAACCCGGCAATACCACTACCGACAATTACAACATCATATTTCATTTTTATCACCTCTAGTTAGACTCTTCAAAATTCAACATTTTCATAGTTAAGTCCCATACAGGTTTCTGCATACTTTTTCTGACAGCGTGTCTTGCTGGAGTTTCATCAATTGTTAAATTGAAAAACTTACCGCTAACATCAGCTAATTCTTTGGCTGTCGCTAAATAATGAATGGCATTAGCTGATATTACTGGATCTTTTAAAGTATGCCAAGTAACATGTTTCATCCACCATCGATATAAAGCTCCATTATTATTGCCAATATTTGTTTTAACAGCTCCCGGATGCATGGCGTTGATTGTTACTCCAGTCCCTTTTAACCTCTCAGCTAACTCATAAACCGTATAAAGTTGAGCTGTTTTAGAAGCGCCATAACTCCTGAGTCCTGTATAGATATGCTTTTTAAAGTTAATATCATTTAATTTAACATTCGCAAAACGATGTCCTTCAGAATTAACTTGGATAATTCTTGCTGGAGCACTCTCTTTTAAACGATCAATCAATAAGTATGTGAACAAAAATGTTGCTAGATGATTTACACAAAAAACCATTTCTATTCCATCTTTGTTAAATGTACGTTTAGTAGAATGAATTCCGGCACTATTAACTAAAATATCAATCTTAGGATATCTATCTAAAATAACATTTGCGGCATTTCTAACGCTATCTAGGTCGCTAAAATCAGCTATTACTATATCTATATTAACATTATAATTTTTAATAATTTCCGATTTTACTTTTTCTGCTTTTTCTTTATTTCTAACTACCATTACAAGGTTAGCACCTGCTTTAGCAAATCTTTCTAAAGTCACTTTCCCCACACCTGATGAAGAACCAGAAATTACACAAGTAAACCCAGTCATCATTAAATCACTTACTTTTTGTTTTGCTCTTCCATTTTTTATAAACATTAATTCTTCTGGCCACTTAAAAAAGCTCATTTTTTATCTCCTATCCAAAAAAGGTTCTCATAAACCAGCGGTAAATTCTTCTCCAAATGGGAATGCCATCATAAATATCGCCCCATAGATCATAATAATCTCTTTGTTCGATGATTTTCCCTTCTTCATTTATTGTCAGACGACTACTGCCGAAAATCGGCTTTTTAGGAAAAACCCTAAATGACATTGTCATTTTCCATTCCATAAATATTATATTATCATTTTTAACAATATGCTTTAAATCCATTTCTAAACTCTTACAGCGCTTGGTTAGTCTATTGCACATCGCTTCAAACTTTTCAAAACCTTCAATCCTTTGAATAGAATCATGAAAGACAATTTCTTTAGCATAGTACGGGAAAATATGAGACCAATCAGGCTTACCCTCAGGATTATAAGTTTTAGACCACTGTTTTCGAATCGTTTCCACACTTAACTCAGGCAAATTATCTGATTTTGTTATCTCATTCATTATGTAACACCTCAAATTATAATTTTTTAATTTTTTTTATTATATCACATACAAAATATTATTTTAAAGCCTGGCGCTTAAAATAGTATTATAAATACTTAACAAACAAAAAAGATAATAGCAAAAAGCATATTTGCGCTATTATCTTAATTTTTTTTCATTTATCTATTTAATAGGTACGTATACTCTGATTTCTTCATTATTTGTATCTTTTAAGAATTCAAAAAAAGGAAAACCCGAAACTCTATATCCTTTCTCTTTTAAATACCCTTTTATATCAATTTCTTTATTAGACCCGGTTTTATTTGTTTCAACATAAACTTCATAAGGTAAATCAAAAATTAAATATGTTCCCGATTTTAAAACGCTTGATCTAAATTTTTTGTTGCGTTCTGGTTCAGTTTTAACTTTAGCCAATGCCATAGCCCCTGATACTTTTCCACCGGTAAAAACTTCAATAAAATAATATCCTTCACTGGAAATATTACTTTCCTTTAGATAACCATTTAAATTACTTAAAGCGATTTCTCTATCAGAACCTTCTGACGTAATAAAAATCATTTCTTCTAATTCTGTTATTTTATAATCCATTTTCTCCTCCTATTTTACTTTATAAAATATACTTGTTATAAAAAATTCTATCATAAGCAATATTATCAATCAATAATTTGAACAATATTGGTAACTTATTTTTTCCTAAATTTTGATATTAATCACTAAATAAAAATAAAAGCAAAATCAATTTAGATTTCGCTTTTTTAAAAATAAGTATAACTTATAAAATTATTATCCAGTCATAAAAAATTCATATTTAATAAAATATGTAAATAATATTTTAGATTGGATTTAAAATATTATCACTACAAAACATTATTTCTTAAGCCTACTAAATTGCTAAAATGGCTATCTTCATATAATGTCTCTAAACATAATTTAAGTTCTTTAATAAAACCAGCAAGATCTTCAGTTAACTGACCGCATTCTTTACAAAAGATTATCTTTTTTCGATATTTTAAAGGAGTCATATATATAAAAGAACTCTTTATTGTTTCAAAACCATCTCTTTGATCATCAGTAGTTTGCTTAACTAATATCTCGCCAAATTTGCTAATGAAAGATAAATCTTTCAGAAAGTCATGATAATTATCAACATAAAAGACAATGTCATAATCCTGATATCCATCGGGAATAATATTAGGATTAACTCTCGAACCGTTCATAACAACCAATCTTACTGAATCGTCATTTTTAGCCACTTCTAATACTTTATCTAAGAATGTCATTATTTTGTACCGATCTTACCAGTTACGTGATCAATTTCAATTTCTACAATTGATGTAATACTAATTTCTCTTTCTATCATTTTCAAAGCCTTATTTTCATCAATTTCAGCATATTTATTAATTAAAGCTAATAACACCTCTTTAGTAGCTTCAATTACTTTAGCTCTCCCGAAAACTATTAAACTTTGATATTTTGTTGTAAGCTCATCGCCAACAACCTCAACATTATCATAAACTGTAAATGATACCTTATTGTTGTTTTTTATGTTATCGATTTTGTGTCCGGTTTTCGCACAATGAAAATAGATTTTATTATTCAAATAAACATAATTAACCACAACAGTATAAGGATATCCATTATCACCAATAGTTCCTAATACACCGTCTTCACCTCTGAGTAACAAATCTAAAGTCATTTCTTCAGACATTTCTTTATCGCTTCTTCTCATCTTTCTAAACATTTCTAAAAAACTCCTTTTTTATAAAGTATATTTTTATTTAACCACATATCCATTGTCTTTTAAATAAGACCATTCACTAATTCTTTTTTTCATGTTCTTTGGTAGTAATGAATCGTCATCAATTACTTTTTTAATCTTTATATCAGATAAAATATTAGTAACAACATTTTTATCTGATAGAGCGGCTTTGCCGATAGCTAAAAGGTCAAAACCTAAAGAAATAGCTTCTAAAGCTTCTTCTTTAGTTTCAATCCCACCAACACCAATCAAAGGAAGTTTATTTACATTATATCTTTTTAAGATATTAATAATCGGTTCTTTATTTTCTTTGTTCCTTGAAGAGCTTTGTTTATATGAAGACAAAGACAAGTGAATATAATCGATTTTCTTTAAAGATAATTCTTTTACTAATCTGGAGGTATCTTCTAATGTAATACCTGGTTCTTCTAATTCTTCAGGGCTTAATCTGTAACCTATTATAAAATCTTCTTTTTGATACTCTCTTCTCACTTTTAAGGCCATATCAACTAACATCAAAGGAAATGTTAGTCTCTTTTCCAAAGACCCGCCAAACTCATCTGTTCTTCGATTTGAATGAGGGCTGAAAAACTGTTGAATAAGATAAGTATTAGCACCATGTAACTCGATTCCATCAAACCCGGCTTTAATAGCTAGTATCATTGCTTGTTTAAAATCTTCTACTGTTTCGTAGACTTCCTCTGTTTCTAATGCTCTTGGAGTAGAAGCATTACTTCTAAGCGCTTTGATATTAGAAGCACTAACAATATCTTGGTTTTCATATAGCCCCAATGCATTCATTCTTCCGCCATGATGAAGTTGCAGAATAGCTTTAGCTCCACCAGCTTTGATAGAGTTTGCCAGTCTTGTTAATGAAGGCAAATAATAATCACTTTTCGCAGAAATCTGGTTAGTAAAAGCTTGAGCGTGCTTGCTGACAGCTGTGGCAGCTGTAATAACCATACCAAATTCCTTCCCTCTTTCTCTATAATATATTTCTTCTTCATCACTTAGAGTTAAATCGCTATTACCTGAATAAGTGGTCATTGGCGCTAAAACAAATCTATTTTTTAATATAACATTTTCTCTTAATTTATAATTTAATAAATCATGCATAAATATCACCTCTTTAAAAACAATTATAACATATAAAAAGAGTCATACTTAGATATGACTCTTTAAATTTTCTCGTATTTTAGTTTATTCTTATTAAAAGAAAATTAGTAACTTTAAATGTTTTAGTATTCTATCTTAAGAATCTGCCATATGAATAATAGTTTGGAGGCATAACATAATCATTTCCCATCATTTTATTTTGATATGCCTTAATTACCATTTCTACTTCTTCAGGTGTTTCTTTTGTAAAATCAAGTCTTATTGTTTTTACTCCAGAAGATAAAATATCCGGAATATAGTCAATTAAGTTAATAACTTTTGAATTTAGAATTCTTAAATTGCAATAACCTTCTCTTACAAGGGCGAATCTCTCATTTTTTTCATTAACAAGAGCATAATCATTTTTTTCACACATCATGCAATTTTGTTTGAAAACTCCCTCTGATTTAGTAATCGGACAGTACTTAGAAATCATTAAATCTATCTTACCATAAACAACCATTTCCAGATTAGGTGAAGAACCATGTCTTTGTTTAAAGCCTTTTATCATGTTTTTTGTATTTTCTATTCCGCTTTCTAATGAAAGGCATACCCTTTGAACATTATTGTTAAATAAAGTTTCAAGGGTTAATGAATTAGTTGCGTTAACAGTAGAATCAGCGATTACTCCAT
>CAZJAP010000034.1:3716-7530 GCA_964544325.1 uncultured Candidatus Izemoplasmatales bacterium | reverse complement strand
ATGAATTTTTAAATGAGCTAGCTTCATCTTCGCCAGCACCAGGTGGTGGAAGTGTGAGTGCTCTTGCAGGAGCTAATGGATGTAGTTTAATGTTAATGGTAGGTAATTTAACTACATCAAAAAAGAAATTTGCTTCTTTGGATGAAAATGTAAGAACATCATATTTAAATTCATTAGGTATTTTTAAAAAGAATAATAATAGTTTTATCAACTTGATTGATGCTGATACCGATGCTTTTAATCAATTAATGAAAGCATTTAAATTGCCAAAAAATAGCGATGAAGAAATAGCACAAAGAATTAAAGAGATTGATAAAGCTACCCTCACATGTATAAGAGTTCCTTTAAATGTCTCTGCTTTAGCTTTAGAGACTTTGAGATTAGTGGAAGATATGATTGAGTATTCCAATAAAAATACTTTATCTGATCAAGGTGTGTGTGTCTTAATGCTATATTCAGCAATTGAAGGAGCTGCAATGAATGTAATGATTAATTTACCTGGTCTTAATGATGACGATTTAAAAAGAGAGTTCAAACAGACAATTAATGAAATTATTTCAGAAGCCGAACAAATTAAGGAAAAACTCTTGGAAGAAATTAAATATTTGTTAAAATAGATGTAAGGGAGGTTTTAAAATGAAAATATTTGCAGATACAGCAATAATTACCGAAATAGAAGAAGTTAGTAAATGGGGTATTATATCTGGAGTAACGACAAACCCTTCTTTAATAGCTAAATCAGGAATTACTTTAAAAGAGGCTATTAATAAAATAGTAAAATTAGTTGATGGACCTATTAGTGCAGAAGTTGCGGAATCTGATGCAGAATCAATGATTGAAGAGGCCAAAATTTATGCTAAAATGCACAAGAACATTGTGGTTAAAATCCCTATGACTTTAGAGGGGATAAAAGCGGTAAAAAAATTATCTGAAATGAATATTAAAACGAATGTAACTCTTGTGTTTTCGCCTTCACAGGCATTAATGGCAGCAACAGCAGGAGCTACTTATGTTTCACCGTTTTTAGGTAGATTAGATGATTTAACTGGTGAAAATGACGCAGGTTTTAATTTGCTCAAAGATATTAAAGAGATGTTTAAGGTGTATAATTTTAAGACTCAAATTATCGCAGCTTCAATTAGACATTTAGAACACGTCAACCAATCAATGAAAGCCGGAGCTGATATTGCTACCATTCCTTATAAAGTTTTAACAGAAATGGTTAAACATGAACTTACTGATAAAGGACTGGAAATTTTCAGAGAGGCGGCTAAAAAATAGATATGTTGAATGATGAGATGCGTAGTCTAGCTAAACAAACCTTTAACCAAACTTGGGATTATATTGAAAAAGAAAATCGGACAGTTGAGGAAACACTCAAAATGATTGATTTAACCTTTAAATCCAAGTATTACTGGTCATTAGTTGGTAATCAAGTACACTTTATTAGAAGCAATTGGCAAGTGTCTAGAGTTTTTGCAGAAGCTAATTTACTTGAAGCATGTCTTTATTATGCTAAAAGGGTTTTAGATGATACATTAAAACTTAATCTTCAAGATTTTGATCTCTTCTTTGCTTACGAAGCTAATGTAAGAGCATATCATCTATTAAAAGACTTTACTCATCGTGATTTAATGCTTAAAAAGGCAAAAGCATCAATAAATGGAATTGAAAAAGACTCTGACAAAAGGTATTGTTTACTAGAGTTAGAAAAGATATTAAAATTATAATAATTAAATCAGCTTATAACTAGCTGATTTTTTTGATGATTTTTTTGTGATGGTAAAGCAAATAAATTGACAACTGACACCCTGTCATATAAACTATTTACGAGGTGAAAAAAATGCCGAGTAATACTTTTTTTAATTTACCCGCTACAAAACAAGAGATTATTATTTTCTCTGCCTTAAAAGAATTTTCAAAAAACGCATTTTCCGAAGTTTCAATTAATAAAATTGTAAAAAATGCAAAAATTTCAAGAGGTAGTTTTTACACGTATTTCGCGGATAAATATGATTTACTTGTTTATATTTTAAATTTATTTAAATCCAAACTACAGAATAAGATTATTGAAATTAGTAAGGTAGTTAAAGGTGATTTAAAATTACTTGTTATTGAAACTCATCAATATATATATGATATTTATAAGGATGAACAAAATAAAAATTTTTTATTTAACATTATGAATTATTTTCATAGTCATTCTGATGAGGAATTAAAAGAGTCAAGAGAACAACTTCCTTTATTAGGAGATTGTGATATGATTTATGGAGTTATAAACCATAATCAGTTTAAATTTACAAAAAATGTAAAAAAGATTAAACAAACAATTGATATTAGCTTCATTTTACTAAAAAACATTTTGGTAATATCAGCATCAAACAATTTAAATTATGAAAAATCAAAAACTTTGCTAGAAGAATACTTAGATATTTTGGAGCACGGTTACAAGGAGGAAAAAAATGCTTAAATTAAAAAATATTTCTAAAACTTACGTAATTGGTGAGTTTTCACAAAATGCGCTCGATGATATTTCTGTTGAATTTAGAAAAGCGGAATTCGTAACTGTTTTAGGGCCATCTGGCTGTGGTAAAACAACAATGCTTAATGTCATCGGTGGTCTTGATCACGCAGATAAAGGTGATTTAGTAATTAACGATAAATCAACAAAAAACTTTACTGACCACGAATGGGATATGTATCGTAACAATTCAATTGGCTTTATTTTTCAATCACATAATCTGATTTCTCATTTATCAGTTTTACAAAATGTAGAAATGGGATTATCTTTAAGTGGTGTGTCACAATCAGAAGCTAAAAAGAGAGCTATTGAAGTTTTAGATAGAGTAGGTTTGAAAGATCATATTCATAAGAAACCGAACCAATTATCTGGTGGTCAAAGCCAAAGAGTAGCTATTGCTAGAGCTTTAGCTAATAATCCTGATGTTATTCTAGCAGATGAACCGACTGGTTCACTGGATTCAGAAACTTCAATTCAGATTCTTGATTTAATTAAAGATATCGCTAAAGACAAATTGGTAATTATGGTAACCCATGATTCTGAGATGGCATATCGATATGCATCTAGAGTAATTAAATTAAAAGATGGTAAAATTATCGGAGATTCTAATCCGATTGAAGAAAATCTAAAAGATAATGCTAAATTGACTTTAAAAAAGACTTCAATGTCATTTAAAACCGCTTTAATTTCATCTTTAAATAATATTCGTACTAAATTAGGAAGAACCCTTTTAACTGCCTTTGCGGGCAGTATTGGTATAATCGGTATTGCACTTATATTATCTTTATCTAATGGTTTAGATCAAGAGATAGATAAGTTTGAAAGAGAAACTCTTTCAGGTTACCCAATAACTGTTACTGAATCAAGACTCGACTTTGAAAAGATGAGACAAGCTGGAGAAACAGATTTAGAAATGTATCCTGATCAACAATATGCCACAATGTATGATGAAAACAGATTTCAAAGTTTCCTTATCGAAAATAATATTACTGAAGAATATATTGATTATGTAGATGAATATGTTAATGGTGAAGGTTCAGAAACTTTAAGTGGAGTTAAATATCAGAGAAAAATTAATATGGCTTTGTTGACTTATGTTGATTCATTAGGAATGTATTATCCTATTCACCAAGAAACTATAGCTGAAAATGAAGATTCTAATCCTGGTGATGTATTTGGTTTTGGCTTTTCCTTCTTTACACTTTTACCTGAAGGCGAAGTTTTCAATGATAATTATGATGTTATTTATGGAGATGAAGCAACACAAAATTTCACGGATAAGAAGTTTGAAGT
>CAZJAP010000034.1:1546-3616 GCA_964544325.1 uncultured Candidatus Izemoplasmatales bacterium | reverse complement strand
GCTGAATATTTATATACTAATTATCCCGATGAAGTAGGTGGGATTGATACAATTTCTCTTTATCCAAGTAATTTTGAAAACAAAGAACTTGTTAAAGATTATTTAGATAAGTATAATGAAGGCTTATTAGAAGCTGACAAAATTGAATACGTTGACCAAGCTGCAACAATCACTTCTATGGTTGGTGGAGTAATTGATACAATTTCAATTGTTTTAATTGCTTTTGCCGGAATATCTTTAGTCGTTTCATCGATTATGATTGCCATTATCACCTATATATCTGTAATTGAGAGAACTAAAGAAATTGGTGTTCTAAGAGCATTAGGTGCAAGAAAAAAGGATATTTCACGAGTATTTAACTCTGAAAACCTAATTATTGGATTCGCTGCTGGTTTAGTGGGTATTATAGTTAGCTTATTATTGATAATTCCAATTAACTTAATAATTGAGAATTTAGCTGATATGCCAAATGTAGCTAAATTATCAATTTTCCATATGACAGCCTTGGTTGTAATAAGCGTTATTCTTGCTTATGTAGCTGGTTTTATTCCTGCTCGCATGGCTTCTAAAAAAGACCCTGTAATCGCTTTAAGAACAGAGTAAAGATATAAATTTAAATGTACAAAAAAAATCATATATGGTATAATTGCTGATATTAAGCTTTGTTACCATATATTTTTTTTATGGAGGAATAAAATATGGATTTATTTAAAAAATGTGATGATTATACCTTACCAAATGAGTTTAAAGAATTAGGGATTTATCCTTATTTTCATGCTTTAGAAACAAAACAAGATATTGAAGTTTTCATGGAAGGTAAAAGAAGAATCATGATTGGTTCTAATAACTATTTAGGTTTAACTGGAGATGAAAGAGTAATTGAAGCTGGAGTAAAGGCCTTAAAAGAATTTGGTTCAGGAGTATCAGGTTCAAGATTCTTAAATGGTACACTTACAACACATATAATTTTAGAAAAAGAATTGGCTGAATTTTTAAATAAAGAAGCCTGCGTAACATTTTCTACAGGCTTCCAATCTAATCTTGGAATTATTTCAGCCATAGCTGGTAGAAACGATCTTGTATTTAGTGATAGAGAAAATCATGCGTCAATATATGATGGTATTAGACTGTCATATGCTGAAATGGTTAGATTTCATCATAATGATATGGAAGACTTAGAAAGAAAATTAGCTAAAGCTGATCCTAATAAAGGAAAATTGATTGTTACTGATGGTGTTTTCTCGATGAGTGGAGATATTTGTAATTTACCTGAAATTGTGAGACTTGCTAAAAAATATGGTGCCAGAGTAATGGTGGATGACGCTCATGGTTTTGGTGTTTTAGGTAAACACGGCCGTGGAACAGCTGAATATTTCGGTTTAGAAAATGAAGTCGACATAATAATGGGTACTTTTTCAAAATCTCTAGCTAGTTTAGGCGGATATATGGTTGCAGATGAAAAAGTTGTTGAATATGTAAAACATAAATCTAGACCATTTATCTTTTGTGCAGCTATCACACCAGCTAATGCAGCTACTGCTTTGGAAGCACTAAGAATTTTAAAAAACGAACCAGAAAGACCAAAGGCGTTATTAGAAATTGCAAAATATGTTAGAAATGGCCTAAAAGCAAAGGGATTGAATATTATTGAAAATTCTATTGCCCCAGTTATTCCTATTTATACATATTCAATGTTAAGAACAATTATTGCTTGTAAGATTCTCTTTGAAAGAGGAGTTTATGTTAATCCAGTATTACCACCAGCTACACCTGAAGGAGAATGCTTAATTAGAACTTCTTATACATCAACACATACAAAAGAATTAATGGATGAGGCAATTGAAATCATCGCTGATGTTTTAAACAATTTACCGGAAGATGATGAATCATTAATGGCCTTACTTGATAAAAAACATGAATAAAACAGTTGTTATTAGTGGAGCTTCAAGTGGTATAGGATTCGAAACTGCAAAGTTTCTACACAATAAAGGTTTTAATGTAATAGGAATATCTAGAAAGTATCCTAAGGAAAAATATGATTTTAAGTATTTTTTATGTGATATTACAAAA
>CAZJAP010000034.1:0-1446 GCA_964544325.1 uncultured Candidatus Izemoplasmatales bacterium | reverse complement strand
GCTAAAACAGTAGGGTTTCAATATAAATTGTTTATGCTTTTGGTCAAAATATTACCAAAGAGATTAGTCAGTTTTATAATAAAAAAAATGTATGGATAATCATACATTTTTCTTTTTATGTTATAATATTTTTTGAAAAGAGGTGATAAGACTTGAAAGTTTATGTTGATAAAAAAATGATGGGAAGAGAAAATTATCCAAAATTACTTGAAGAGTTTAAAGAATTACATTTTATTGACAATCTTGATAGTGATTATGACATTGAAGTTATGGTTTTGATGAATTCTACTTTAAAAAAAATAGAAATCGAAAGATATCCAAAACTTAAGTGGATTCAGCTTTTAATGGCGGGATATGACAATGTCAATATTGATTTAATAAAATCTAAAGGCATAATGGTTTCAAATGCCCAAGATGTTTTTTCGACCTCAATAGCTGAAGACGTGTTTTCAAAGATACTATTCTTTAATCGTAACACAAAACATTATCTTCAATCGATGCATGATGGAAATTGGGAACCAATTAAAAAAGAACCGGAAATCTATAACTCAATAGTTTCAATATTAGGTACTGGTTCTATTGGCAAAGAAATAGCAAAAAGGATGAAAGCTTTTGGGGCAAAAAAAATATACGGTTATAAACAAAAATTTCAAAAAATACCAGATTTTGATGAAATATTTACTGACAAACTTGGACTAGAATTCATGATAAAAGAATGTGATTACTTAATTATAGCTATTCCTTTAAATCCTTCAACAAAAAATCTTATAAACAAAGAAAATATAAGTTTGATGAAAAAGGAAGCTTTAATTATTAATGTTGCAAGAGGTGAAGTTATCAATCAAAATGATCTAATAGAAGCGCTAAAACAAAAAGATATTAGAGGAGCTGGTTTAGATGTTACGGTTCCGGAACCATTACCAGTAAATAGTGAATTATGGAAACTAGAAAACGTCTTTATAACCCCGCATAATGCTTCAAGTAGTCCTTATATGAAAGATAGATTATATAATTTAACTAAAGAAAATTTAAAAAATTATTTAAAAGATAAAAACCCAAAATATCAGATATAAAAAATAAGGTAGATTGAATTCTACCTTATTATTTTTATAATAATTTTTCAATAACTGAAGCTAGTTCTTCTGGTTTTACCTTTGAACCATAACGTCCAAAAACATTTCCTTTTTTGTCGATAATAAATTTAGTAAAATTCCATTTAATTTTAGAACTTTTTAAATCTTTTTCTAAAGGTTCGTTATAAGCTTCCTTACCAGGGGTTTCATCATCTGGCTTTACTCTTTTTAGGTATTTGTATAAATCAATAGCATCATCACCGTTAACTTTAATTTTTGAGTAAGTTTCAAAAGTGGTATGGTAATTTGCTTGGCAAAAACTTACAATTTCTTGATCAGAACCTGGAGCTTGATTCAAAAACTGATTACATGG
>CAZJAP010000033.1:0-7555 GCA_964544325.1 uncultured Candidatus Izemoplasmatales bacterium | reverse complement strand
GAAACTACCGGTCTTTATGCACTTCTAGTAGCATTTATTTTGATTGGTAAATAATAAAGACTTTAGATATTTAGGAGGGCGCTTATGCCTGTAATTGATAGAATAGTTGAGGCTGTGCAAAAAATCATTGACGGGGCTTTAGGAGTAAACTTGTTAGACATGATTATTCAAATTGCCGCTACTTTGATTTTGGTTATCATCGTTAAATACTTCTTTTGGGGTAGGATTACTGATTTTCTTGAAAAAAGAAAAAACATTATGAGTCAAGAAATGGAATCTGCCAAAAAAGAAAACGAAAATGCTAAGGCTTTAAAAGAAAAACGAGAAAACGAATATAATGAACTTAAACTTAAATCTAAGGAATACTTAGATTCAGCTAAATATAAAGCTGAACAAGAAAAGATTCGTATACTTGAAAAAGCTAAAGATAACGCTGATAAAATGATGGAAAAAGCTATAAAAGACATTGAAGCTGAAAAAATTAAAGCTGAAACTGAATTACATAAAGAAGCTGTTACAATAGCCACTTCTATGGCTGAAAAAATTATAAGAAAAGAATTGAATGATAAGGATTATCAAGATCTTATCGTTAAAGATCTAGAAAGCAGTGAAAAATCATGACCGATGTGGAAAAGCAATATGCTCGGGCTCTTTTTTCGCTTGCTTTAGAAAAAAATGAAGTAGATAATGTTTATCAAGAGATGTTTGCTTTTCTTCAATCTACTGATTTAAAGACAAAAGAATTCTTTTTACATCCAAAGATTGCAAAGAAGGATAAACATGAGATTATTGAAAAGACTTTAACAAATAATCTATTGGTGAATTTTCTTAAAGTTTTAATTGATAACGATCGCTTTATTTTATTAGATAACATAGTATATGCTTATCTGGATTTAATAAATGAAATGAATGAGGTAGTTGAAGTTAAAATTACGACTAATACTTCATTAAGTAAAAACAACATAGAAAAGATTAAAAAGAATCTTGAAACTAAATTGCTAAAGAAAATTAAAATTATTGAAGAACTTGATGAAACTATTATCGGTGGTATCAGAATTGAATATCTCGGTAATGTCATTGACGAAACAGTTAATTCTTCTTTAGAAAATATGAAACAATCATTTTTAGGAGGTAACAAACCTTGAGATTAGATCCTTTAGAAATTAGCGCTTTATTAAAAGAGCAAATAAAAAGATATGAACATCAAATTAAAACTGAACAAATAGGTTCTGTTATTTCCGTTGGTGATGGAATTGCTTTGGTATATGGCATAGATAAGGCTATGGCAGGGGAGTTATTGATTTTCCCTCATGGTGTCTATGGCATGGTTCAAAATCTGGAAAAGAATCATGTAGGGGCGATTTTGCTTAATGATTCAACTCTAGTAAAAGAAGGAATGGAAGTAAAAACTACAGGTAAAATCTTAGAAATTGGTGTCGGTGAAGAACTTATAGGCCGAGTTATCAACCCTTTAGGACAAGCCCTAGATGGTCTTGGTAAAATAAAAACAACCAAATCAAGACCGGTTGAAAGAAAAGCTACAGGCGTTATCGACCGTCAATCAGTTAAT
This sequence comes from uncultured Candidatus Izemoplasmatales bacterium, assembly GCA_964544325.1. Classification (GTDB taxonomy): domain Bacteria; phylum Bacillota_I; class Bacilli_A; order Izemoplasmatales; family Hujiaoplasmataceae; genus UBA2289. The sequence continues at coordinate 5,985 of CAZJAP010000033.1, read as the reverse complement.
CAACCACTAGAAACAGGTATTAAGGTATTAGATGCATTGGTACCGATTGGTAGAGGACAAAGAGAGTTAATCATCGGCGATAGACAAACCGGTAAAACTTCAATTGCGGTTGATACAATCATCAACCAAAAAGGTAAAGATGTTATTTGTATTTATGTAGCAATAGGTCAAAAACAATCAACTGTTCTTAATGTTCAAGAAACATTAAAACAATTTAACGCGATGGATTATTCTATCATAGTGGCTGCTAATGCTTCAGATCCAGCACCACTACTTTATCTAGCTCCTTATGCAGGAGTTTCAATTGCGGAAGAATTCATGTTTTCTGGTAAACATGTTTTAATCATATATGATGATTTAACTAAGCACGCTATTGCTTATAGAGAGTTATCTTTATTGCTTAGAAGACCGCCAGGTAGAGAAGCTTTCCCTGGAGACGTTTTCTATTTGCACTCTCGTCTTTTGGAAAGAGCAGCTAAGTTAAGTGAAAAACTCGGTGGAGGTTCGATTACCGCTTTACCGATTATTGAAACGCAAGAAGGAGATATCTCCGCTTATATTCCAACCAATGTAATTTCAATTACTGATGGTCAAATATTCTTGCAATCGCAATTATTCTATTCAGGTATTCGTCCGGCTATTAATGCTGGTTTATCAGTATCTAGAGTTGGTGGAGCCGCTCAACATAAAGCAATCAAAAAAGTATCCGGTACTTTGAGATTGGATTTGGCGAGTTATAGAGAACTTGAAGCATTCACTCAATTCGGTTCAGATTTAGATGATGCAACAAAATCTAAGTTAGACAGAGGTGAAAGAACGGTAGAAATCTTAAAACAAGGACTTCATGAAACTATGCCTTTCGAATTTCAAACCTTAAGTGTTTTTGCATTATCTAACGGTTTCTTAGATCAAATTAAGATTAATGACGTTAAGAGATATGAAGAAGAATTGCATCAATTTTTCTTAAATGATAAAGAAGCGAATAAACTTCTTAAGAAAATCCAAGAAACTAAAGATTTACCTGATAAAGAAGAACTTAAACATTCAATCGATCGATTTACTCAAGATTTTATGTAGTCAAGGAGGAAACTAATGGCTTCATTAAGAGACATTAAGAAAAAGATTGAAGCGACAAGGAAAACTTCACAGATTACAAAAGCTATGAATATGGTTTCAGCTTCTAAGTTAAGAAAAGTTGAAAGAAAGTTTAAATCCTTTCAACCGACAAAACTAAAGATCAAAGAAATGCTGGAACAAGTAATATCAACTAACCCTGAATATACTCATCCTTTATTACAAGTAAGAGAAATTAAAAAGGTAGGTTATATATTAGTAACTTCAGACCGAGGGTTAGCTGGGCCTTATAATAGTCAGATATTAAAATACTTTGAAAGCATGATAAAAGATGACGATCATGAATTCATTGTAGGTACTATCGGCTATAAAGCCTATAGCTATTGTAAAAAGAAAAAGTATCCGATGTTGAATAAAGAATCAATCAATTCTAGAGATGATATAAAGTTCATCGATTTTCAAGCGATGTCAAGAGCTTTTATCAAACTTTATTTAGCTAAACAAGTAGATAAAATTGTGATGATTTATTCTGATTACATCAATACTTTAAGTCAAGTTGTAAGAGATGAAGTTTTACTTCCGATTACCGATCTTATCAAAAGTGATAAACAGGTTTCTAATTATATTTTCGAACCTTCTACTGAAGAAGTAATCGATCAATTACTACCTATCTATTTAGAAAATACACTCTATGGCATTATCTTAGATGCTAAAACATCTGAGCACGCATCAAGAATGACGGCGATGAAAAACGCTACTGATAATGCTAAAGAAATTATCCATAAACAAAATTTGGTTTACAATCGAGCGCGACAAGCGCAAATCACCATTGAACTCACCGACATCATCGGTGGGGCCAATGCAGTTAATTAGGAGGATATATGCCTAACCTAGGAAAAATAGTTCAAGTAATGGGCCCTGTGGTTGACGTTGAGTTTTTAAGTGAAATGCCACAGATAAATAATGCTTTAGAAATAAATGTCAAACCTGAAGATAATAATGGTGTAGGAATTAATCTTACCCTTGAAGTATCCTTGTTTTTAGGTGGCGGTATTTTAAGATGTATCGCGATGGATTCAACTGACGGACTTACAAGAGGGATGCAAGTAAAAGATACCGGCAAACCAATATCTGTTCCAGTTGGAAAAGTTACTTTAGGAAGAATCTTTAACGTTCTTGGTCAACCAATTGATGGTCAAGACTTAAAAGGTGAATTTAAAACTTTACCGATCCATAGACCGGCACCTGCTTTGGAAGATTTAAATGCGACAACAGAAATCTTGGAAACAGGGATTAAAGTCGTGGATTTGTTAGCGCCTTATATTAAAGGTGGTAAAATTGGTCTTTTTGGTGGAGCTGGAGTTGGAAAAACAGTTTTAATCCAAGAATTAATCAATAATGTTGCGCAAGAACATGGTGGTATTTCTGTTTTTGCGGGAGTTGGAGAAAGAACAAGAGAAGGAAACGACCTCTACCATGAAATGACTGAATCTGGAGTTATCAAAAAGACAGCAATGGTTTTCGGGCAAATGAACGAACCGCCTGGAGCGAGAATGAGAGTTGGACTTTCCGGTCTTACAATGGCAGAATACTTCCGCGATCAAGAACATCAAGACGTATTATTGTTCATTGACAATATCTTTAGATTCACCCAAGCCGGTTCAGAAGTATCAGCTTTACTAGGCAGAATGCCAAGTGCGGTTGGTTATCAACCAACCCTAGCAACTGATATGGGGCTTTTACAAGAGAGAATCACTTCCACAAAATCAGGTTCAATTACTTCAATCCAAGCTGTTTATGTTCCAGCCGACGACTACACTGACCCTGCCCCGGCTACAACTTTTACTCACTTAGACGCCACAACAAACCTTTCAAGAAAAATTTCTGAAGAAGGGATTTATCCGGCAGTTGATCCTTTAGCTTCAACCTCAAGAGCTTTGACTCCGGAGATTGTTGGTGAAGAGCATTATAAAGTTGCTAGAGAAGTACAAAGAACTTTACAAAGATACAATGATTTATTAGATATTATCGCTATCTTAGGTATGGACGAATTAAGTGAAGAAGATAAATTGGTAGTTCATCGCGCAAGAAGAATCCGTTTATTCTTATCACAAAACTTCCATGTTGCAGAACAGTTCACTGGACAAAAAGGTTCATTCGTAAAGGTGAGCGATACCGTTAAAGGCTTTAAAGAACTTTTGGAAGGTAAATACGATCATTTACCTGAAGATGCTTTCCGTTTAGTCGGAAGTATTGATGAGGCAGTAAAAAAAGCCGAAAAAATGAAATAGGAGAAAATTTTTGTATATGAACATTTCCGTAGTAACACCAGAAGGCGAATTATATAACGAGACTGTAAGTTCAGTAATTGTTTCATCAGCTAATAATGGTGACTATGAGATGCTAAAAGACCATCTTCCAATCATCTCAACTATTGACACAGGCTATATTAAACTAACTCAAGGACAGTTAGTTTATTATGTCGTGGTAATTAATGGAGTGGTGGAAAATCATGATAATCACATTACTTGTATCGCCCAAGACGCTTTCATCGGCGAATCAAAAGAAGAAGCGATGAAAAATTTAATGGACATCAGGAAAAATAGAATTGAAGAAAACCGCAAGCGAAATATCGAACTTGCCAAAGCGGAAAAAGAGTTATTAAAACAAATTAAACAAACTGGTGCTGGACACTTATAAAAGGAGGGTTTGACAGATGAAAAAAAGAGGTTTTGAAGTTGTTAGTAAATATCTTAGTGATAATCTAGTCTTACCGGAGAGAAAAACAAAGGGAAGCGCCGGTTACGATATTTCTTGTTCTAAAGATATTATTATTGAACCACAAACATTTAAATTCGTTCCCACAGGAATCAAAGCGTATATGCAAGAAGATGAAGTTTTAGAGGTTTATCCTCGTAGTTCTTTATCATTCAAGAAACACTTGGTTAAATTGAATTCAGTGGGAATAATCGACTCAGACTATTATAATAATCCTGACAATGAAGGCGAAATAATGTTGATTCTTTACAATTATGGAAATGACTCTGTAGAGATAAAGAAAGGCGAAAGAATCGCTCAAGGACTATTTATGAAATATCTGGTTGTTGATAATGATGATATAAAAGCGAAAAGATTGGGAGGATTAGGTTCGACAGGAAACTAATCCTTTTCTTTTTAGTTTTTAAAAGTATAAGCTGTAGTAAATAATACTTGATTTTAAAGTGGAAATTTGATAAAATACAAGAGCCGTAAAAAATACACACACTTATGAGTTTTTAACTCGCGAGCCAAAAGTTTTTGGTGGGATAAAAGCGATGATTAAGTGGAGGCTAAAAAATCAAAAAGGAGGAAACAAAAAAAATGGGAGTTATTTCAATGAAAGCTCTGCTTGAAGCAGGGGTACACTTCGGACATCAAACTAGAAGATGGAATCCTAAGATGGCTAGATACATCTACACTTCTAGAAATGGTATTCACATTATTGATTTACAAAAAACAAGTGATTTGATCGATGTTGCTTACAAAGCGTTATTCGACATTGCTTCAGAAGGTGGAAAGGTGTTATTTGTTGGGACTAAAAAACAAACACAAGATCCAATCAAAGAAGCCGCAGAACGTTCTGGTCAATATTATGTAAATCAAAGATGGTTAGGTGGAACATTAACAAACTTCAAAACTATCAAGAAATCAATCAAGAAACTTCATGATCTTTATAAGATGCAAGAAGATGGTACTTTTGATGTTTTACCAAAGAAAGAAGTCATCAATCTTAAAAAAGAAATGGCACGTCTTGAAAAATTCTTAGGCGGGATTAAAGAAATGCGCAAGCAACCTGAAGCATTATTTATCATCGACCCAAGAAAAGAAAGAAATGCAATTCTAGAAGCAAGAAAACTTGATATTCCAGTATTTGGTATCGTTGATACAAACTGTGATCCGGACGATGTAGACTTTATTATCCCAGCTAATGACGACGCTTTACGTTCAGTAAGATTAATCGTTAACAAATTAGCTGATGCAGTAATCGAAGCTACTGGCGGACAAAGCAATCAATCTGACGAAGACACAGATGAAGAAAATCTTACAGAAGATACTGTTGAAGAAGTTGAAGATGAAGAAGTTGTTGAAAAGAAACCACAAGTTAAAGCTGCTAAAAAACCTGTAGTAGTTAAAGTTACTTCTCAACCTAAAAAAGAAGTCACTGAAACTAAAGAAGCACCTAAAGTAGAAGCTAAGGCTGAAACTAAAGTTGTTGAAGTAGACTTAGACAGCAAGACTGTTGCTGAATTAAGAGAAATGGCAAAAGAACTTGGCTTAAGTGGTTATTCATCTTTGAGAAAAGCTGAATTAATAGAACTAGTTAGAACAGGACTATAATCTTATTAGGGAGCACTTAAAATTGCTCCCTTTTTAAAGAGTTAACCTGTTGTAAAGAAAAATAAAATATGATATATTTATAATGGAGTAAATCGGGAGGATTAGATATGGATATTAGTGCTAAATTAGTAAAAGATCTAAGAGATAAAACAGGCGCTGGTTTAATGGATTGTAAGAAAGCTTTAGTGGAAACTAATGGCGATGTTGAACAAGCTGTAGACTGGTTAAGAGAAAAAGGAATCGCTAAAGCAGCTAAGAAAGCTTCAAGAATTGCAGCTGAAGGTTCTTGCGAAGCAAAAGTAAGTGGAAATAACGGTGTTATATTCGAACTTAACTGTGAAACTGACTTTGTTGCTAAGAATGATAAATTCCAAAATTTAGTTGCACTTATTGGAGACGCTTTATTAGTAAGTTTACCAAAAACTAACGAAGAAGCTCTTTCAACTAAAGTTAACGGTAAAGAATTAAAAGAATTACTTTTAGAACAAGTTTCTACTATTGGGGAAAACTTAACATTCAGAAGATATGAATTAG
>CAZJAP010000032.1:6782-7838 GCA_964544325.1 uncultured Candidatus Izemoplasmatales bacterium | reverse complement strand
ATTTTGCTTGAAGGTCATGAATGGGATATTTTAGGTACAGGTGAAATACCAGTAAATGGTAAAGCACCGAGAATAGGTTTTGTGCAGTTAGTCGATAGAAGTCAAGATGTTAGCAACAATTATATTCATCCGATTATTCCACCAGCTCCTGTAGATCCTGTTCCTTATCCTGAATATAGTTATTTTTTAGTTAATGACGTTTATAATAATTTAGGTGATGACATATATAGTATTAGATTAAATTATGAAGTGCAAATGACTACATCAACTGCACTTAGCAATGTTTCCAATATATCTTTCTATGCATATAGAGGTTTGCATTCTGATCAAGATTCAAATCCATTTGGTAGATTAGATGATTTCTTGCTTGCAACTAATAGACAATTTACTGTATCTTTTAGTACGGATAACGTTAATTTCATTACTTTAGGTTCAGCTACTCCAGGTTTTGGAACTTCATTATCAGCTAATTTTAACTTTTACAGTTATGATATTCCCGCTCAGTATCAAACTACACCTATTTATATTAGAATCTATTATAATGGTGCGACAATTAAGAATGGCGGAAGTGTCAATTATTCAAGATTAGTTATCGATGAACTACATATTTCACAAAATAATTAGGAAGAAGAAATTCTTCCTTTTTTTTATCCATCAGTGATTGTTAAAATCCCTGTTTTATGCTATAATTTCTATAAGTTACTTACTTAGAAAAAGCGAGCTAAATATGAGAAGACAATTACTTACTAAAAAGGCATTATCAGCAGTTTTGTATTTAATTATTGGCGTTTTATCTGTTTATATTGTTTTTGAAGTTTTTATGCCAAAACAGACCATTAAGGTCTTCGGTTTTAAACCTTATTTGGTTATCACAGATAGTATGGAACCAATGATTATGGAAAAAGACTTGATAATTGTCAAAGAAGCCGACTATGAAAATTTACTCCCTAAGGATATAATAACTTTTCAAGTTGATGTAGATGGGGATGGTATATTAGAAATAGTGACTCACTTTATTGATTCAGTGAAGTATATTGACGGCGAAAGAATTTATCA
>CAZJAP010000032.1:4044-6682 GCA_964544325.1 uncultured Candidatus Izemoplasmatales bacterium | reverse complement strand
TAGTGACTCACTTTATTGATTCAGTGAAGTATATTGACGGCGAAAGAATTTATCAGACACATGGAGATAATCATCCTACAGACGACTGGGTTTTAACTGATAGTGACATTCTAGGAGTATATCAGTTTAAACTTTCTTTTGTTGGCAAAACAGCTTCTTTTCTTAGGAGTCCTTTAGGAATCATATTAATTGTTGGTTATGGTTTGTTTATTGTTTTTAGTATCAGTAAATTATTTAAAAATCAAGAAAAAGAAAAAAAAGAAAATAATTAAATTTCTTAGGAGATTTTATGGATGAAAAGGTTAATGATGTAAATAATAATATATTAAGAATATTTATTTTCAACAAGTATAAAACAGGTTATATTTTAGCTGTCATTATGGCCTTTGTTTTACTAACGCTTTTTTCTTTACCACTTATATTCCCTAAAATCAGCAAAAAGATTTTTAATGGATTTCAAGTATTTGCCGTTCCTTATGAAAGCGAAATTGTAAATGGCCGCGTATTTAAAGATATAGTTTGGCTAGACGAAGTAGGGTTTGAAGACATCACAAATGATCAACTTATAGGTGTTGATATTGACGATACTGTTTGGATTGTAAAAGTATATGATAAAGACTTAGTTAATCAAGAATTATTGATAAGTACCGATGGGGTTATTTTAAATAGAATAAGTTCGGAAAATATAGTGGGATCTTATTTAAGAGAGTCTAAGTTTTTTGGAGTAATTTATTTTTTCACTTCACAACCATTATCTTTATTACTTATAGCGATAGCTTTCATAGCTTCTTTAGTAGTTGCTTATTTAGGTTTTATAAAAAATATATACAAATTCAAAAGAAAGTATTTAGAAAATTACCTGTATGAATAAAAGAAATAAAAACTTATTTAGAAATATTATTTTTTATGTGCTCGTGATACTTATCGCTGGTTATTTGGCGTTTGATAGTATCTCTCCTGATAATACAGTTAAGTTTTTTGGCTTTAAATCTTTTGTAGTTATTTCTCCGAGTATGAAACCTACAATAAATGTCAATGATGCTGTAATGGTAAGGAAAATTGATGATAGTAAAATTGTTCCTGGAGATATAATTACTTTTAAAGCTTATTTACCTGATCTGGGAGACTATTCTTACGTAACCCATTATGTTGGTGAAAAAATTAAAGTTGGAGACGAGTATATCTTTTATACACATGGCGAAGGAACCGAAGAAGGCGAATATGATGACTGGATAAATCCAGAAGGGGAAGATGTGGATATTACATCAAGTGACGTTATCGGAGTTGTAGCCTTTAAAATTCCTTATGCCGGTCATTTGCTTAGAATAGTGCAAGATCCGATTTTATTAGCTTTAATTCTAGTTAATATAGGAGTTGTTGTCTATATAATTCATTATGTTAAAAGCAATAAGAAAATCCAAAAGGATAGTGATAAGTAACTATCCTTTTTTAGTCTTAATATCTTGAAAAATATTAGGAAATGTATTAGAATAAGCTAAAGAAGGGGTGGTTTCTGATGAAATATATTATCAAAGAATATGAGACAAGATATTTCGCTGGAATTGAACTAATTGGTGGTTTAAGAGTCAATACTAATGACTACGATAAAATTCCTAATCTTTGGGATGACTTCAGAGAACTTTATCTTAAAGATATTCCTAATAAAACTCATCCTAACTGTTTTATTGGTTTAGAGATGTATCGATTTGATTTCTTGGAATCTAGGACAATGGATTATTTCGCTTTAGTAGAAATAGATAAACTCTTTAACATTGAAGGCGATGAATTGATTACCAAGAAACTACCAAAGGGTAGCTATATTAGTTTTACAATTAGTCATGACAATCTCATGGATGAAGTTGAAAGAGTATATGAGTATTTAAAAAAAGAAAGAATTAACATTCATTTAGGCTTTGATGTTAAAGAATACTTGGTTGAAGAAGACTACAAATCTCCTGGAGCTAAGATGCTTTTAACATTTAAATTAGAAGAAGAATAGGAGAAAACATGAGACACGCAAGTAGTTTTTACAGAGAAGAAGCAAGAAATAAAATGGTTGGTAGATATGGAGATGTTATAATATTCTTTATACTTACTGGATTACTTAGTTTTGGGTTTGGATATTTGATGAGATATTTCAGCCCAACTATTGATCAAGCGGGAAACATCATAGATCCGGGCATTCCAATGTTAGTGACGGTTATTAATATCATTAATTTTATTTATAGTGCTGGGATATTTTATTCGCAAACTTCTATGTTTATTGATGTAACTAATAATGATAGCTTTACTGTTATTGAAAAGATCAAAGAAGGATTTGTTAATGATTATGGACGAAATATAATATTAATGTTTTTACAGACAATATATATTATGCTTTGGACATTTTTATTTATTATTCCTGGTATCGTTAAATCTTATGCTTATAGCATGTCAATGTATTTAGTTGTTAAAGAAAGCAACATCAGTGGATCAGATGCGATCACAAAATCTAAAGACTTGATGAATGGCAATAAAGCTGATTTGTTTTTTCTTGATCTCTCTTATATTGGCTGGTATTTTTTGAGTTTATTTACTTTTGGGATCTTGTTATTATGGGTTGTTCCTAAACATATGACTGCTAGAACCATATTCTTTA
>CAZJAP010000032.1:0-3944 GCA_964544325.1 uncultured Candidatus Izemoplasmatales bacterium | reverse complement strand
ATCTTGTTATTATGGGTTGTTCCTAAACATATGACTGCTAGAACCATATTCTTTAATGAAATTTATGACGCGAATTTAAGTGGTAAAACCACCAAAAAAGTTGAGTTTGAAGAACCGTTGTTTTAAGAAAAAAAACTAAAGGCCTTTTGGCCTTTTTTCTTTGAAAAAATCTTAAAAATATTTTTTCAAAGGTTATTATTTATGTTATAATTATTTATGATGTAAGCGTTTGTATATGAGGAGATAAATTAAATGACGGATATTTCAAATGTAAAAGAAATAGAAATGCAAGTTGTAGTGAAAGATAAACCTGCTAAAGGTTTTACAGTAACAAAAAAATCTTTAAATACGGAGTTAAAAGAAAACGAAGTATTGGTAAAAGTAGCTAGCGTTAGTTTTTGTGGTACGGATACGCATATTTACAATTATGATAATTGGGCTAAAAATAGACTTAAATTACCACTAACTGTTGGACACGAATTTACCGGTGAAGTTATTAAAAAGGGTAAAAAAGTCAAAAGAGTTGAACTTGGTGATTATGTAAGTGCTGAAAGCCATATAATTTGTAATGAATGTGAATTTTGTCTTCGCGGCGAAGGACATATTTGTGAAAACACTAAGATTATTGGTGTTGATGTTGATGGTTGTTTTGCCGAATACGTTAAAATCCCTGAACAGAATCTTTTTGTTAATGACAAAAATAATAAACATTTATTGCATCAATCGATCCAAGAACCTTTAGGAAATGCTGTTCATACAGTTTGTGCATTTCCGGTTGAAAATAAATCAGTTGTTATTGTTGGCTGTGGACCGATTGGTTTAATGGGAGTGGATGTTGCTAGAGCGTGTAAAGCCAAAACAGTTATTGCGGTTGAGGTTAATGAATATCGTAGGAACCTAGCTAAAAAATTAGGCGCTGACTATGTCATTAATCCTCTAGAACAGGATACCTTTAAAGAAATAATGGCTCTAACTAATAATAAAGGCGCTGATGTAGTTTGTGAATTTTCAGGTAATAAAACAGCTATTCAAACAGCTTTTAAGTATATCAAACATGGCGGCGGAATGAGTATGCTAGGGCTTCCTAGTGAAGAGGTTTCTTTAAATATCGCTGATGATATTGTTTTTAAAGGAATTCATATCTATGGTGTTGTTGGCAGAAGAATTTATGATACTTGGGATAAAATGAAAGAATTGATTGACAATGATTTACTGCATCTTGAAACAATAGTTACTCATCAGTTTCCACTTAGTAAAATTAATGAAGCTGCAGAAGTTATGAATAATAAGAACTGCGGTAAAATAATATTATTTCCAGGGGAGTGAAAAATTTTGAAAGATAGTTTAGAATATTTAAAAAATCAAGTTGAAGATTTAAAAAAAGATGGAGTTTACAGAAAATTACCTGTAAACTATGGACCTTGTGCAAATGTTATCGAGCTTAACAAAAGCGAAGTTGTTAACCTATCTTCTAATAATTATTTAGGCTTAGCAAACCATAAGCGCGTAAAAAAAGCCGCTATTAATGCGGTTAAAAAGTATGGTGCTGGCACTGGAAGCGTTAGAACCATAGTAGGTAATATGGATTTGTTAGAAGATTTAGAAACGCTTTTAGCTGAGTTTAAAGAAGAAGAAGCTGTTACTTGTTTCCAATCGGGATTAAACTGTAATATCGGAGCTATTCAAGCGATTGTTAATAAGGGTGATTTAATTATATCTGATGAATTAAATCACGCTTCAATCATTGATGGTGTTAGACTTTCAAGAGCTGATAAGGCAGTTTATAAGCATTCCGATATGGAAGATTTAGAAAGAGTTTTAAAAGAAAAGAGAAAAGATTATAATACTTGTTTGATTATAACTGATGGCGTTTTCTCCATGGACGGAGATTTAGCTAAATTACCGGAAATAGTCAAGTTAGCTAAAGAGTATAATTGCTTGACTTATGTTGATGATGCTCATGGTAGTGGTGTATTAGGTAGAAGTGGTAGAGGAACGGTTGACCATTTTAATTTACATGGAGAAGTTGACTTTATAATCGGTACTTTATCTAAAGCAATAGGAGTTATTGGCGGTTATGTAGCTTCCAAAATGATAGTTAAAGAATGGTTGTTACACCGTGCTAGACCTTTACTATTTTCAACTGCTTTACCACCGGCAGCTGTCGGTGCGACAATTGAATCTGTTAAAATGTTGATGGAGAGTGAAGAATATACCAATAAGCTTTGGGACAATGCCAAATATTTTAAAGGAAAACTAAAGGATTTAGGTTTTGATATTGGGCATAGTGAAACTCCTATTACTCCAGTAATGGTAGGAAATGAAGCTAAAACTATGGAATTTTCACGCGAATTGTTAAAGAATGGGGTATTTGTTTCCGGTATAGTTTTCCCTACTGTACCAAAAGGCACTGGTAGATTAAGATGCATGATTAGTGCAATGCATACAATAGATGATTTAGATTTCGCAATAAAAGTTTTTGAAAAAGTTGGGAAAGAACTAAAAATTATTGAATAGATAAAAAAAATAAAAAGGTTAGTTAAGAGTAAAAACTCTAACTAACCTTCTTTTTATAAAATTTAGCTAATCCACCAATAGAAGTTTCTCTGTAAGAATCAAGTAAGTCTTTACCCGTTTCTTTCATCGCTTCAACTACGGTATCAAAAGAAATCAATCTTGTATCAATTAACAATGTTGCAAGCTCGCCAGCATTCATGGCTCTAACTGCCGCAACGGCATTTCTTTCAATACAAGGGATTTGAACATATCCAGAAATCGGATCGCATGTTAAACCTAAATGATGTTCTAAGGCGATTTCAGCTGAATATTCAATTACGTCAATTTTACCGTTTTCTAACTCGCTATAAGCAGCTGCAGCCATCGCACAGGCAGTTCCAACTTCAGCTTGGCAGCCGGCTTCAGCCCCACTTATTGATGCATTATGTTTAACAATATTACCGATAATCCCAGCAGTGGCTAAGGCGTCTAAAATCCTTTCATCTGGGTATTTCCTAATATCTCTTAAGAAATACAAGAGGCTAGGTAAAACTCCACTAGCTCCACAGGTTGGAGCTGTAACTACCACTCCGCCACTTGCGTTTACTTCACTAGTTGCATAAGCATAGGCACTCAACAGTCTCATTTCAATTGAAACTTTATTTTTTTGGTTATAAAGCAGGGACCTGGCTTTTCTTTTTACTTCTAAATTTCCAGGTAAAACACCTTCCTGATGAAGACCTTTGTTGATAGTATCTTTCATAACTTGCCAGATATTAGCTAAAAAATCTTTAAAGTTTTCATCTTCGAACTTATAGACATATTCATAAATAGATAAATTGTTTTCAATACAATAATCTCTAATTTCTTGAAAATTATTGTGAGGATAAATATTTTTTAGTGGCTTTTCTTCATCACCTTTTCTTAAGATTGATCCGCCGCCAATTGAGTAATATCTTTCTTTACCGATAACATCACCATTTTTAAATATTTCAATATCCATAGTGTTTGGATGTTCAAGTTTAAGTTCTTTAGAGAAGATAACCTCAGCATTTTTTAAAGTTTCTCTGATAATTTGATCAGTTAGATGACCAAGTCCAGTAAAACTAAGACTACCGTAAAGAGTGACTTTATAAAAGTCACCTTCATAGTCTTTCATTACTCTTTTACAAATTTTTTCTGGACCCATAGTATGAGAACTTGAAGGTCCTCGACCTATTTTATATAACTCTCTTAAAGATTCCATTATTTTATTTGTGCAAAAGAAGAATCATTTCTCTTAAAGCTTTTGCAGCTACTACAGTTGAAACATTCGAACTATCTAACATCGGTGCTAATTCAACTAAGTCGGCTCCGACAACATTATTTAGCTTTTCAAACTTTTTCATTGCGTCTAACAAGTCTTTAAAGCTAACACCGCCTGGTTCAGGCGTCCCTGTGCCAGGGAA
>CAZJAP010000031.1:3554-7884 GCA_964544325.1 uncultured Candidatus Izemoplasmatales bacterium | reverse complement strand
CACATGATGAAAGACTTATTGCTAAATTAGCTGGAATTGGTTATTTTGCAAAAAACCAATTAATTATAAATAGTACTTATGGATCTTTTTTATTCTTAGGAATCGTGATGTTAGATATAGAAATTAAAGATGAAATTATTTTAGATAGTTTTGATAGTTGTGGAGATTGTCGTATTTGTCTTGATGCTTGTCCAACTAAAGCTTTAAGCGATAATGGATACGACGTGACTAAATGTATTAGTTATTACAACCAAGAAAAAATTGTTTTAAGTGATAATCAAATTAAGAATAATTATTCTTTGTTCGGTTGTGATATTTGTCAGTTAGTTTGTCCTAAAAATATTAATGTAATTGAGAAAAATCATCCTGAATTTAGTTTATCAGGTAAAGAAACCGTCAAAATCATTGATTTATTCAAATTATCCGATAAAGATTTCCGACTTAAATATAGTAATATGGCATATCTTTGGAAAGGAAAAACAATTCTTTTAAGAAATGCATTAACGATTTTATTAAGACAAAAAAATACAAGCTTTAATGAGGAAATTAGAAGTTCAATTAACAAATATCAGGCACCCTGGTATAAGATAACTGCTAAAAATATATTAGACAAATTAGATAAAATAAAAGAATCCACGGTATAATTTCGTGGATTCTTTTACTTTATTTCATGTATTTGTCTAAAATTGTAATAATCTCATCTGTTTTCTCTTCAAAAGAGTGTGTTGTCAAAGACTCTTTCACACAGGTATTTAAATGTTGTTTTAAGATAATAAGATTTGCTTTTTTTAGCAATGACTCAACAGCTAAAATTTGATTTGCGATATCAACACAGTAACGATCTTCTTCTGTCATCCTGATTACAGCATCTATTTGACCCTTAGCAGTTTTAAGCAAATTTAATGCTTTCGTATGATCATGTTTCATAATCTACCTCCATATTTAATTTAATTTTACTTTTTTAAGTCTTAAAGAATTATAAATAACATTAAGACTGCTGAGTGACATTGCAAACGCACCTATCATAGGGTGTAACAGTCCAAGCATTGCAAATGGAATTGCTAAAGCATTATAGAACCAAGCCCAGAAGTAATTTTGTTTAATCTTTTTGAAAATTGCTCTTGAAAGATTAATGGCTTTAACTACTACTCTTAAATCATCACTTACTAAAGTAATATCACTTGATTCAATTGCAATATCAGTTCCGCTACCTAAAGCAATACCTACATTAGCTTGTTTTAGCGCTGGGGCATCATTAATCCCATCACCAACCATAGCAACAAGACCATATTCTTCTTGCAATCTTAAAATTTCTTCGACTTTACCATTAGGCATTACATTAGCTACAACTTTTGAGATACCTGCTTTTTTAGCTATAGCTTCAGCAGTTTTTGGATTATCGCCTGTAATCATTACAGTGGCTATTCCCATTTTTTCAATATTTTTAATTGTCGAATCTATTTCTTGTTTTAGTTCATCAGCAATAGCCAATATTCCTATTGTCTTAGTATTTCTAGCTAATAGAACAACTGTTTTGGCTTCACTTTCTAGACGTTCAACATCAATTTGAAAATCTTTATAATCAATCTTTAATTCATTAAATAATTTTGAACTACCAAGATAATAATCGTCATTATTAATTAATCCTTTAATTCCTAATCCCGGAAGAGCTTCAAATTTATTTATTAATAGTAATTCTAAATACTTTTCTTTTGCTTTTTCAATTACGGCTTGAGCTAAAACATGCTCAGAATTGTTTTCTAATGAAGCAGCTATTTTTAGTAACTCATCTTCATTATCACTAATAATATCAGTAACTTTTGGCTTGCCAACTGTTAAAGTACCTGTCTTATCAAAAGCAATAACCTTAATGTCTTTGAATGTTTGAACAGCTTCGCCACTTCTTATAAGAATACCGTTCTCTGCACCTTTTCCGCTTCCCACCATTAATGCAGTTGGTGTTCCCAAGCCTAAAGCACAAGGACATGCTATAACTAAAACTGCTGTAGCTGTAACAAAAGCAAGAGCTAAACTACTTTGATCAGTGTTAATCCAAGGCAAAACATTTTTGAAAGCTTCTAAAATCTTCAGATGAAAATCCGAAAATATTAGAAACGATGAAAATGTCAATGCTGTAAGTACTAGAATAGCTGGTACAAATATCCCTGTAATTCTATCTGCAAATTCCTGTATCGGAACCTTTGAACCCTGACAAGCTTCAACCATTTTAATTATTTGAGCTAAAAATGTTTCATCACCAGTTTTAGTAACTTTAACTTTAATAACGCCATTTTTATTAATCGTCGCTCCTATAACATTATCACCTACTACTCTTTTAATAGGTATGGATTCTCCTGTAGCAATAGATTCATCAATAGTAGATTCACCATCCACAATTACTCCATCCATGGGTATTTTTTCACCAGGTCTAATAATCATAATGTCACCTACTTGTAACTCTAGAGCCAAAACTTCTATCTCTTGATTATTCTTAATTATTCTTGCACTTTTAGCACCAATTTCTAAGAGTTTTTTTATTGCTTGAGATGCTTTTCCTTTCGCTTTGCTTTCTAAATATTTACCAACTAAATGTAAAGTCATGATCATTGAAGCCATTTCAATAAATGTTGTTATTGGTAAAAACAAACCAGCTAAACCAACCAAATATGGTGGAAAAGAACCGAGAGACACTAAAACATCCATATTAGGCTTACCTATTTTTAATGATTTAAATGCCTTTTTATGAACATCAAAGCCAATTATAAAGATAATAGGAAACCCTAACAAAGCAATTATGTATAAATATAAAGGTATCTTTATAACAAACATATTGATTAACATTAAACTCATAATAACAGCAGCTAAAGTCGATGAAACAATGACCTTCTTTTTAGCTTTCTTGACTGATAAATCTTCTGAATTTTCAGTTGTTTTTTTATCTTTGATTATCAGTTTATATCCTACTTCATCTATTGATTTGATGATCTCATTAGCTTTAATGGTTTTTGAATCATATTTTAATGAAAGATTATTGTCAACTAAGCTTAACCTAATATCTTCAACTCCTGCCAAAGATTTAAGAGTATGCTCTATTGTGTTAGCACATGAAGCACAACTCATGCCTTCAACAAGAAAAGAAATTTCATCTTTTTGATTTAATACCATTTCATAACCAATTTCATCGACTAAATTTTTGATTTTAGTTTCATCAATAATTGCTTGATTATAAGATACTGTTAGTGTGTTGTTTGCTATATTTACTGTAGCTTCTTCTATTCCCTTAGTTGTAGATAAATAAGATTCAATACTTTTAGCGCAAGAAGCGCAACTCATGCCATTTACTTTGTAAGTATTTTTTGTCATATTAATCAGTCACCCTATAACCAAGTTTGTTAATTTTATTTTTTATATCAACTAAACTAACTAATGAAGAATTATAATCCACACTAACTGTTTTTTCTTCTAGATTTACTTCAACTTGTGAAACGCCTTCTAAATTCATAAGGATTCTTGTAACATTCGCAGCACAATGGTTACAAGTCATTCCTTCAACTTTAATTATTTCTTTATTCATTTTAATTCCTCCTATACCCCTCCTTTAGGGGGGGCACTTATATTATATCAAAGGTTTTCTCAATACTCAATCAATATGTTAATATTTATAATTATATTTTTCTTGAAAATAACAAATCAAGATATTTTGTGTAAGCATATAACTTGATTTTATATACCCTATAGGGTATAATTACATACGAAATAGAGGTGACTTTTATGAAATGCGATTCATCATTAAAAAATAGAATTAAAAGAGCACAAGGCCAAATGTCTGGTATCCTGAAAATGATGGATAATGATTTAACATGTGTTGATATATTAACTCAACTTAAAGCAGTTAGAGCTAGTATTGATAAGGCTATTGGTATTTTAACAACATCTAACCTAATTCAACTAATAGAAGAAAGCAATGATGTTAAATTACATAATATTGATGATGCAATTAACCTAGTCATAAAAGGTATTAAATAGGAGGTGTAAATGATATGTTTACATTTAATGTGGAAAAAACTAAAGACACTTCAATATTTTCTAAAGACATCTTTTGGGACTTAATCATTGTAGGTGGTGGACCAGCAGGATTAAACGCTGGTTTATATGCAAAAAGAAAAGGTTTGGAAGTTGGAATTATAACTGATGAAATTGGCGGCCAGCTTCACAACACTACTGATGTTGATAATTATCTGGGATTCACTAAGATTCAAGGAAAAGATTTATCAAATGAATTTCTAAATCACTTAAATAATTTAGAAGTCCCTATTTTAAATTCTGTAAG
>CAZJAP010000031.1:0-3454 GCA_964544325.1 uncultured Candidatus Izemoplasmatales bacterium | reverse complement strand
ATTATTGACCTTAAAGCATGGGCTAGTAAAATAACAGTAATCCATAGAAGTTTATGGAGAGCTGACCAAATCTTATTAGATAAACTAAAAGATATTAAAAATTTAACTATTCATTTGAATACCCAAATTTTAGAAGTCATTGGCGATAAAAAAATGAAAGGTGTCAAAGTACTAGATAAATTAAAAAACGAAGAATACATAGTCGAAGCAGACGGATTATTCATTGAGATTGGTACGATACCAAATAGTAATATAGTAAAAGATTTAGTTAATATGAATGAATCAGGAGAAATTGTTGTTGATGATAATTTAATGACATCAATAGAAGGATTATTTGCTGCTGGTGATGTAACAACAACAAAAGAAAAGCAAATTATTATCTCAGCTTCTGAAGGAGCTAGAGCTGCGTTAGCAATTACAAAATACTTAAACAAGTTTTATAAAGGAGAATAAATTATGGAAAAATTATTGAATGAAGATTTACAAAAACAAATAGGTGAGTTTCTTTCTCACATGGAAAAAAAGGTTACTTTTGTTTTATTTACTAAAGAAGAGAATTGTGAAACATGCCAACAAACTAAAATGCTTCTAGAAGAAATCTCTGAATTGAGCGAAAAAATTTCTTTCATCAACAAAGATTTGGATAAAGATAAAGAAGACGCAAAAAAATATGATATTAAATTAGCTCCAAGTTTCGTAATTTTAGATGAAAATGGATTATATCAAGGAGTTAAATTTAATGGTATCCCTGCAGGTCATGAAATAAACTCATTCTTATCAGCTGTAATTGATATGTCAGGAGTTAATTTTGGTTTCGACAAAGAAATCATTGAACGAGTAAAAAAAATAAACAAGCCTGTAAATATTAAAGTGTTTGTTACATTAAGTTGTCCTCATTGTCCTGGAGCTGTATCAAATGCTCATCGGTTAGCTATGCTAAACGAAAATATTGAAAGTGAAATGATTGAAGCACAAACATTTGCTGAACTGTCAACAAAATATAATGTTTCAGGAGTACCAAAAATCGTTATTAATGAAAAACATGAATTATTAGGAAATCAACCAATTGAAGAATATTTAAATACATTAGAAACTTTATAATATATAAACCGACTTTTTGATAAAAAAATGTCGGTTTTTCTTTTTTAACTATGAAAACAATATTCTCTAGGTATTGTTTTTTTTGTATTTCTTTTATGTTATAATTATGAAAAATGACAAGATAAAAAGAAAGGACAATTTATTATGAATCAAACTTTAGCAATTGTTTTTAGTATTGTAATTTCATTCGGAGCCTTTTTGTTAGCTGGATGGTTATATCTTTGGGTTAATAAACAAGAAAGCACTAATCCAAAAATTGAATCTATCAGTAATTTAATCAAAAGTGGCGCAAACACATTTTTAAGAAAAGAATATACTATTTTAGCCAAATTTGCTTTAGTAGCTTTTATTCTGATTCTTTTGTTTTTACCAAAACCGATTTGGAATCAGCCGGATTTCTCTTCTATTTTAAAAGGTAATATTGCGATGAGTTTTGCTTATATTTTTGGTACTGTATTTAGTGGTATGGCGGGGAAAATCGGAATCTTTGTTGCTACAATCGCCAACAAAAAAACTGCTGAAGCAGCCACAAGAGGTATTGCACCTAGCTTCCTAAACGGTTTCAGAGGCGGTGCAGTTATGGGTATGGCTGTTGTTGGCTCTAGTTTACTTGGCGTTGCTTTATTTTTCTGGATTACTAAAAACCCAACTATGTTATTAGGATTTAGTTTTGGAGCTTCTTCTTTAGCTTTATTCGCTAAAGCTGGAGGCGGGATCTATACTAAAACCGCTGATATAAGTGCTGATTTAGTTGGAAAAGTTGAATTAGGAATCGCTGAAGATGATCCTAGAAATCCTGCAGTAATCGCTGATAATGTTGGTGATAACGTTGGTGATGTTGCCGGAATGGGTGCTGATTTATTTGATTCTCATGTTGCTTCATTAGCTGCAGCTTTGGTTATGGCTGGATCTATTGATTCTGCAACGGGTGGTAATAATATTGAGATGGTTTTTGTTTTTGCTGCTATTGGTTTACTATCTTCTATTATTGGAGTTCTATTTGCAAAAATGGGTAAAAACGGCAATCCAACAAGAGCACTTAATTTAAGCACTTATTTAACTACTATTATTTTTGCTTTATTAACAGGTTTAGCTACCTTGTTATTCGGATATGAATGGAGATTATTTTTAGTCACTGTTTTAGGTTTATTTGTTGGGGTAATTATCGGTATCACAACAGATTATTTTACAAACGATGAGAAAAGTCCAGTTAGAAAAGTAGCCGAAGCTAGTAAAAGCGGTCCAGCTCTAACCATCATTTCTGGTACTTCTTATGGCTTTTTATCTGTTTTACCAGCAATGGTAGGGATTGCCATTAGTGCATTCGCGTCATATAAAATTGCTGAACCATTAGGACCAGGATATGCTTTATTTGGAATTTCAATTGCTGCAGTTGGAATGTTATCAATTGTTGGTATGATTATTTCTAATGATGCTTACGGTCCGATTGTTGATAATGCGAGAGGTTTAGCCGAAATGGGCGGACTTGGCGAAGATGTTATTAGAATTACCGATGAATTAGATTCAGCTGGTAATACAGTAAAAGCTGTAACAAAAGGTTTTGCAATTGCAGCTGCTGGTTTAACTGTTATTTCTTTATTATCCGCTTTTATTAGTGAAGTTAATGACGCAGCCATCGAGTTAGGTGTTGCTGGTATTACCGGTTTTGATATTATGAATCCTGCAGTATTCTTTGGACTTTTAGTTGGAGCAGCTATTCCAGCAGTTTTCTCTAGCATGTTAATGTTAGGTGTCACAAGAAATGCTGAAAGAATGGTGGCTGAAATCCACCGTCAATTTGATGAAATCCCTGGATTAAAAGAAGGTAAAGAAGGCGTTTTTCCTGAATCAGATAAATGTATAGATATTGCAACAGAAGGAGCATTAAAAGAACTTCTTCCTGCTGGTGCATTTACAATAATAGTTACTATTATCGTTGGTCTAGTTGGTGGAGTACATGCTATTGGAGGTTATCTAGCCGGAAATATTGTCTCTGGAGTTCTATTAGCATTATTTATGTCTAATAGTGGCGGTTTATGGGATAATGGTAAAAAATATATTGAAGCTGGTAACTTTGGCGGTAAAGGTTCAGATGCCCATAAAGCCGCTGTTGTTGGTGATACTGTAGGTGATCCATTTAAAGATACAGCGGGTCCATCAATCAACACTCAAATTACCGTTGTAAGTCTTGTAGCAAGTTTATTTGCAGTAATCTTTTTAACAATCCATCTTTTCTAATAAATAATAAAAAGCTCCTTCTACTAAATAAGTAGAGGAGCTTTTTTTATATTGATTACTATAAAAACAAAATTGATAAAGCGATTAATACTTGAGCCATATAATAGGTAAATAA
>CAZJAP010000030.1:5437-8779 GCA_964544325.1 uncultured Candidatus Izemoplasmatales bacterium | reverse complement strand
ACACCTAAAGCTCGTTTTTTAGGTTTATATAAATATTTTCTTTCTCGGTTCCAAGAAAAATCATTAAATTTCATTTCTTCAACTAACTTTTCATAAATATAATCTAAACTTAAATCCGCTAGTTCTTCAGCTTTGAACAAAACTTTAAAATTTAGTTCCAATAAGCCGTTGTGAGTAGTTTTTTCTCCCCACCTAGGAGCCGACAGGTATGATCCATTAGTTTTACAAATCACTACATCAAGTTTAAATTTTTTAAATAATTTTACTGTAGAAAAAGGAATGGAACTCTGTTCGCCAAAATAAGATGAATTACCTTCAGGAAATAACATAACACCTCTACCGCCCTTTACTACTCTCATCATTTCCCTAATTGTATAAATATCACTTTGACCCTTTCTTTTAGGAATGGAATAAATTAGTTTTTGTAAAACAAATTTCATGGATTTATTCACAAACATAAAAGCATTAATAACTGGGTACGGATATTTTTTAAGAAATGTTGCGGTAAATAACCCATCATGTAAAGATGAATGATTTCCTATCAAAAAATACGGGTCGGTCCGCTTAGGATTAAAATTCCCGTAATTAACTTCAAATTTGAATTTGCTGTGGTAAAACAGTGATAGAATTGGTTTGATAATTTTCTCTTTTACATTCATTAAATCACAACCTTGTATTGAATTATATCATACTATTTAAAAAAATAAAAAATGATATGAAAATAATTTTAGACTTTTTTTCTAATTAATATTATCTTGATTTAGAAAGATTTTCGTCTTTTAAATTAGGACTATAATTATAAATAAAAAACAACGATATCAATTTCACAAAAAGGCGAAAGAGATATCGTTGTTAAAATATATTTAATATAAATTATAAATTGATTGAGTAAACAGACGAGATTATTAAACTTCTACTTTTCCTATACCAATTAAATTTGTATAAAGATTTGAGAATAACATAATCTTATCTGTATCAATATCAAATCTAACATTTGAACCAATTTCAAATAATTTATCTCCGAAAACTACTGCAGTTATTAAATACTCACCTATTTTTAATCTAACTGTTGTTTCCATACCAGTTGGCATTGAACTGTATACTTCTGCAGCGAAATTACCATTATCATGAATTTTAATGTATTCTGGTCTAATTCCTAGTATTAAATCTTCTTTTGTAACAGCAACTTCTTCTTCAAGCAATAACTCTTCTTCTACTTTAGGAATATGATAGTGAAAATCTGAAGTTTTATTAAGTTTTTCTACTTGATATTCCATTTGATTTTGTTTTACGATTGTTTCTTCTTCCTTTTGAAGCCATTTTTCATAATCAATCATTTGATTCATTTTAAAATTAACATCAAATTTGTCCCAAATTTTAAGAGAAAAACCATCTTTATTAATTTTAGTTTTAGCTTCAACAAAATTGATAGAAGGATTACCAACAAAATCAGCAACAAATAAATTTTTAGGGAATTCATAGATTTCTAGAGGTTTTTCATATTGTTGCAATAAGCCGTTATCTAGAAGACAAATCTTTGTAGACAAAGTCATAGCTTCTAATTGGTCATGGGTAACATAAATAAATGTCGAATTTGTTTCTATATGTAATCTTTGTAATTCACTTCTCATTTCTAATCTAAGTTTTGCATCAAGATTAGATAATGGTTCATCCATGAAAAGAACTTTTGGTTCTGGGGCTAAAGTTCTAGCAATCGCAACACGTTGTTGTTGACCGCCTGATAATTCATTTGGATAACGATCCATGAACATACCTATTTTAACGATAAGAGATACAGCTCTAACTTTTAAGTCAATTTCTTCTTTATGAAGTCTTCTTTTTGATGTGATTACTTCACCGTTTTGGATTAATTGGTAATCTTTATCGACAGTAATTTCTTTTTTCGCATGCTCATTTATTCTTTTTTGATTGTTGTCTTTAAGACTTTGTTTGATTTTATTTATATCATCAGTAATATTACTGCTTTTTTCTAAGTTATATGATAACAATTTATCAGCTGTATATCCTGAAACTGTATATGTATCTATGATTTTAATTTTAGCTTTATTAACGCTAATTTTTCCATCTTTTTCTTTCGATTCATTAAGTAGTTTTAAAAAATCTTTATAGTTATCTAAAATATCTATAATTTGATCATTAGTCTTAATGTTGAAATCATAACTTGGAAAAACTTCTTTAATATTTTTTAAACCAAAAGATATGTTTTCATAAACAGTCATATTCGGCCATAGAGCGTAGTTTTGGAATAAAAATCCTACTTTTCTTTTGTTTGCTGGTATATTTATTCCTTTTTCACTGTCAAAAACAGTTACACCGTCAATTGTTATTGAACCTTCAGTAGGAGTTTCTAAACCCGCAATCATTCTTAGGGTTGTTGTCTTACCACATCCAGAAGGGCCTAATAGTGTTACAAATGAGTTGTCTTCAATTTTTAAATTTAGACGATCTACTGCATAAAAATTGTCCCATCTTTTCGTAATGTTTTTTAAAATAATCTCTGGCATGTTATTTTCCTCCTACACCTTTATCAAGGCTTGCGCCTGTAAGTTTATTTACTAAAAAGTTAAGTATTAAAATAAATATAATGATAATTAAGTTAATCCCACTTGAGAATGCGTACAATCCCATTTCATCAAAATAAGTTAAAAGAGTTGTACTAAGTCTTGTTTGATTAACAAGCAACATAAACAAGGTTAATTCACGAACACCAGTTATAAAAGGTAATAAGAAACCACTTATAATTGCTGCTTTTTGAATAGGAATCATAATTTTAGTCATCCTTTTTCTCCATGGAGTGCCTAGGATGAGGGCAGCTTCTTCTATTTCAGGACTTATTTGCATCATGGAATTTAAAGAGCTTCTTGATGCGAATGGAATGTATTTAATCATACCGGCAAGAATTACCAGCAAGTATGTATCGTAAATACCAAGAGCTGAACCAAAGGTAAAGAATGCGATACCAACAGCTAACGATGGTAGCAAATAAGGTAAAAATGCCATATTGTTAACATACATTGCATATTTGCTCTTTCTTTTTCTACTAACAGCATATCCAATCAGCATTCCTAAACTACCAGCAAGCAGTGCTGCGAATGTAGCAACGATGATGGTTCCTTTGAAACCATTCCAAATAGTTGAATTGTACAAGATTCCGGCTTGGCCATAAAGACCTGCCTCCGTGAGTCCGTCATGAATCCACCACTTGGTTGTGAGCGATTCAAAAGATCCTTGTAAAATAAAACTATAATCGCCTGGATTAGGCAAGAATGTTTCTAGTGCAAAAGCGATAATTGGATAAATACTTGTGAAAAATGTGAAAAC
>CAZJAP010000030.1:3306-5337 GCA_964544325.1 uncultured Candidatus Izemoplasmatales bacterium | reverse complement strand
GTATCCATAATATCTGCTGCTTCTTCAAGGTTTGAATCCATATTTCTAAAGATACTACCAATCAATATATAAGCAAATGGAGCATAGTGAATCGATAAAATTACTATTGATGGGAATAATCCTTGAGCCCACCATAAAGGCATGTTAATTCCGAAGAAAGTAGAAAAGACTCCATCAGATCCACCTGTTATTGCATTACTTTTAAATAGGTTTTGCCAAATAATTGCTAATGTCCATTGAGGCATAATATAAGGGAAAATAAAGATCGCACTTAAATATTTTTTGACCTTCATATTAGTTCTAGTAATAAGGTAAGCAAATGTTCCCCCAAATAGTATAGCTCCAAAACTTGCAAATACTGATAATAATATACTGTTTAAACCAGGCATATACAAATTCTTTACAGCCGAATCTCCGGCAAAGAGGTCTGTCCAGTTAACAATTGTTAAACCGCTTGTTCTGCCAGTAATAAAAGCTGCATAGCTTCCTGGTTTAATAATAAATGTGTCAACCAATAAAGTGATGATCGGGGCAATCGTCACAAGAGTCATAAAAATACCGAAAAATACTAAAATTGCATGTTCAGGTTTTTGTAAGTATGTAATTATTTTGTTAAATATAATTTTAATATCTTTTTTCTTCTTTATCGTCTTATCCATTCGATTGCCTCCGCTTCACTTTAACATTTAAAATTTTACTTTAAAAAACAATAATTCTTCTTATCTTAGACCAGAAATCCATTCACCAACAGTAAATGCTGTTTCAGATGCATAAACTGGATCTTCAATAACTAATCTTCCACCGTCTTCAAGATCTGTCCACCATTCATAACCGCGGTCATTCTTAACAGGGAATGTATTAACGCCATCAACGTATCCATCTTGAGTATGATCTAATCTAATAGTAGGATTTGAGCTATAACCACCCATATCTTTACCCCAAGGATGGAATCCTTCTTCAGTTACTACCATGTAAGCTATGAAAGCAGCTGCAGTCCATGGAAGTGGGCTAGTTTCAGGAATTTGTAAGAAATGTTTGTAACCAAATCCACCGAACCCTTCATATCCTTCTTCATAAGCAGCTACTGCTACATTATTTTTTGAAGAAGTTTCAGTTTCTTCGATTGAACGTAATTTTGAATAAACTAATAATGCAGTTCCATCAGCAGCTGATTCAGATACTAATTCAGTCATGATTGGACCATCATCTGTCATTTCATTGTATTGTTCAACCCATAATTTAATCCATGCTAATGCATATTTTCCATTTGCTGATAAATCTAATTCA
Organism: uncultured Candidatus Izemoplasmatales bacterium; assembly: GCA_964544325.1. Taxonomy (GTDB): domain Bacteria; phylum Bacillota_I; class Bacilli_A; order Izemoplasmatales; family Hujiaoplasmataceae; genus UBA2289. The sequence goes on along the minus strand of CAZJAP010000030.1, from coordinate 4,050 downwards.
TCAGCTTTGGCAGCTAAACCGTCAACGATTGGTTGGAAATAAGCTTTTTCATCAGCTGATAAAGCATCAAAAGCTTCTTTAACAATGTCAGCATATGTTTCTTCAGTTAACATTAATAAGAAGTTAAATCCAACTGGTTCAGAGTTAATACCCATGAACATTGGTGTTTCACCTTCAGCAACGAAATCCCATACGTTGTCAATTTCTTTACCATTAACAGTATTATACATAAATACTTTGTTTAAAGTTTGTAATGTTAATGGATTTCCATCATTTTCAACGCTAACTCCATTTGCTTCTCTCCATTCCTTAGGAATGAAATTGTGTAAAATACCTGTGTTGATCATTTTGCTTTGAACTTGATTACCATCCTGAATCAATGTCATTGAAAAGATTGGATTAGGATTGTTATAATCACTTTCTAACATTTGGAAAATTGAATTTTCCTTAGGTTGTTGCCAACGTACTTCACCTGTATAATCTGGATGAAGTTCTTTGATTGCTGCAACAAAAGTTTCACCAGCAGTTGCTCCACGGCTTGAATTACCAATACCGTCCAAAACTTTACCATTAGATTCTTCATAAGCTTTTTCTAATAATTCAGATAAAGTCATGGTTTCAGCTTCAGCGATGATTTTTTCTACTTCGCTTTGATTATTGTTGCCGCAACTTACTACACCAAAAACGGCAAAAATAAACATCATAAATACTAATGCTTTTTTCATTTTTTCTCCTCCTTGAAAA
>CAZJAP010000030.1:0-3206 GCA_964544325.1 uncultured Candidatus Izemoplasmatales bacterium | reverse complement strand
AAAAATAAACATCATAAATACTAATGCTTTTTTCATTTTTTCTCCTCCTTGAAAAATTTTTAAAATGTATAACTAATAAAAAACATACCACAAACAAAGCCATTTTACAAGCCGAATTTTACTTAATAAGCCAATTTTTTTAAATTTTTGAAATCGCTAACACTAAATTGTTTTTATAGTAAAATATTCAGGTTTTATTTGAAATTCAAAGTATCAAAGGAATTTTTTTACCAAATTACTCAAAAAGCCACATACCGTATAAATTAAATGAATAGTCTGGCATTGTTTCAAAAACATATGGATTGGTTAAATTTTGATCTTCATACCATCCAGTAAAAATATATCCAGGTTTATTTGGTATAAACTCTTCTAAAGACATACCATACTCAACCTTTTCACTATATATTACACTTTCACCTACACTTGTTATTTCTGTTGGAATAAGTTTATCTGTAATAGAATTATCTCCTAATTGTCCAGCGTTATTTTCTCCCCATGAAAAAACTCTACCTGTTGATGAAATTACTGATGTATTAAGATTTCCTAAAGAACCACTGATAATTTTATCGAATAAATTCAAGTTAATACTTGATGTTATATCTATTGGTAAAGTATGTTCATCATAGTCAAATGTTCCGTTTCCTAATTGTCCGGAAAAATTCCTTCCCCAGGTAAAAACTCTTCCCATAGATGAAGTAGCTAGTGAATGGTAAGCGCCTAGTGCTACACTATTCATTATTTCATCTTGAGCTAAATTAAAATATGATGTGACATCTAAAGGATAAGATTTATCTATAAGAGTTTCGTCACCAATTTGTCCATAAGCATTATAGCCCCACATAAAAATTCTTCCCAGTGAAGTTATAGCTCCTGAATGATAATGACCTAAAGAAATATCCGTAATTATTTCTGATTCATCTAAAGAAAATCCATCAGTAATATCAATAGGTGAATATCGATGTTCATCAGTACCGTCTCCTAATTCATTATGCATATTATATCCCCACATGAAAACTCTACCCGAAGATGTTAAAGCAGCTGATTGATAATTTTCTAAAGATACCTTAATAATCTTTTCATCTTCTTCTAAACTAAACATACCTGTTATTTCAATCGGATTATATACTGGCTCCATAACAGTGTTGTCATTACCGATGCATCCATATGAGTTATATCCCCACATGAATATCCGTCCAGAAGCACTAATAACTGAACCGTGATATTTGCCTAAAGATAAATCAATTATTTGATCACCACCTTCAAGATTAATGCTTGAAATTTCTGCGAAGGTGAATCTTTCACTTATAGATTCTTCACCTAATTGAGCAAACCCGTTATATCCAGCGGTTAATAAACGACCTGTCGACGTTAAAATTGCTGTTACTTGTGAACCTATTTTTACTGCTACTACTTTTTCTTCATTAACTAAACTTAAACTTGAAGTTATATCTAAAGGTTTTATTTTGTTGATCGTTGTTCCATCACCCAATTGACCGAAATTGTTTTCTCCCCACACTAAAAGTCGGCCATTAGATGTAATTGCCGCCGAGGAATTATAAGAAATTTCTATATCTGTGATTGTTTCGCCATCAGAAAGAGTTATGTCACCTATCTGATCAACGCCAATAATCTTATAATTAATTGTGTATTGTTGATTTTCAGTTTGAGTAGATATGGATGTTGTATAAGTTGGGTAAGCAGTGGTCGTGGATGTTGTAGAAAGAATAGTATCTTTTTCTTCAGTAGTCATTATAGTTGTTGTATAGTTAGATGGATTATTAGTCAAAGTTGTTGTCATATCTGTAGAATTATTGCAGCTAATTAAAAGATAAAATAACAAAAAGAAAAATGTTAATGTAACCTTTTTCACTATATTAACCTCCAAAAAAATCATTTCTATATGACTTTTAAATAATCGGTAATATTAAATTGAACATATATCATATATTTTTATATTATCATATTAAAGATGTTATTTAAAGCGAATATAAAAAAATTGAAAATTGGTATTAAATATAAATCAAAGAAAAAAATACAAAACTAATCCCACATCGTATACCCAAAAAATTCTTGCAGTTCTTTTTCTCCACATTTTTTACAGAAATACTTAGATAATTCAATTTTTTCAGGTAAAACTACTAAAAAGGATTTGCATTTAGAACAGTTATACTGTTTAACAAAAAGATCATTCTTGTTATATGTTACCTCTAGATGAAATCTTCTATGAAGTGTTTTACAGATTGGGCATTCGTATAACCTATAACCTGAATTATCAGATAACTTACCATTATTATTATTTAAAATATATTGCAAAAATTCGTTTTCTTTATTACTTCTATTTTTAAGAATAATCTCCTCAATGTTTTTGGGAGTCATAAAGCCTAATCCTAGAAGATATTCCTCTATTTTGCCGCAATTTAAACATACTGTACTATAGGAGTATCACATCAAATCACCCTTTCAAATAAAGTAATCTTATTCTTTTGGTAGAACATTAAACTTAAAAACTTTTTCAAGCTCGTTGTCCCAATTTGCTCTACTATCATAATAGATATGTGCTTTAGGTTTTATTTCTATATCCGTATCCAAGCTTCCGGCAGGAACAACTAGTAATTCTCCATTCATTTGTATGTTTGGTAAAGCTGATCCACAGGTTTTACAAAAGCTTTTAATGTGTCCTTCTGAACGAAAATTGAAAGTTCTTATAAATTGTTCGCCACTTAACCATCTTAATTTAGCTGTAGAAGAAAATAGATTCGCTGCGTGGGCTGACCCTGTGTCTTTGCGACAACGTTCACAATGACATAGATAAAAATCATCAAATTTGCCTTCTACTTCAAAAGTTACTTCACCACAGAGGCATGATCCTAAATATTTCATAAATTTCTCTCCTTTTTAACTACTGATCGTTATTTTCAGTTTAATGTTATACTTAAATATTAAAAATAGCTTCTTTCATTAGAGTGTACGGTTTAGTATACCATATCTCCAACTTCTGGAAGCTACTTCATGTCATGATGTCTTGTCATTATGGACTTTATCACCGTATTAAATAACCTCTATACTAACTTTACTATAAATAATGCTAAAAAATTCATATTTTATTTATATATTTATTTTTCACAACTAATTCATACTATTCTCATTAAGATGGTTCTCAATTATTGAAATTTTATCTTTTCTATTCATAGCTGTATAAGCTTTTA
>CAZJAP010000029.1:0-9103 GCA_964544325.1 uncultured Candidatus Izemoplasmatales bacterium | reverse complement strand
CAACAAGCATTTCACCATGAATTGCCTGTTTTCCGCCAAATCCCCCACCTACTCTAGGTTTGATAACTCTGATTTTTGACATTGGTATTTCTAGCCCTTGAGAAATTATTCTTCTCACATGAAATGGGGTTTGAGTTGCACTATAAATAACTAGCCTGTCTTGATAATCGATTCTAGCATTTACAGTATGTGGTTCTAGCATGACATGCGCTTGTGCTTGAGTATAAAATGTTTCTTTTACAATATAATCGCATTCCTTTAATGTCTTTTCGACATTACCGATTTCCATACTATAACTAGCAGCGATATTTCTTTTTGGTTTAAAACCAATATCAAACATCTCATGAATATCTTCTTCTGGATGAACTATAATCTTATTATCTTTAGCTGTTTCAAAATCAAGAATAGGTTCTAAAACTTCATAATCAACTTTTATTAACTTTAAAGCTTTATTACATATATCTTCATTTTCACCCACAACCGCAAGTACTTCATCACCGATATATCTTACATACTCGTCTAAAACGAATTTATCGTGAGGAGAAGGTTCAGGATAACCCTGACCAGCTCTTGTAAAAGGAATTCTTTTGAAATCTTTATATGTTAGAACCATTTCAATTCCTTCTAGTTCTTTTGCTTTAGAGTCATCAATATTTTTAATTTTTGCATAAGGATGCGGTGAACGTAAAACTTTAACAATCAAACTGTCTTTTTCCGCAAAGTCATCAGTAAAAGCTTTTCTTCCCTTCATAATACCTAAGCCATCTATTGACTTAACTAAATTATTAACTACTTTCATGATTCATCACCTAAATACCTTTTTATGGCTTCATGTTGAGCAACATAACCTGTGCAACGACATAAATTACCAACCAAATAACTCTTTATTTCTTCTTCACTGGCATTTTTGTTTTCTTTCTTTAAAGCATAAACAGTAAGAGCCATTGAAGGATTACAAAATCCGCATTGATCAGCGCCTAGTTCTCCGAAATAATGAGCTAGTTTTTCGGCTTCCTTTTCAATACCCTCAACAGTGGTTATCTCTCTTTGATCTACTCTAGCAGCTAACAAAGAACAAGAAGGTACAGGTGAACCGTCTAATAATACAGTACAAACACCACAACTTGTATTATCACACCCTCTTCTAACACTTTGATAACCATTTCTTCTAAGTACATCTAAAAGATATTCGTGAGGTTCGATTAAAAATGTTTTATTTACACCGTTAATTTTTAAATTTATTTTCATCTTAACACCTCTTTTAAACCACGTTTCAAATAAGTTTCCAGTAAAATTTTTCGGTATTCCTTTGATCCTCTAACATTATCTTGTAAATCTATTTCATTGACGATAATTTCTTGGGCCTGCTTAATTACTTCTTCAGTTATTTCTTTATTAGAATTAAGAAAATTAGCAGTATCAATAGCTAAAGCAGCTATCTTAGGTCTTGAACCAACAGCTATTTTAAAAACCTCGCCTTTAACAATTGCAATATTTAAAACAGCAAAATCAAGATGAGTTTTGCTTACTTTTTTAAAATATCCTTTAAGATTATTTTTTGGCAACTTGACATTTAACAAAATATCTTCAGGAATTTTCTTCATCTTGAGAAAATCAAAAATAGTGATTTCTCCTAAATCAAAAAATGTAAGTCTAGCCTCTAAAACAAGTAAAACGCCGAGTATATCACTAAAGGCATATTTACCCATAACACTACCACCAATAGTAGCTAAATTTCTAATGCCAATACCCATGATATTAGATATAGCGGCCGGTAATATTCCATTAGCTAAAGAGTTAATTCCCTGATTGACTTCTATCTCTCTTAAAGTCGTCATCGCTCCGATTTCAAAAAAAGAATTACTTTCTTTAATGTATCTTAAATCGCAATTATCAAGAGATATTAACTTATTAACTTTCTTTAATGAAATTTTTGACCACGCACCTCCGGCAATAATTTTATTAAAAGCGTCTTCTTTTAATAAACCATAAACTTCATTTAAATTATCTGGTGCAACGTATGATTTTACTTCCATAATTTATCAAACCTTTCCTTTAATTTCTTTTAAATCGTCTAAAGTATCAATATCCCTTAAGATATATTCGTCTTTTACATTTATTATTTCAAAATCATATTTATTTCTAAAGTCTTTTAAACTCTTTAAATCACTATTTAAAAGTTCGTTTTTTAGACCTAAAGATATAAACAAAGGATGACCAAATCGTTTGTTATAACTTGGAACTCTTATCTCCTTACTACCTTCAATTAAAGATAGATAAGTTTTCTTGTTTACTAAGGGATAGTCTCCGGGTATGATAAAAAAATCATGTTCAACATGATGCACGCCAGCCTTGACCGAAGAAAACATACCTTGGTCATAGTCTAAGTTATATACTATCTCTACATTTTTATTTTCAGACAGGACTTCTTTTATCTCATTATGATAATGTCCTGTAACCACATACACTTTTTCACATATTGTAAGCATAGTCTTAATTGTGTGGGTTATCAAAGGTTCACCTTTAAAACAGACACACATTTTGTTTTTATTGAATCTTGAAGAATATCCGCCAGCCAAAACAATGCCTTCGTACATAAAAACTCCTTCTCAAGCGCTTACATCAACCGATAAAAAAATATAACATTAAAATTTTATTAAATTTTTGTAGAAAACATTATAGCACAAATGCTAGATAATTACTATATGTCTATTAAAAAAGCTTATCCTTTTTTAGAAAATTATCCTAATATTATTCGTATTTTCAATATATAGATCATGACGTTTGATAATATAATCAATCATCAGCTCTGCCATATCAAAAGGTATTTCTCTAATTACTTTTAGTTTTTTATATTGCAAGAAATCTCCGCCTCCTGAAGCACGGTAATTATTTACCACTAAAGAAAAAGTATCATCATCTTTTATATCTTTATTTTTATACTTTAATTCAACTATTCTATTACCAAATTCTTTTTTTAAATCAACAGTATAATCAATACCATCAAACATATCATAGTTATAATGTTGAAGTTTTGGATAAAAGAATCTTTCATTGACCTTTACTTTACCGTCTTCATAAATAAAATATTCCGCATTCTTTTCTAATATATCTTTTAAAATTTTCCCACTGACTTTTAAAACTGATAATGTATTTGCATAGATATAAGTAGATAATACATTTCTAATGGTGATATCTTTAGAAAAACCAGTGACTTCATTTGGTAAAGAAGTCGCAGAAATCATCGCTTTTGATGATTCAAGTTGAACCTGATTAATAAAGGTAACGATTGGATGTTTATTAAGACGAGCATCAAACATATCTTCAACTAGCAAGTTATCTAAAACTACATTACCAATCTTTTTATCCAAAAATTCTTGACAAGCAACTTCTATTTTCTCTACTAAATCATATACTTTATTATCTTCTTCATATATATCAGTCTTAATTAGTTTAGGAGTTTTAGAAACTACTTTCCAGTTTCCTTCATTTGACAAATTGATATCCACCACACCTAGTCTATCACCTCTAGAACCACCTTGAATGACAGAAGTGTTATTAACGTTTTCTGCAATATATCGATGTTGATGAGCAGTCAATAACACATCAATGCCTTCGATATTTTTTAAAATTTTCGATCCTAAATTTTCTCCAGTATCCTCAACATATAAATCATCAGTCTTCAAATCTCTTTCAAAGCCCCCGTGATAAGCTACAATTAACACATCTACCTTTTCCCTTAATTCTTCTACTGTTTGCTTGATTGAATCAAATGCATTTACAAATGTAAGGTCTTTAATATATGAAGGATTTTCCCAATTAGGTATATATTGAGTTATCAATCCGACAACACCAACTTTTAAACCATTATCAAATTCTTTAATATCATATGGCAACCCAAAAAGTAATTCACTGCCAAATTTATAGATATTTGAGCAAAGTGTTTTAGCATTTATTTCTTTAACAAAAGTCTCTAAATATTCTAAACCATAATTAAAATCATGATTACCGGGGATAAAATAATCATATCCCATGTAATTAAAAACCTTTGTTAGAGGATTAAAATATAGTTTTCTATTTAACTGATGAAAGTACATCAAAGGACTCCCTTGTAAATCATCGCCTAGATCAACGAGAATTGTATTATCATTTCTTTGATCTTTAATTGCACTGCTTAAGAGCGATAAACCATAATTAACCTTTGAATTATCCGCATAATTCTTAGCTAATACGCTACCATGGATATCACTTGATGATAGAATTCTTAAAGTAAATTTTTTATTCATAAAATATACTCTCTCTTTCTTATTCTTTATTTTACACTATTTTTACAATTTTTTTAAGATTTCATGTTTTAATTCTAAAATATTGTAGTAAAATATATATAGTATAGATAAGGGGGAAAATAATTCTATGAAAAAAGTTTTAACTATGTTTGTATTTGCATTTTTAGCTTTTAGTATGTTTGCTTGTGGTGGAACAACTACTGCTGCACCAACTACTGCTGCACCAACAGAACCTCAGTATATTACTCCTGAAGTTCTAAAGGTTCAATTGATTCCATCAAGAGATATTCAAGTATTAGAAGCTCAAAGAGGTCCTCTCCAAGATTTATTAACCGCAGAACTTGGCATGGACGTAATCGTTACAGTAGCAACTGACTACAACGGTTTAATTGAAGCAATGAAATCAGAACAAGTTCATGTTGGCTTGTTAGCTACAGCTTCATATGTTTTAGCACATGAAGAAGGAGCAGCTAATGTTATATTAAAATCATTAAGATATGACGTTGATGATCTTGGTAATTTACTTACTGATGACCCACTAGTTGATGGTTACAAATCACAATTAGTTGTTGGAGCTGACTCTGGTATCACTTCAGTAGCTGATCTTGAAGGAAAGAGAATTGCAATCGCATCATTCACTTCTACTTCAGGTTTTGTTTGGCCAGCTAACCTTTTGGCTGATAACGAATTAGATCCAATGCTTGACGTTACTTGGGTTAACGCTGGAGGCCATGACGCTGCAATTCTAGCAGTTTATAATGGTGACGCTGATGCTGCATTTACATTTAAAGATGCAAGAACATTAGTAGAAGACGATTATCCAGATGTTTATGATGAAGTAGTATTTGTCACAAACACAGAAAGCATTCCTAATGACACAATTTCAGTAATTCCTAATTTGGATCCAGATTTAGTTGAAGATATTAAACAAGCTTTCATCGATATCGCTGCAACTGAAGAAGGTTTAGCTATCATTAGAGCCGTTTATAACCATGAAGGTTATGCAGAAGCTGTTGATAGTGAATATGACATCGTTCGTACTTACTTAGAAAGACAAGAAGAATGGATTATTCCAGGAAACTAATAAGATAATAAAATTGTTTACATGATAGCCACCGAGAAAGGTGGCTATTATACTAAAGGAGAAATGTCATGATAAAATTTGTAAATGTTAATAAGACTTATCCTAATGGGACAGTTGCGTTGACAGATGTTAATTTAGAGATTAAAGAGGGAGAATTTGTTGCGATTCTAGGTTTATCTGGGGCTGGAAAATCAACGATGTTAAGAACTTTAAATCAAATAATCGATGTTACGTCCGGAAACATCTATTTTAATAATGTTGATGTTAATACCTATGAAATGTATGGTGATAATGTCGAAAAAGAAATAGAAAGACAAAAAACATTAAATCCTGATTTCGATGAATCAAAACTTAATCTTCAAGAAGTTGATATTACAAAGATTAAGGGTAGAAAATTGCGTAAGATGAGAGCTAATATTGGCATGATTTTTCAAAATTTCAATATTATCAAAAGAATGTCTGTAATTCAAAACGTTCTTTCAGGTAGAATCTCATACAATCCGACCTGGAGAACAGTTTTCGGTCTTTTCCCAAAGAAAGATAAAGAGATTGCTTTAGAAGCTCTTGATAGAGTAGATATTTTAGAAAAAACATATCATCGTGCCAGCGATTTATCTGGTGGGCAAATGCAAAGAGTCGCAATCGCTAGATCATTAGCACAAAATGCTAAAATTCTTCTAGCAGATGAACCTGTTGCTTCACTTGACCCTATAACAACCTTTGAAGTAATGCGCTTTTTAAAGAAAATCTGTAATGAAGACGGCATTACAATGATTGCAAACTTGCATCACGTCGATTTAGCTTTAGAATACGCCACAAGAATAGTGGGAGTTAGAGAAGGTAAAATAGTCTACGATATTCAGGTCAAAGATAAGAAAGATAATGAAATTATTAAAGACTTAGAACAAGTATATGGTAGACCTATTTCTCACGATGACTTTGTTGGAGAAGACTAATGAATATTGATTTAATGGATAAACTCCCTAAAAAACCACCGAGAATTAAATTTTACACAACTATGTTGCTTGTAGTTGGTATCATTATCAGTAGTGCAATGTTCTCTGGTTTTAGTATTATCGATATTATCCGAAATTTACGATATGCAACCCGTCTTCTTGATTCGATGTTCTTCCCACCCGCTTGGGATTACGCTACTAAAGTTATCAATCCTTTACTTCAAACAATCCAAATGGCAATTGTCGGTTCTTTCTTTGGAGCTATTCTTGCTTTTCCGGCTTCGCTTCTAGCTGCGGGAAACTTTATTAAAATCAAATGGTTAAATAACATAACAAGAATCTTTTTGAATCTTTTTAGAACCATTCCGGCTTTGGTATTGGCTTCTTTGTTTGTAGCTATCTTTGGTTTAGGTAGTTTCGCCGGAATTGTTGCTTTAACAATCTTCTCTTTCGGTCTTATATCAAAAATGACTTATGAGTCAATCGAAGCGATTGATTATGGCCAAGTTGAAGCTATTATTTCTTTAGGTGGAAATAAATTAAACGTTCTAAGATATGGTATTTTGCCACAAATATTACCACAATTTATTTCTTACACTCTTTACGCTTTTGAAGTTAACGTTAGAGCTGCAGCCGTATTAGGTTATGTTGGCGCTGGTGGTATTGGTCAATATTATGAAATCTTCTTGAACCTACGCCTATTTAATTACGTTGGTATAATAGTAATCGTCTCCTTTGGTGCCGTACTTATTATCGACCTAATTTCTAGTTCGATTAGAAGGAGGTTGGTATAATGACTACTTTAAGTAAACCAATTCCTAAAAAACCACAATTAGGTACAGTTAGAAAAACGCTAGTATTTATTATCGTTGTCGTATTAGTCAGTTGGGGCTTACAAGGTTTGAACTATAAAGGCATTATGCCTTCTGCTGCCGGTACAATTACCGGAATGTGGAATGGGATAGTTCACCCTGATGTCGATTATTTGACAAATTGGACCATTGACGGATTACCATATGCAATTGTTGAAACCATAGCTATTGCAATCAGCGGTACTTTTGTGTCAGGTGTCCTTGCAATTCCTTTCGCTTTAATCGCTTCACAAAATATCGTTGGGAAAAGAGTTTCGAAAGTAGGAAAATTTATTATTACTATGATTAGAACTTTCCCGGAATTAATATTAGCTTTGATTTTCATCGGTATAGTCGGTCCTGGTGCTCCTGCAGGTATCTTGGCTTTAGGGGTTCATTCAATCGGAATGCTTGGTAAGCTTTACTCCGAATCAATTGAAAGTATGGATATCGGTGTTAAAGAAGCTTTAGAATCTTGTGGTGGCAATAATATGGAAATATTATTTAGAGCCGTTTTACCTCAAGTTTTACCAGAATTTTTAAGTTATACATTATTCCGTTTTGAAATCAATATGAGAGCCGCTTCAACCTTAGGTTTGGTTGGTGCTGGTGGAATCGGTGCTTCTTTGATCTTCGCTATTAGAGGCAGGTTCTGGGAGCGGGTTGCTATTATTGTAATTGCATTAATAGTAACAGTAACTGTAATTGATATAATTTCTAGTTCGATTAGAAAAAAACTTATTTAATAAAAAGTCTCTTTTCAATTTTTTGAAAAGAGACTTTTTTTATTTTTTCTCGATAATTTTACCAGATCTGTAAGCGCTCAATAGCTCCAGTAAATCATTGATTATTTCTTGAATTTCTTTACCTTTGTTCGTGTCATAAATATAAGTTCTACTTGTGTTCAATTCTTCAGCTCTTGTTACGGAAACTATATCCTTCTCATTAGCTATCAAAGCATTATACGTATCAAATCTTTCATGGGAAACGAGAAAATAAGCATGGGAGTCACTGATTAGACTGTATCCGCCGATATTAGTTCTATCGATATACTCTTTGCTCATTCCGCCATCAATTGAATAAATTCTATTATTGGCTAAAATAACTTGATCACCTTTAGTGATATCTAGGGGAACATGACCATTGATAATTTTAGATTTATTAAAATCTAATTCAAATTCATCATAAATCATTTTTAAAACATCTTCTTCTAATCGGTATTTATAATATGGATTGTTAATTTCCTTATGAGTTTTTTTATCTTTAATAAAGTATCTTTCAAAAGTTTTCATTGAGTTTTTACCGAATAATGGCGAAGAAGAACTTTGCCAAAGAATATAGAAATAATCTTTGTCGTAATTATCTTTTTCGTAGCGATTTAAAAAAGCACTTCTTACCAATCTATCAAATTCATCGAATAAACTTTTACCATAATAAACGTTGCTATTGATATTTTGTTTTAAAAATTCTCTATCTTCAGTTAATGGCACTGCCGCATGAAACAAAAGATTATTATTGTATTTTAAATACATTGACCCATTTTGGACTAGATATCTAGCATGTTTTTGCAACATCTCATTATGCAAAAATAATTGAGTTAAATGATTAATAACTTCCTCTTCATCCTTATTAAGTTGATAAGGATGTTTAGGGTTGATTGTTGGAAAATTAGTATCAAGCATAGGATATGTTTGATCATTAATTGTTACAGTATGATTTACAAAATCAACTTTATCCAATAACAATCTGTCTTCTAACATAAATCCTGGTTTTCTATCAATTAACTCTTTTTCTAATTTAAATTGGATAATGGATATTGCCTTATGAATTCTTGCGATAAATGATTGATCTTCGGTTTTATTATATTGAGTGTTATATCCCTTAGGCATAAACAAGGCACAATCATCTTTTTTATAATATTTTTCT
>CAZJAP010000028.1:0-9649 GCA_964544325.1 uncultured Candidatus Izemoplasmatales bacterium | reverse complement strand
TGAAGGAAAAACAGTAATGTTAGCTGCAGGAGATACTTTTAGAGCTGGTGCTATAAACCAATTAAAAGTTTTTGGTGAAAGAGTTGGCGTTGAAGTAGTAGCTAAAGAAGCTGGTAGCGATCCTTCAAGTGTAATATTTGACGCAATCAAAAAAGCGAAATCTCAAAATATTGACGTATTGTTAATAGATACAGCCGGTAGATTGCAAAATAAAAAGAACCTGATGAACGAGTTAGATAAAATCAACCGAATTATTAAAAGAGAAACTAATAACGATTCTTTTGAAACATATCTTGTAATAGACGCTACAACTGGTCAAAACGGTTTGTCTCAAGCGCAAATATTTTCTGAAGTGACCAATATTACCGGAATAATTCTAACTAAATTAGATGGAACTGCTAAAGGTGGAATTGTCTTAGCGATTAGAAATAAACTGGGAATACCAATTAGTTTTGTTGGCTTAGGAGAAAAAATCACTGATTTAGAATATTTCGATATTGAAGACTATATCTATGGTTTGTTCTCAGACTTTTTTGAATAAGGTAGGTTAAGAATGGCTTACAATATTGAAGAAACAATTAGATTGAATCAATTGTTTGATATTTATCAAGAATTATTAACGGAAAAACAAAAAGAATATTTCCGCTACTATTTTTCTGACAATTATTCATTGTCAGAAATAGCTGAGCTTTTAAAGGTAAGTAGAAATGCAGTCCATCTACAATTAAAAAATGTCACTCATAATTTAGAAGATTTAGAGAGCAAGTTAAATGTATTGGAAAAATCTACGAATTTGGAAGACTTATTAAAAGCATTGGAAAATGAAAATCTTAACGAAAATACAAAAACTATAATTAATAAAATGAAAAAGGTGAAATAGACAATGGCTTTCGAAAATTTAACTGGCCGTTTTCAAATGGCTTTAAGAAGGTTGACGGGCAAAGCTAAGTTAACGGAAAATGATATCGATGAAATGATGAGAGAGGTAAGACTCTCTTTATTAGAAGCGGATGTAAATTATAAAGTAGTTAAAGAATTTACTGATGAAGTTAAAAGCTTGGCTTATGGAGAAAAAATCTTAAAAGGTCTTAACCCTGGCCAACAAGTTGTAAAAATAGTTAATGATGAGTTGACTAAGCTTATGGGATCAGAAGCTAGTGAACTAAACTTAGATAGTGATTTTTCAGTAATCTTAATGGTTGGGCTTCAAGGAGCAGGTAAAACAACTACCGCTGGCAAATTAGCTAATTTAATAAGAAAAAATAATAATAAAAAGCCTTTATTGGTAGCTGCCGATATTTATCGTCCGGCTGCAATTGAACAATTGGTTACCGTTGGGAAACAATTGGATATTGAAGTTTTCCAAATGGGTCAAATTGAACCGGAAAAGATTGTTAAAAGTGCTTTAGATTATGCTAAGAAAAATGAGTTTGATCTAGTTATAATCGATACCGCTGGTAGACTTCATATTGATTCTAATATGATGGAAGAAATAAAGAATATTGCTAAAATTTCTAAACCTAATGAGATTTTGCTAACAGTTGATGCTATGACAGGACAAGACGCTGTTAATGTTGCTGAGACATTTAACGAAGCCTTGGATATTACTGGTTGTATCTTAACTAAATTAGATGGTGATACAAGAGGTGGAGCTGCTTTATCAATCAGAAAAGTTACGGGAGTTCCGATTAAGTTTGCCGGTACTGGTGAAAAACTTCAAGAAATAGAAGTTTTCCATCCGGAAAGAATGGCTTCCAGAATCTTGGGTATGGGTGATGTTTTATCATTAATTGAAAAAGCTACTGAAGAAATTGATGAAACAGAAGCTATGAACATGATGGAAAAAATGATGAGCGGGAATTTTAATTACAATGACTTGCTTAAACAAATGAAAATGATTAAAAGAATGGGTAAATTTTCAGGAATCTTAAAAATGTTACCGGGTATGAGCCAAATGGCTGATATGGATAAAGTTGATGATAAACAATTAGTCTATATCGAAGCAATCATTTCTTCAATGACAAAAGAAGAAAGAAAGCACCCAGAACTCTTAAACCGATCATCATCAAGAAGAAATAGAGTTTCTAGAGGCTCGGGAAGATCCACTACAGAAGTCAATAGACTTATTTCTATGTTAGAAAAACAAACTAAGCTTATGAGACAAATGTCCGGGCTCAAACCTTCAACGGTTGAAAACATGTCACAAAATATGACACAAGGAAATATTCAACCACGTTTAAGTCGTGCTGAAAGAAGAAGAAAAAAATAAAAGGCCAATGGCCTTTTTAGTTTTTTATAGTTAAGAATTCCGATAGAAATCGATAAACCGCATTTTCACTTGAGGTATGTTCTAGAATAATATCAGCTACTTTGATTAATTCAGGATGAGCATTTCTAACAGCTACACCTAAGGAAGCATACTCTAACATTTCAATGTCATTATGTCCGTCACCGATTGCGATAATTTGTTTTTGGGGAATATTTAAATAATCGGCAACATACTCTAAAGCTTTTCCTTTGTTTGATTCTGGTGTAAAAACTTCAATTATTGAATCATATTCTCCGGATATATTCCAAATTCTCGATAAAATACTATCCTTATATTTGTTATCGATATATTCTTTAATTAGTTTTCCTCTTCCTTGCTTGCCAATGATAATAGCGCCGTTAGGATCGTTATCTAAGGTATTTTTAAATTCACCATAGATAATCTTGGTTGCGCCTTTAACATGAAGCAACGGTTCAATTTCTTTTTCTTCTTGATGAACATAGATAGCATCTCTTACTTCACAAAAAGCATTACGAATATGTTCGATATTATTTTCGAAAATATCAACGATTACATTTTTATCAACTGTATAATTTACTCTAGGAAAAGCTTCATCTTTCGGATGTGTTATCAAACCGCCATTATAGTTGATAATCGGTGTGTTTAAATCAAATCTATCATAGACAAACTTAGAACTTCTATAAGGTCTACCCGTAGCAATTACAATTTTATGTCCATTATTTTGAACTTCTTTCATGAAATCGCAAAGAGATTCTGACAATGAATCAAAATCATAAAGAATTGTCCCGTCTAAATCAAGTGCGATTAAATATTTTTCTGACATTTTATCTTTAACTCCTATAATTTTTAAATTGATGATATTATCTCATAGTTATAATAATTATGCAAATTATTATATAGATTGATTATTATTGGGTTTTAAGATATAATTTACTTAATAAAGGAGAGGAATTCCATGGTAAAATTACTGGTTTTAAATTCGTTAATTTCATCCTTTTTCGCCGTTACATTTATTGATGTGACAAACTTTATCTTAGGTATATTAACCGGATTTATTTTATTCGGATTATTTATAACTTATATTTTTTCAACTTCAACAAGAAAAAAGCAACGTAAAAGACTTCTTGGTTTACCGGAAATGATTGAAAAAAAAGAAGTTCTAAGAATGATTGAAATTAAGCAACAACAGTTAGTTGACACCGTCAAACTAACTGATAACGCTTATTTTAAGGTAGCCTTTGATTTAAGTTTTGAATTAGCTGAAGAAATCGCTAGATACTATTATCCTGATTCTAAATATCCAATGTATGAAATCTCAATTGATGAGTTATTGGAATTAAGTTATTACATAACTCAAAGAGTTGAAAAATTAGTCAACGGCAAAATTCTTAAGCATTTTAAGAATTATAAGATTTCGACAATTATCGATATTCTAAATAAGAAGAAAGCGATTGATAATTCAAAACTAATGAAACTTAATCGAAAATTAAAAATTTCTAAACTATTCACCATAGGAAAAGCGGTATTAAATTACGCAAATCCAATTTATTGGTTCAGGAAATTTGCGATAAAACCTTCAACAGTTTTAGTGACTAAAGAAGTGTGTAAATTAATTATCTCTATTGTTGGTGAAGAAACCAATAATGTTTATAGTAAGAGTGTTTTCAAACATGATCAATTAGAAGAAATTAAGGCTGAGCAAGTTTTTGATGACTTGTTAGAAAATGAGGAGGAGTAATAATGTTGTTTAGCAAAAAGAACAAACCGGAAAGAATCGTTCCTAAAACTTCTCGTACCAAGGACAATCGTCCTTTTTATATCCCTGAAATTAGAACTATCGAAGATAAAAAGAATATGAATAATACTTTCATTTCTCCTTTTGGTATTGAAAATAAGCATGTCGTAAATATTCCTAATGATCGAACAGGTTCTGGTGATATTGATAAGAAGTATGACATCTTTAGAAAACAAAAACGACTTACAAAAGAAGAAGCGCAAAGACGTTTTGGTAGTTCTTATTATGAGTTTGTCACAGTAGATAAATCAACTCGTAAAAAAGCATTCTCTCAAGAAGGGTTAACTCCTGAAGATTTACATGTCAAGAAAAGGGAAGAACCTGAAATATCAACTAAAGATATTATTGAAACTCATCGTACAATAGAATCGGTTCCAGTAGATGAGTTTTTTGAAAAAGCTTCTGATTATGAAAAGAAGACAGAAGTAAAACATGATTTAGACGATGAAGTCTTACAAGATTTAGTAGGTTCGGAAGATTTTTCTTCCAATCAACAAACTCAAGTTGAAGAAGAAACTTTTGATGATGTAATCTTTAAAGAAGACGAAACTATAGAAGATGAACCAGAAATAGGTTTCGCAGATGACTTTGTTTATGAAGAATATCAACCAGATAAAAACCAACCTAAACATGAAAAGTTTGTAACTCATATGGATTTAACTGATATAAAAGAATATGTTTTACCACCTGTGACTTTATTTAAAAAGAATGAGAATAAAACAGATATAGAACCAACTTGGGTAAAGGAAAATATCGATGTGATAAATGAAACTTTGATATCTTTCGGTATTGATGGTTCAGTAACCAATTATACAATGGGACCAACCGTTACAAGATACGAGATATCTTTAGCTTCAGGTGTTCCGACTAAAAAGATTACTTCCATTTCCGATAACATTCAAATGAGTCTTTCTGCATATTCAATCAGAATTGAAGCTCCGATACCGGGAAAAAATACTGTTGGGGTTGAAGTTCCTAACAGAATTAGAGAATCAGTCTTCTTTGGCGATGTTATCGATAATCCAAAATTTATAAACTCAAAAGATCCGCTTTTACTAGCTATTGGATTAGATATTGATGCTTTACCGGTTTATACGTCAATTGAATCAATGCCTCATGGACTTGTGGCAGGTTCTACTCAATCAGGTAAATCTGTCTGCATCGCTTCAATTATTGTTTCTTTAATAACTAGAAATAGACCTGATGAAGTTAAATTAATGTTAATAGATCCGAAAAAAGTCGATTTGCAGCAATTTGCTGATTTGCCACATTTAATAACACCGATTATCGATGAAACCAATGTAGCTAACGAAGCTTTAAAATGGATGGTTCAAGAGATGGAAAACAGGTATGAAATCTTGAAACGTTTTAAAGCCGTTAACGTCGTTGATTATTATTCAAGAAGAAGCGACTTACCGAATTTCGTTAAAATGCCAAGAATCGTTGTAATTGTCGAAGAAGCATCTGATTTATTGTTAAGTGGTGGTTCTGAAATTGAAGAAAGTATCTTAAAACTAACACAAAAGTCAAGAGCTGTCGGAATACATCTTTTACTAGCGACACAAAGACCATCGGCTGATATATTAAAAGGAGCCATTAAAGCTAATATTCCAACTCGTTTTGCTTTTAGAGTGCCTTCATCAACTGATTCATCAGTTGTTTTAGATATGACCGGAGCGGAAAAACTATTAGGAAAAGGCGATATGCTTTTTTCTGAAAACGGAATGGCAAGAAGACTTCAAGGTGCTTATCTGTCTCCAGAAGAGATTGAAAATATCACTGATTTCATTAAGGAACAAAGAGAACCTGATTATGAATTCACTCATGAATCATTAGTGATAAGAATGAATTCAGCTGATAGTTTAGATCAAATAGATGATTTATTTAAAGATGTTGCAACATATGTGGTTGAAGAAGGTAAATGTTCTTTGAACAAAATCACACAAGTGTTTGGAATCGGCTTTAACAGAGCGACGCAAATCGTTAATTCTTTAGAAAAGTTTGGAATTGTATCTGAAAATGTCGGAACAAAACCAAGAACAGTTCTAATTGAATATTCTGGTTTAAGCGAGATTTTTGAAAGGTTAGATAATTAATGGATTTTGAAGTAGATAAAATCTTTATCCAACAACAAAAACTGATGAAGAAATCAATATTCTTAATCATCAGTTTTTTCTTGTTTTTCATTGCTGATATGGTACTATTTATTATCTTACAAAAAAATAGTCTCTTTATGTTCAATATCAATCGCTCTGAAGAGAATATGCCCAATCCTTTCGTGACTGATATATTTGCCACAATCTTTTACACAATAATCTTAGTCTCATTAGTAATTTATGTAATATATCTAGTGATTATTTTGAATAAAACCTACAGAGCTAATCAATTGGTGATGAAGAGAATCAATTCTTTTGCGGATTTATTTAGTATAGTGCCAATTTTCTTATTTGTTTTAATTATCTTTAACGGCTTCTTTATTACTTTGGGTCAAGTTGACGGTGAATCCATGGAACCTAATTTTTCTAATAATGACGCTGTAGTTATAAGCTATAATACTAATATTTCTCGTAGGGATGTAATCATCGTTAAGTATGACGGTAATTTTCTGATAAAAAGAGTAGTCGGAATTCCAGGAGATAATCTAAGGGTTGATGAAACGGGAGTTTATATCAATGACGATTTAATCGAAAGCTTTACAACTTATACAGCTGTTTATTATGACTTGGTTATTCCCGAAGGAAGTTATTACTTATTAGGAGATAATAGATTACATTCTCTAGATTCAAGATCTATCGGTCTTTTTGAAGAAGAAGACGTTTTAGGAGAAGTAATCTATAACTTATCATAGGATTTATTTTTTTTAATTTTAAAAGCGAGGTTTTTAGATGAAACAAATACAATGGTTTCCAGGTCATATGGCTAAAGCCAGAAGACAAATAGAAGAAAAACTTAAAGTAATAGATATCGTTTATGAATTAGTGGATGCGAGAATTCCGCTTTCTTCTTCAAACCCGATGTTAAATGAAATAATCAAGAACAAACCTAAATTAGTACTTTTAAATAAAGATGATTTAGCAGATCCTTCAATAACTAAAAAATGGATCGATTATTATAAATCACAAGGCATAGAAGCAATTAGCGTCAATTCTTTAACAGGAAACTTGGAAAAAACAATTTATCAAAAGACTAAAGAAATACTTAGTGACTTAATCTTAAAAGAAAAAGAAAGAGGAATGACAGAAAGACCTTTTAATGCGATGGTCTTAGGAATACCTAATGTTGGTAAATCACAGTTTATCAACAACTTAGCCAAAAAGAATAAAGCTAAAACCGGAAATCTTCCTGGTGTAACAAGAATCCAAAGTTTCTTAAATGCGGGAGATAACTTACGAATTTATGATAACCCTGGAGTTTTATGGCCAAAATTTGATGATGAGTCCACCGGCTTTAAGTTAGCTTTATTAGGTTCTATTAAAGACAGTATCATTCCGCTTGATG
Organism: uncultured Candidatus Izemoplasmatales bacterium; assembly: GCA_964544325.1. GTDB lineage: Bacteria > Bacillota_I > Bacilli_A > Izemoplasmatales > Hujiaoplasmataceae > UBA2289. Next base: position 2,066 of record CAZJAP010000028.1, on the reverse strand, counting down.
ACGTTACTTTATATGGAATTGATTATCTAAAGAAGTTCTATCCTAAAAACCTTGAAAATCGTTATAATCTTAATCTTAGTGAATTAGAAAGCAATCTAGATATTTTAAATGAAATCGGTAAGAAAAGAGGCTGTCTTGTCAGTGGCGGTGAAATTGATTATGACAGAGTTTTTAACTTATTTTTAAACGATTTAAGGAACGGTATTTTAGGTAGAATGAGTTTCGAAAGAACAGAAGAAAATGTATAAGTATGAACTAAAACTTAAAAATGAAGGTTATCGTTTGATTGCTGGAACTGATGAGGTTGGAAGAGGGCCTTTAGCTGGTGGAGTCTTAGCTGCCGCAGTTATTCTTGACCCTAACAATCCGATTGAAGGTTTAAATGACAGTAAAAAATTAAGCGAAAAGAAAAGAATAGAACTTGATAAAGAAATCAAAGAAAAAGCATTGACTTATGCCTATGCATATGTCAATGAGAGAATTATTGATGAGATAAATATCTATCAGGCTTCTAAACTAGCGATGATTAGAGCGATTAGCTATTTAAAAGTAAAACCGGAATATATTCTTTCAGATGCAATGCCTTTAAAAGAAACAAATATTCCTTATCAAGCAATAATTAAGGGGGATTCTCTATCCGCAACCATTGCGGCAGCTTCAATTATTGCGAAAGTTAAAAGAGACGAAATCATGGACAGTTTTGCCCTTATTTATCCTAATTATGGCTTTGAAAAACATAAAGGATATCCGACAAAACAACATTTAGAAACACTTAGAAAGTATGGACCGGTAAAAATTCACAGAAAAACTTATAAACCGGTTAAAGATTTACTTATCACGCAAAAATGAATTGGAGGGATTAGATGAAATTTAAAGCAGCTATTTTTGATTTAGACGGAACTTTACTAGATACTATTGAAGATATAAAAGAAACTATGAATCAAGTATTAAAAAGACATGGTTATAAAGAGTTCAATGTAGAACAATACAAATACTTTGTCGGTAAAGGTGTTGATAACTTAATTAAACAAGTTATGAAAGAAGCTTTAATACCGGAAGATAAGTTTTCTCTTTTAAAAGACGGTTATTATGAAATCTATGAAAAACAATCAAAAATAAATACGAAAATCTATCAAGGAATTACCGCTTTAATAGAAAAAATGAAAGACATGAATATTTCGGTAAACGTTTTATCTAATAAGCCTCATATCCAGACTATTGACGTTATTGATCATTATTTTCCTAAAGGAACATTCACTCTTGTTTACGGAAAAAAAGAAGAATTCTTGCCCAAACCTGACGCAGCGTCTGCTTTTGACCTAATTGAAAATCTTAATCTTAAAGCAGATGAAGTAATCTATATCGGCGATACTGAAACAGATATTCTAACAGCTAAAAATGCTGGATTTTATTCTGTCGGAGTTTTATGGGGTTTTAGAAAAGCTCAAGAACTCATTAACGCCGGAGCTTCTATAATTGTAGAAAAACCGGAAGAAATCTTAACTTTATTATCGGAGGATTAATTATGTTTCTTAATAAAAGCAATTATTTGGATATTGATTTAAGAAATAAAATAATCATTTTCCCCACTGATACGGTTTATGGTATCGGTTGTTTAGTTGATGACTTAGAATCAGTAAAAAGAATATATGAAATTAAACAAAGAGATTTTTCTAAACCAATGGCGATATTGTGCAGTGATTTAGAACAAGTGAAATCAGTTGTTTCTAATAAAGCTTTAATGAAAGAAGAATGGATAAAGCATTGGCCCGGAAAATTGACTTTAGTTTTTAAAAAGAATAAAAAAATCGCTGATTTAATTACAGCAGGTAAAGATACCGTTGGCGTAAGGATTCCTAATCATGAAATTAGTTTAGGCTTATTAAGAAAATTTGGCCCGATGGTAGTAACTAGTTTAAATTTATCTAGCGAACCTTCAGTTTTAAAATTTAAAGATTGTTTAAAATATGAAAATAAAGTTGATTATATCGTAGATGGAGGCGATTTAAACTCTGAAGCCTCCACGGTGTATGACACTATCAATCAAGTCACTTTAAGACAAGGCG
>CAZJAP010000027.1:0-9680 GCA_964544325.1 uncultured Candidatus Izemoplasmatales bacterium | reverse complement strand
CCAAGTGAATTTTTAGATAAAACTTTAGTTGCTTGGGTTTGGGCTGATGGAGAAGAAGGAAAGTGGGTTACAGGAACCTTATCAGAACAAAGTTTCAATTTTGATATTTCTCCAGGAGACGATTACTTTCTTTTGGTGGCTTTCCCTGAAGGAACTACAGATATTACTTGGGAAAATAAGATTAAACAAACCAATGATATCGAAATTATTAATGCGGATACATATGATGGATCGTCATTAATCTGGAATTAACATCTATCGCTATAATAAAATAGTTATATGAAATCAAGCCTAAAAATGGATGTTTTTAAAAAAAGACGTCCATTTTTTGTGTGTTGATTGTGATGTTTTGCTGAAAGTTTTATCACAATAATAAACAATAGTTTAATATTGAAGCGTCTTCATTTATAATGTGAATATAAGGAGGCTTCATATGAAAATATTAGTAACTGGCGCTACTGGACATATAGGCAATGTTCTGGTAAGAAAACTTTACAACTATGGGCATGCTGTTGATGCTTTAGTTATGAAAAATGACGATATAACAATCATTGAACCTTATGTAAAAGTTATCTATGGTAATATCACCGATAGAGACGGCATGTTAAACATTATCAAAGATTATGATATAGTATTTCATTTAGCCGGTATTGTAGAAATAAGAATAGGTAAGAAAAAACAATTATATAAAACTAATGTTGAAGGTACTAAGAACATTTTAGAAGCTTGTCAAAAAAACAATGTTAAAAGACTAGTATATACATCTAGTGTCCATGCGATTGAAGAGAAAAAACATAACAAGTTAATTGAAGAACCTGAAAAACTGGATCCTAAAAAAGTTAAAGGTTATTATGCTAAGACAAAAGCGACAGCCACAGAGATGATTTTAAATCAGGAATCAAAAACTCTAGAAACAGTAGTTGTATATCCTTCAGGAATAATTGGTCCATATGACTACAAATTATCAAACTTCGGACAAGTATTCACTGACTATCTATTAGGTAGATTAACAGCTTACCTAAAAGGCGGTTACAATTTCGTTGATGTCAGAGATGTAGCTGAAGGATTAATTCAAGCAGCTTATAAGGGTAAAAATAAAAATGGCTATATTCTATCTGGAAGTTCGATTACAGTTAAAGAATTATTAGATTATATCGCCGAGTATACAAACCGAAAAAAAGTCAAAACGAAATTAGCATATTGGTTTATTTTATCTATGAGTTATCTAGCTGAATTTATCTTTTTAATAATAAGGAGAAGACCGCTTTTTACTCATTACTCAATATCGGTTCTTAATTCTAATCATAATTTTTCAAATCAAAAGGCTATAGAAGAGTTAGGGTTTAAAACTAGAGATATTTATGAATCAATAAGAGATACGATTGAATTTTCTAAAAATCATTATTTAGAAAAAATCGGTAATAAATATCGAAAGAAAGCGTTCTAATAAGAAAGGGTTAAAAAATAAACAAATATTCTCAATATTTTTTATATTAAAACGGCTAAATTACGCTTTACATTTGGCCGTTTTTTTTGTTATAATAGGTCTAGTTTTTTTAAAAATTACTGGAGGAAAAATCACAAATGAATAGCACCTTTGAGTTGGCAGAAATATTTAATGACAATATGGTTTTTCAAAGTGGAAAACCAATAAAAATTTTCGGGAAATGCAAAAAGAATTTGGATATGCGCTTTAAATTATTGGATAATGAAATTAAGATTAAAACAGATTCCAATACTTTTATGGTTGAATTTCCTGCAATTGAAGAAAGAGAAACGTCTTTTTCTTTTACTGTTGAAACAAGAAAAGAAGAAATTACTGTTTATAACTGTGTTATTGGCGATGTATATTTGTTTCTAGGTGGAATGAATATATCCATGACTTTAGCCGATAGTTTTCACAATCAAGATTACGACTTCTTAAGTTTAAGATTTTTTACCGAAAAGACCGATAATTATGAATGGGTTGTGGCAGATAAAAGCAATTTTGAAACCTTCGGAGCTTTAGCTTATTTGTTTTCTAAGGGAATGCATGAAATAATTAAAACACCGATAGGTATAATCAATTGTACTCACAAAGGATCGCGAATCTTTTCTTGGATGAGCAATTCGGATATCAAATCGAACAAAGAAATTAAAATGATAACTGATAAATATTCAGATGAAACTAGAATGCCTCTTTATCGTATGGTTAAAGAAAAAGTAGTTCCTTTTCAAATCAAAGCAATTATTTTTTATCAAGGAGAGAATGATTATCCTTACTATTCGATTTATGAAAATGCTTTAAGAATGATTATTAAAAGTTTAAGATTCGACTTCAATGATTTGAAATTACCTTTTATTCTTATTCAAATTGCCGGATATGATCATCCTGATGCGGATGATTATAATATCAGTATGATTAGAATTGCCCAAAGTAATATAACTTCTGAGAAAGACAACATTTATTTAGTATCTGCAATTGATTTTGGCGATCCTGAAGATATTAATCCTAAAGATAAACATCTAGTCGCAAAAAGATTGACCAATTTGGTTTTAGAAAAACTATATCATATTGGTAAGAATACCGTTTCTCCTCAGTATTTTTCTTATCAAGAGTATCCAGATTATATCATGATTCTTACTAAAGACAATTATTTGAATTTAGTTTCTAAATCAGGACAGTATTTAGGGTTTACCTACACAGTAGACGGAAAAGATTTTCAAACTTTAAAAGATATCACAATAAGGCATAACATGATCCTTATCCAAAAAAACCAGGACATGAAAGAAATTCGTTATGCAATGAAAAAATATCCTACCTGCGACATAGTTACTACAAATGATTTACCATTGCTACCATTCTATATAAAATTATATTAAAACCAAGTTATCTTGGTTTTTTTATTATTTTTTCTTTTTAATTAAGGTATAATTAATCTACAAGGTGATTTATATGAAACAATTGCAAATCAGTGTTAAAGAAATAGCTGAGCTTATCTACGGTTCCGGGAACATTTCCAGCACTAAAAACTTAATGGTCAGAGCTCAAGAGGGAACTGATATCCATAAATACTGGCAAAATCTTTATTCTGAATTTGACAGAAAAGAAGTGGTTTGTTCCTACCTATATGATCGAGATGATATTACTCTAGAAATTTCGGGCAGAATTGATGGAGTTCTTTTAAGAGACGATGAAATAATCATTGAAGAAATCAAATCAACTCATCTCGATTTTGATCTATTAGAAATTGATACGACACCATCTCACTTGGCGCAAGCCAAGCTTTATGCTTATATCTATTTAATAACCAATGATTTAAAGAAAATCAAAGTTTTCTTGACTTATATCAATGTCGATGACTTGAAATCTAAAGTATTCGAAAAAAGTTTTACAAAAAAACAATTGGAAAATTATTTCATTAAAACAATTGATCGTTATTTAGATTGGCAAGAAACGATATTCAATCATGAAAATTCAAGACAAAAATCGATTGTCGGCTTAGAATTTCCTTTTGCTGAATACAGAATGAACCAAAGAGAAATGATGGCTTATATTTACCGGAACATTCTCAATAGAGGGAAGCTATATTTAGAAGCTCCAACTGGTATAGGAAAAACTATAGCCTCAATCTTTGCTGGATTAAAAGCGATAAATAAACCCCGACAAAAACTTTTTTATACTACTGCAAAAAATGATGGTAAGAAAGTTGTCATCGATACAATCAAACTATTAGAAGAAAACGGCCTTATTGCTAAAAGCATTGAAATAACAGCTAAAGATTCGATGTGTTTTTTAGAAAAAAGAGATTGTGATCCTGAAGTATGCAAATATGCTAAAGGTTATTATAACCGCGTCTTTAAAACTATTGAAGACGTTTATAGTAATGAAAGTTTACTCACTAAAGAATTAGTTAAACACTATGCTAAAAAGCATACGGTTTGTCCTTTTGAATTAAGTTTGGACTTAAGCAATTACGCCGATATTATCATTTGTGATTATAATTATGTTTTCGATCCTTTGGTGCACTTGATCAGATATTTTGAAGATGATCATTACAGCCCAATAATTTTATGTGATGAATCACATAATTTAGTTGATAGATCAAGAAAAATGTACTCGGCGTCTTTAACTGAAGAAATGTTTTTAAATGCACTGGAAATTTCCAGGTATTTAAAACCTAATCCAAGTTATGAAATCTCGCAAATATTAGAAGTGTTCTCAGCTGCTAAATTAGCGCTTTTAGAAGTTGACTTCATCAAGAAAGAAGAAGTCAATCCAACCCTTTTATTATTTTTAAGAAAACTAGCTGTAAAGTTAGATAAAATATTCACCGATGATAAAATCAAGTTTGAAAGACAGGAATTGCAAGATTTTTATTTTGAAGTATCAAGGTTCCTAAAGATTAATGATTTCTACAACGATGACTTTGTTTATGTATTAGAAAAATATAATGATGATTTAATAATCTCAATTAATTGCTTGAACGCTTCTTACTTTATAAATCAAACTATTGACAATAATTGTGAAGCAGTAACCTTCTTTAGCGCTACATTATCACCGATGTTCTATTACAAAAGCTTAATTACCGCTAATTTAGGCGAAGATATTTCGCTAATCTCTGACTTCAGTCAAAACAATTTATTATTATTAGCGATTGATGATGTTTCAACCAGATATAAAGACCGAGATAATTCAATAAATAAAATTGTAGAAGCGACTAAAGCCTTGGTTAACGGAAAAAAAGGGAACTACATTTTATTCTTTCCAAGCTATGAATACTTAAGAAAATTAGAAGGAATTCTTTTGGAAGAAATCGAAAACGTCAATTTCATTTCCCAAAAAAGAAACATGTTTTATCATGAAAGATCAGACATGATAAGTTTATTCTCTGAAGAAAGCGATGTCTCTCAAGTATTCTTATTTGTTATGGGAGGAATATTCGGAGAATCCATTGATTTAATTGGCGATTTGTTAAGCGGAGTTTTGATTGTTGGTGTGGGATTGCCGGCGATAGCTCCTTTCAATAATATTCTTAAGGCTCATTATGACATGTCATTTAACAACGGGTTTGATTACGCTTACACATACCCTGGATTAAATAAAGTCATTCAAGCAGTTGGTAGAGTGATAAGAACAAAAACCGATAGAGGTGTAGCAATCCTTCTTGACGATAGATTTACATCAAGAAAATACTTAAGGCTTTATCCGGCTTCTTGGAGCCATTTAAGTGTTATAAATGATACCTTTGAATTAAAAAGAATGATAAAAGATTTCTGGAGTGAAAATAATGAGACTAAAAATTAGGTTTTTAAAAAAATTTATTCTTTTCTTTTTACTAATAGTTTTTATGCTACTAGCTATTATAAATATCCCTCTTTCTTTTGTCAGTTCAAAAACAACAGATACTGATTACAGCAATTGGATGAGTGAAAATTTAGCTGATGAAACATTGATAATCGATGTTAAAATGCTAGGGGCTCATGACGCTTTTTCCCATGAAATAGATAATTTCAGCGATGTTGACGATAAAAGTGCCGAGAGCTTAATGACTGGTTTTACTGGCAGATTCATCAAAGGTTTTTCCATAAGACAATCAAAAACGCAAATGGTTAGCGCTGCCGGATTATTATACTCTGGAGTTAGATATCTTGATATGCGCTTGTCTTATAATGAAAAAGAAGAAACTTATTATACTACTCATAATTATTATTCTTCTCCATTAAATGATGTATTAAAAGAAATAAAGACATTTCTAGAAAATAATCCCGGTGAATTTATTATTTTAGATTTGCAACATGTCTATGGCGTCGATTATGATAATCAAGATGATTTTGATAAGTTATTTGAATATTTTGAAGTAGCTGGAGTTTTGGATTATGCTTATTTAGATAATGTAAAAGAACTATCGCAAATCACTTATAAAGATATAACCTCCAATAAAACAAAAGGCGGAGTAATATTATTATCAAAATTCACTTGTGATAATGACTATTTTTGGGACTATAACAAAAACATTCGCTCAAATTGGGCGAATGAAGATGAATATGATAAAATAATTACCTTTTTAGAAGCTGAAAAACTAAATATATTACTAGATTCTTATTATGGGAAATTTAATATAATTCAGGGTGTAGCTACTATGGAGATGAGTTTTAAAGGAATACTAAGAAGTTTTGAAACTTGGTCATTATTAAAAAGAGCCAGAGAGTTTAATCAATATTTACTAGAATATGATGGATTGGAAGAACTTCTTGAAGTTTCACCAATTTTGATGCTTGATTTTGTAAGTGATTATAAGATTATCGATCAATATATGGAAATAATAATTGACATAAATACTTAAATCTTTATAATAAAAATATTTGCATTATTTATTTATAACGTTATAATGATAATTGGTAACTTTTCATTGGGCCATGGCCAAGCGGTTAAGGCATCGGACTCTGACTCCGAGACCGAGAGTTCGAATCTCTCTGGCCCTGCCATATTAGGAGAAGTACCCAAGTGGCTGTAAGGGGCTGGCTTGGAAAGCTAGTAGGTCTTTAATCAGGCGCAGGGGTTCGAATCCCCTCTTCTCCGCCATATTGAAAGCATAGGTTTGATACAATCGTATTGAGCCTTTTTTATTTGGAATATAGGGCAAAATTCCCTATTTTCACTTTCTATTTAATTATTTACAGCTGTTTAAGTTGGGTTATTTAGCCTGTTTGTTGAGCTCATTAGAAAAAATAAGACTACGATTTACACGATTTCATTACAATTTACACGATATCATAACAATTTACACGATATCATAACAATTTACACGATTATTTTACAGTTTACACGATTACCCTATGATTTTATACTATTACTATAGGATAGTATGTTCAGTCCGATAAAAAGTAGACCAAAAAGTAGACCAAAAGGTAGACCAAAAATTTGTTTTGTGTTACAATACAAGTGAAAGGAAATGATTAAACTATGGAAAATACAAATATTGAGTATAAAAAAACATTGAATGAACATTTGGAGAAAGTAGTTGTATCATTTCTTAATACCGATGGTGGTATAGTTAAAATTGGTGTAGACGATGCCGGATATATAGTGGGAATAAACAATCCTGACGATATTATGAGTAAAATCTCTTCAAGGATATCAAATAATATTATTCCTAATCCACAGGGGATAATAACAATTACACCAGAAGTTTTAAATGATAAAACAATAATCACAGTAAAGGTTAAAAAAGGATTGCATCCAATTTATTATATAAAAAAATATGGTCTTTCAGAAACTGGCGTATACATTAGGTTAGGAAGCACATCTTTAGGCATGCAACAAGAAGAAATAAACAAAAGATATTTAGAAAGTTTAAATTATAAGGAACCTTCTATTACCGAAATAGAGGCATCAAATCAAAGATTATTGTTTAAGGATTTAAAAATAATTTATCAAGAAAACGAAAAAAACTTAAACGAAGAGACATTTAAAGACAATTTAAAATTTTTTACAAAAGAACACAAGTTTAATATTTTGGCTGAAATTTTATCTGACACAAATCAAGTTTCATTAAAGATAATCACTTATGCTGGAATAGACAAAGCAGAAATCATACAAACTGCTGAATTTGGGAATAAATCTTTGTTGGTTTCTGCTGAGCAAGTTTTAGATTATTTTGAAGTGATGAATAGAGTTTTAGTATCTTTTGAAGGCGCAAAAAGAATAGAAAAGCCATTAATCAACAAAAGAGTATTAAGAGAAGCGTGGATAAATGCAATTGTACACAATGACTGGAGTAATAATCTTTCACCGATTGTACACGTTTTTAGTAATCGAATTGAAATTGTTTCAAATGGTGGACTTGTAGATAAAATGTCGAAAGAAGAGTTTTTTAGAGGCATAAGCAAACCTAGAAATCTTGAATTAATGAAGATATTTTTAGATATTGGTTTAGTTGAACAAACTGGATATGGTGTGCCAAAAATCATTAGTGAGTATGGTAGGACGGCTTTTGAGTTTTTTGATAATTCAATTATTGTATCCTTATTGTTCACAGATAAAACAACTAACATCATTAAGCAAAGTAAGGATTTCTATTTGAGCGAAACGCAAAAAAAGATATTAGAATTGATTAAAGAAAATGATAATATAACACAACAGGAAATATCTGTTAAACTCGATTTATCAATTCAGGCAATAAAAAAATCATTTAGAGATCTAAGTGATAAAGGGGTTATCAAAAGAGTTGGTAGTTATCGATTGGGAACATGGGAAATTACTGATCAAAAGCAATAAGGCGTTAAATAAGTAATAAATAATTAATAAGTATGGTAAAGAAACTATTAATATTCATAAAAATTATATTATGGCAACAATTCCTTTTGATAAAGATGTTGTTGCGACAATGAATGTCGGTGCAAATGTCGGTGTAAATGTCGTTCTAGATAAAATAGAGAAACTTATTCTTGAAAAAATATTAAAATTTACCATTCTAAATGCGGTTAAACTCTCGTTTCTTATTGATAAAAGCAAAAGAACTGCAGAAAGATATTTGAAATCTCTTAAAGAACGTGGATATATTATACGTGAAGGTTCAGATAAAAAAGGAGTTTGGCGAGTGTTAAAATAAAGTTATTAATCTATTCACGGCTTCTTCGGAATATCAAATGAATGTAGTTAGGAGAAAATAATGGATTTGAAAGAAATGATAATAACCAAAAAATGGGTAAAAATAGAACTTTTAACTAAAGGTTGGTCAAAAGATGTTAAATATTATATTGAAGATATAGAAAAACAAAGATTTTTACTTAGAATTTCGGAGCATTCGTTATATGATAAAAAGTTAGAGCATTTTAAGCTTTTAAAAGAAGTAAACAAATTAGGCTATAATACACCAACGCCTTACGAATTTGGTCAATTTGATGATGGCCGGGTTTATATGCTATTAAGTTGGATAGAAGGACAAGATGCACAAGAGATATTACCCAAGCTAGATGAAAGTAAACAATATGAGTTAGGCAAAGAAGCTGGTAAAATACTTAAACGCCTTCATGAAATTCCAATAATAACTAATATGACATGGAGAGAGCTTTATAAAAATAAGATTCCAAGAAAAATCCAAGCAGCAAAAGAATCACAAATAAAACATAAACATTTGGATAAGTTTATAAACTACGTTTTGGAAAATATGAATATTGTTCAAAATAACTCTATGAAGTTCCAACACGGTGATTATCATATTGGCAATATGGTAATTACAAATGATTTAAAACTTGGAATTATCGATTTTGACAAAATGGATGTTGCTGATCCGCTAGATGATTTTAAACCATTTGTTTGGACTGTTAATAAATCAAATATTTTTGAAACGGGATTAATTGATGGATATCATGATAACAAAGTACCAGAAGATTTTTTCAAAACACTCGCCTTATACGCTGCTGAGTCTTGTATTGGGCATATACCGTGGGCGATAACTTTTGGCGATAAAGAAGTTAAAATTGCATTAGAAGTTGCTGACAAGGTTTATCAATGGTATAAAGGATTTAGTATTATTATTCCGACTTGGTATGATTCAACACTTAAAGAAAAGTACAAAAATGATTAGATATATTGAATGAATAAAAAGCATAGTGTAAATGGTAAAACAAATTTTGACAAAAAAGGCCTAACAAAGCCATCAGTTTTAGGGGTGCTGTAATAAAACACAGGGGTG
>CAZJAP010000026.1:3850-10435 GCA_964544325.1 uncultured Candidatus Izemoplasmatales bacterium | reverse complement strand
CAATTGGTTAAAAATGGATTTTCAGCAGATGAATATTCAAGTCTATCTACATTAGTGATAAATAACCGTTATTTACATAGATGGTTCGATGAAGCTGAAAAGTTTGCTATCGATAATAATTTAGGTATCCATGAATGAGTGTTTTTAGCAGATTCTTATATGCGATGTTTGCAGTTGGTATTTTTCTTTTAGCTTATGATTTTTCGATGATGAAAATGAGAGAAAAATATTATGATGAAGTTTTTGGCGGTTCATTAACAGATGAAACTTCAGAATTACCTGAGTTTTATTATTTCTATGCTTCTTTACCTGATTATCATAAAAATGATCCTGTTATTATGATTGATATAGATGGTTATCAAATAAGAGGTTATGAAATCGCTAGAGCAATTATTGAAGAAGAAACCTTAGATATCGAAGAAAATTTATTCTTTATTGTTTATCATGAAGATTCTGATAAACTTCTTAATTTAAATAAATTATTGATTTCAACAACTGACTCTTCTAGTCAAGTTGAAATCATATTAAATAATTACCAAAGACAAGATGTATTAGTTTCAATTGATTCGGTCACCTCTTCATATCTTGTGGAAAAGAGCTTGTTTGATTTTACTAAAGATTACACGAGCATCAGTGTTCTAGATAAAGAAGGTAATGCGATTTTAAACGAGTCAATTGATTTAACAGAAGCAGATTTTACCTTAAAAACAAATATCGATAATTATTATGAAGATTATCAAAAATTACCAACCTGGGAAGATATTAATCTATTGGAAGATAATAATGTTTTTCCTAAAGAAACAACTGTATCTAACAACTATTATATAGTAGATAACTACGGCTATATAATGGGAATAGTTTTAGGTTCTTACTTGCTTGTTTTAATAATTTCTACTTATTTAATATTTTTTAAAAGGTGGAGGCGCTAAAATGCAAGATTTAAATAGAAAAAACTCTAATATTTTTAAAAATAATAAACAATTAGTTTAGGGGGACATATTATATGGAATTAAGGTTAGAGAATTTAACGAAAATATTTACAAATAAGAGTGGTAAAGATACAAGAGCAGTAGATGATTTAAGCATTACGATTGAATCGGGTACTCTTGTGGGTCTATTAGGTCCGTCAGGTTGTGGTAAATCAACAACACTATTTATGATTGCTGGTTTACTAAAGCCTACTAGTGGAAAAATCTTTTTTGGTGAAGATGATGTTACAAAACTTGCACCAGAAAAAAGAGGAATTGGATTAGTTTTCCAAAACTATGCCCTTTATCCTCACATGACAGTCTATAAAAACATCATGTTTCCATTAGAAAACATGGATGTTCCAAGAGATGAAGCTATTGAAAGAGTAAAAGAAATGGCTAATCTTGTTGGTATTGGTGATATGTTAGATAGAAAACCTGCTCAACTTTCTGGTGGGCAACAACAACGTGTGGCTATTGCTAGAGCTTTAGTTAAAAAGCCAAGAGTGTTGTTACTTGATGAACCATTATCTAACTTAGATGCTAGACTAAGACTTCAAATGCGTGAAGAAATTAAACGTATTCAAAGAGAAACGGGAATCACTACTATCTTCGTGACCCATGACCAAGAAGAAGCTATGAGTATTTCTGATAAGATGGTTGTTTTAAATTTCGGTTTAGAACAACAATACACAGCACCACAAATCATGTATAACGAACCCGCTAATCTGTTTGTTGCAAAGTTTTTAGGTAATCCACCTATCAATACTATTGAAGCTGAAGTTAAAAACGGCGTTTTAATGCTCAATGATCAAAAATTTATGAAATTTAAAAATGTTAAAGACGGTTCTTATGTAGTTGGAGCTAGACCAGAACATTTTAGAGTCGCAGATGAAGACACCGTAGATAAAGTAAAAGTTTCTGTAAATGAGATTTTCCATATCGGTAGAGATACAATGATTCACTTTACTGTCAACGGTCAAAATGTCAGAGCTTTGGTTGACTCAGATTCAGTTGGCGATAATGTGAAAACTGTTGAACTTACTTTAAGAAGAAACAGAGTTTATATGTTTGATAAAGAAACTGGAAAGGTTATTGACCATGAATAATCTAATTAAGAATGTAAAACAGTTCTTAGGAAGGATTATGAAAAGTATACGTACTTTTTTCTGGAACCTTCGTCGGACTGTAAACAGAAGAAGGAAGAAAATCACAGATTTTCTTGATAGAAAGAATCTAAATTTTGCTGATAAGTTTCCGGGTTGGGCTAAAGCGCTTGTTTATTTAGCGCCAGCTTTGATTGTTTTATCAATCTTTACTTTTTGGCCAATTATCAACTCTTTAAGATTAGTTACTTTTGAAAATTATAGTATTACTAATAATGATATTACCGGTTATACAGTGTTTGGTAACTTTATTAAGGTAATCAATGATGAAAGTTTCTTATTTGAAGCTTCACATACGCAAGGAACTGCGATTATGAATACTCTAATTATTGTATTTATTAGCGTCCCTATTTCCATTTTCTTAGCGTTATTTATTTCGGTTGCTTTGAATTCAGTTAAATTCTTAAAGAATTTCTTCCAAACAGTTTACTTTTTACCATATGTTACAAATACAATCGCAATCGGTTTAGTAATCGCTTATATGTTTAGGGCCGATGGCGGTTTGATCAATCAACTCTTTGGTTTAGGTAAGTTTTCTTGGATTGAAGCGGGAGCTGAACATTGGCGGTCAATGTTTGTTTTGATTTTCTATTCAGTTTGGGGATCTTTGGCTTTCAAAATCATGGTTTTCTTGACTAGTATTCAAGGCATTGATAAACAATATTATCAAGCAGCTGCTATTGATGCTACACCAAGAAGAAGAATTTTTTCTAAAATCACCGTTCCTTTGATTTCACCAATGATATTTTATATCCTTGTAACTTCTGTTATTGGGGCATTTAAAATCTATAATCAAATCGTTGCTCTATTCGGAATAACTGGTAAACCTGATGGTGTTAACTATACAATGCAATCTATCGTAATGTATATTTATAAATACATTGATGGTGGTAATAATCTTTCAGTTGCGGCTGCGGGTTCTTTAATCTTATTTGCGATTATATTAGTTCTTACTCTAGTTCAAATGCAAGTAAGTAAAAAACGCGTACATTATTAGGAGGTGACGATATGTTTAATAAAAAATTATTTGAAAAATCTAATAAACTAGAAAAAATCACCTTCATTTTTGACTTTGTAATGATTATCGCCTATATTGCGCTATTTATATCATTATTTAATGTTTTACAATTGCCGCCAATAGATCCGTTAACCGGCGAAGTTGTAATGAGCGAGATCGAAACATATCCTCTGGATTTAGTTTACAAGTATTTGTCTTTTGAATTTACTTATTATCAACTAAACCTTTTGATTTCAATCTCAGTCATCTTCATGTTAGTTTCAATTCCTATGTTAGTAATCAATTCAAAAAAATTAAAAACAAGAACTGTATATGACGTAGATTCTTATGTCGCTAGTTCAAAATTTGTTAATGCAGTAATTAACTTGTTATCATTTAACATTGTTGGTGCTGTTTTAAGAATAATAAATATGTTTATTTTAGTAGAATTTGTTAAGGGTTATAAACCTAAAGAGTTTTTCAAAAGCATAATCCCAGCAATTAAAAACAAATACAAAAAAGTTACTACTAAGAAAGAAAAAATTGATGAAGAAGAATACGATGAAGCTGTTGTTACATTAAAGAAACATATTAAACGTCAAAATACAGCGCGTATTTTCAGATTGTTATCTACTTATCTATTTTTAGTTATTATGGCGCTTGTTATTGTGGTTCCATTCTATTGGATGGTAATCACTTCACTTAAAAACTATACTTCCGCAATTAATCCGAACCCTGAATTCTTTATCGGTCTATCAAGAATGAATTGGATTAACTTTAAAGTTGTACTGGAAGAAATGAACTTTGGATTATATCTTAAGAATACGGTAATTGTAGCTTTATTTTCTACATTAGGTACAATTATTACAACAATTCTTTCAGCTTATGCATTTGCAAGAATTGAATTTAAAGGCCGTGAATTATTGTTTTCAATTCTTATTATGACGATGATGATTCCTGGAGAATTATATATCGTTACTAACTTCATTACAGTTTCAAGACACGGTTTAGGCTGGATTGGTACCGAAAACAATCATTACTTCTTAGCGATGATTATACCTTTTATAACTAGTATTTCGTTTATTTTCTTCTTAAGACAAAACTTTAAACAGATACCGGAATCATTATATAAGGCCGCAAGGGTTGATGGCTGTAGCGACTTTAAATATTTAGTTAGAGTTATGGTCCCTATTGCCTCACCAACAATCTTTACAATTACTATTCTTAATGTTTTCAGTTCTTGGAACGCTTATATTTGGCCGAGAATCATTACCGGTATTGGCGGCGAGGAAGCAAAAGCTTATTGGTTGATTTCAAACGCCTTAAGAGACACTGCCTTCGTTTTGGAAAGCGGTCAAGTAATGTACAACTTGCAAATAGCTGCGAGTACTTTAGTCACCGTACCACTATTAATAGTTTTCTTTGCATTTAGAAAATATATTATGAATGGTATTGGTCGTAGCGGAACGAAAGGATAGGAGGAAAATATGAAAAAATTATTCTTAATTGTATTATCACTATTCTTAATAATTCCTTTGATGGGTTGTCCTGCGATTCGTAATACACCACCTACATTTAAGAGAATGGTTGAAGTTGACGGAGAACAAGAGCTTATTTCGCTTATAGCTATTGATACCGATACTTTTGAAAACAATCAAAAAGCCTTTGAAGATGCTGAAACCAAGAAAAAAGTAGCAGATCCAAATTATGAAATTCAAGAATTTGATCCTTTCACATATTATGATGACAAGTATCTGATTTATGCTCATCCTCAAGGCGAAGAGTTAATTCCGGAAAATGTAGTCAGCTACCTAATTGATGAAACAGGATTTATGGCTATTGACTATAATCAAGATTACGTTAAAATTGGCGCGGATAGAAAATATTTTGATATTTCTGATGATATTTTATTAACTTCATTTTATGAAATTTGGTTTGACGGTGATGACGCTAACTTTGACGGAGTTGTCGATGAAAAAGATGAAGAATTATATGGCCAATTAATGACAGATGAAGAAGGAAACTATGTTTATGCAGATGCTTTGAGCAGGATGAAGAGAAAAGCTGTCGGACAAGTTACTGAAATTAAATTTGTTGTTATTGACGATGAAGGCGCTAAAATTGAAATTAGTGGGCTTATCATAATAGTATAATCTAATATTTATAAGCACAATAGATTGAATTAAATTAGGTTAACTAATATAATATAAGTACAGACAATTTATAAAAATATTCGTAAGGAGGAAAATATGAATATAATTAAAAAAACATTATTAATTTTTGTTTTTATGATGGTTGCTACTTTAATTGTTGGCTGTTCTGGCGCAACAACAGATTTATCAACAACTGCACCAACAACTGAAGCTCCAACCACAAATAATTTAACAACCGGTACAAATACAAATGGTGGAACAACAGATATAACCACAGAAGCACCAGGTGGCGGGTCTAATCCAACATTTGTCGGTTTATTTACTAGCCAATCTTATTACATTGGTTCAGATCCTGAATATTCTATCTTAGATGGCGTTAAAGCAATTGACGCTGAAGACGGAGATATCACTGATAGTATCGAAGTTTATGGTAGATACTCTTTAACAAGAGCAGGTTCTTATGAAGTTTATGTTGGTGTTGAAGATAGTGATGGCAACTACATTGAAAGACTTGTTTCAATCAATGTTAAAGCTTTACAGGCTTATTCAATTCCTGACACTTTGACTACTGATAACATTTCTATTACTTTATGGCATTCTAATGGTGCTACAATTGAAGCCGCACTTAAAAAATACGCAGTAGACTTTAATGAAGTTTATCCTAATATTACAGTTAATGTCGTAAAATCAGGTAATAACTATGATGAATTAAGAATAAATACCGTTAATGCTATTACAGCCGGTACTCTTCCTAATATTGTCCAAGGATATCCAGACCATGTTATGGAATATATCGATAAAGACGCTGTTATTCAATTAACTCCTTATATCTTTAATCCGATTCATGGATTTAATCCTGACGTAGAAGAAGAATCATTCATGGATATCTTGCTTTCTTATCGTCGTGAAAATTCTCAATATACTCCTGACGGAGAATATTATTCATTGCCTTTCAATAAATCAACTGAAGTAATGATTTATAATAAGGACATTATGGACGCATTGATTGATGAAGGTACAATCACAGAAGTTCCATCAACTTGGCAAGATTTATTCGCAATCGCTGATGACATGGAAAGAGTTGCGACAGAAGACGGTGGAGTTATCGATCAATTGATGACAATATTAAATCAATCTTCAAATACAGCTGCTCATAAAACTCCTGCACAAATTGCTGAAATCAAAGATAAATTTGTTGCAGTTGCTTATGACTCTCCAGCAAATGCCTTTATAACAATCACTAGACAATGGGGCGGACAATATACCGGTTTAAGTGGTGACAGATCAGGAACTTTACTTTT
>CAZJAP010000026.1:0-3750 GCA_964544325.1 uncultured Candidatus Izemoplasmatales bacterium | reverse complement strand
GCAATCCAACAAGGAACTAATATGTCTTTGACATCTGCTGGAACAGATCAACAAAAATTAGCTTCATGGTTGTTCTTAAAATATTTAACTAGTAATGAAATCCAATTAGATTTCGCTCAAATTACAGGATATTCACCAGTTAGAGCAAGTGTTTATCAAGAACCTGAATACATTCAATATACAAGCGGAGTTGACGGTAGTGGTAATCCATTATCCGGCGAACCATTAATGATATCAAGAGTAGCTAACGCCGCTTCACTACAAATAGATTTTCTATTCTATGATCAAGCGTTTGTTGGTTCTTCAGATACAAGAACAGCTGTTGAAGACGCTTTTGGTAGAGTTATTTTAGCTGCTGACGGAGCCGACAAGAACACAACTATCTCTGAAGCTATCGCAGCTGCTATATCCGCTGCTTCACAGGTTATAAATTAATTCGGACAATTAATTTAAAAATATAACATTAATTATTTCTAAAAGGAGGAATAAGATGAAATTTAACAAAAGAATTTTAAGTTTTGTTTTCATTGCAGTTTTCGCTATTGTTTTAGTAGCTTGCGGTGGAAACACTACAGCGGCTCCTACGACGGCTACGCCAACGACAGAAGCCCCAACGACAGTAGCTCCAACTACACAAGCTCCTACAACAGCTTTTAGTATGGACGCAGCTGTTACTGCTTTAGAAACTTATTATGCCGACACTTTAATGGACGACAACTACAAAGTTGAAGATGATTTAACTTTATTGTCAGAAATTTTAGGCGCTACAGTTACTTGGGAAAGTTCAAAACCTGAATATGTTACAAACGCAGGTATTGTTACACAACCATTAAAAACTGTAGGTGATCAAACGTCAATTTTAACTGCTACAATAGCTTATGGCGATGAAACTGAAGAAGTAGTATTCTTCGCTACTGTAAAAGCATTGGCAGAAAAAACTGGTCAAGAAATTGCAACAGAAGTATTCTTGATTGCTATGGCATTCCCAGAAAAAGATGCTTGGAACTCAGCTGATAGTTTAACTCTATTAACTACAGTTGCAGATAAAGATGGAACTGAACATACAGTAACTTGGTCTAGTTCACACCCTGAAGTAATATCTTTAGGTGGGGAAATTATTCAACAAGAATCAGGCGATGTAGAAGTAACTTTAACTGCTTCAATTACAGTTAATAGCGAAACTTTCACAGCTACACATGTATTTAATGTAGCGATTTTACCAGAACTTGCTGGTACAGTTACTACTATTGCTGAAGCATTGGCATTAGGAGTAGATAGCTATGTTAAACTTGAAGATATGACAATCGTTGCTATTCATGATGGTGGTAGTGTATTCTTTACAGATGGAACAGACATTTTATTCGTTTATTCACCTTCTTACTCTGTAACTGTTGGTGAAGTTTATGATATGTACGGTTTGATTGACGAACATTATTTTGCTCCTCAATTAGGCGGTTCTAGTACTCATCCACTACTTGCTATACCTTCGGATGGAACAGCTAAAGAAGTTCCTTACACAGTAGCTGCAGGGATTGAAGATATTATTTCTGCTTCATCATTACCTTCTGCAGAAAATCCTCATGAATATAAATCTTACACAGTTACAGCTAGTGTTTACTATAAAGAATCATGGGGTAACTACTCTTTATTCCTAGTGCCTACTGATTATGATTTTGACGCTCCTTTAGCATCTGGGGCAACTCAACCTAACGGAAACGCAATTATGATTTATTATCCATCAAATGATGAAGCTTTAAGATCATTCCATGGATTACAAGTAACACTTGATATTACAATGCAAGGTTATAGAACAGATAAATTAGTTTATTACGCAAACTATTTTGGAACTACAGAAGATGTTGATTTCTACTTTGAAACTAACCAAGATGGTTTAAACGCTGCATTCAACAGCTTGACATTACCTAAGTATGCTCTTGAAGATGATACTCTTGATTTACCAACAGTATTGTTCAAAGATATTACAATGGCTTACTCAAGTTCAGATGAAACAGCTATTAATTCAACAACTGGAGCAATCACAGTTGCAGATGTAAATACTTATAAAGAAGTAACTCTTTCTGTTACAGCTACTTACAATGAAGTTTCTGAAACAAGAGATTATGTTATTCCTCTAGGTATTCCAGCTAAGACTGATATCGCTACAGCACTTGCTTCTGAAAACGGCTATCTATTTAATGTAGATGGTACTGTAGTTGCCGGTGGATATTACAACACATTCTTTATTCAAGATGCAACAGGAAATATCGCTCTTTATGCAAAAGGCGACGACGCAGCATTACTTGAAGCGAATGTTGGTAATGTAGTTAATGTTATTGGTTCAAGAGGCGCATATGCTGGATTAAATCAATTAAGCGTTGAACAAGTTACAGCATTGACAGATACACCTCTAACTATTACTGAAACTAATGTTGATGCAATGGCTTTAGACTCAACTGGATTAGCAGATTACCAAGGAATGTTAGTTGAATTAACAGGCATGGTTATCGTAGACGTTTATGTAGACACTTATGATAATATTCAATTCACTTTGGAAAGACTAAGTGATGGAGATACTATTAAATTAAGATGGGATGCTCGTTATGACTTGCCTACTGATGTTAATACTCTAATTCAAGGTCTTGAAGTTGGCGATAAAGTAGATGTTACTACTGTATTGTCTTGGTACAACGGACCTCAACTTCTAGTTACAACTACAATTGACGTAGTAGTCAGTGCTTTATCTGATCAAGAAAAAGTTGATTTAGATGTAAGATATCTAGATGATGAATTAGTATTAAATGACGACTTATTATTAGTTGGTGACTTTGGAAGTACAGTTACAGTTGAAAGTATTTTCGGTAATGCAGTAAATTACTTGGATTACACTACAACAGCTGGAACTTTATTAGTTAGCCAACCTCAAGGAAAATATGTTACTGGTACTATTACTCTTACATTTACTAGTGGAACAGCTAGCGAATCTGTAACTGTAGATGTTGTTATCCCAGGAACAGAATTAGATATTATAACTGACCTATTCATTTCTGAATACGGTGAAGGTTCTTCTAATAACAAATGGTTAGAAATTTATAACGGAACTGGTTCAGATGTTGACCTATCAGAATACATGCTTAAGTATTATAGCGGTGGAGCTACAGACGCTTCTCCAACATATAGTTTAACTGGTATTTTAGCAAATGGTGACGTTTACGTTCTTACAACTGACCAAGCTATGTCAGATATCAAAGACTTAGCTGACCAAATCTTCCCTTATCCAAGCGTTGTTCACTTTAATGGTGATGATGCAATTGAATTGGTAAAAGGTGAAACTGTAATCGATGTTATCGGTGAAGTTGGAGAAGATCCAGGTACTGCATGGACAGTAGGTACTGGCGCTACAGCTGAATTTACATTAGTAAGAAACTCAGCCGTAAAATCTGGTAATACAGTCTTTACAGAAACTGAATGGGATGTTCATCCACAAAATACTATAACTAACATTGGTGTTCATACAGTTGATGCTTTAGATTTAGAAGACGCTGAAATAGTTGGTCTTGACCGCGCATCACTTAACTTAGACCAATATGTATACGCTGCTAAAGAAATGACATTACCTACAACTGGAGCTTATGGTTCAACAATTACATGGGCTGAAGCTGAAGATGCTGGAGATAATGCAACATTAGCTGCTAACGTATTATCATTAAATGCTGTAGAAACTGATGCAGTAGTTGTTATGGAAGCTACATT
>CAZJAP010000025.1:0-10614 GCA_964544325.1 uncultured Candidatus Izemoplasmatales bacterium | reverse complement strand
CCTGGCTTTAAAACAATGCCTCGATTAGGCAAACCATAATTTGGAATTTGTGGATCTTCATGCAAATGTCTTCCTACGCCATGCCCAACAAATTCTCTTACTACACTAAACCCTAAAGATTCAGCGTGTTTTTGGATTGCGTGTGAAATATCAGATAATCTATTATTCGCTTTAGCATATTCTAAGCCTTTAAATAAACTTTCTTCTGTTCCCTTTAACAATCTCTTTGCATCTTCAGATATTTCCCCGCATGCATATGTCCATGCGCTGTCGCCATGATACCCTTTATACTTAGCTCCAATATCAACAGAAACTATGTCTCCGTTTCTTAAAAGTTTAGTTGGATTAGGTATACCATGAACAACCTCTTCATTAATCGATATGCATGCAGATGCGGGAAAACCATTGTAATTTTTAAATGAGGGAATAGCTCCATTGCTAACGATAACTTTTTCAACCAAATCATCAATTTGTTTTGTTGAAACACCTGGTTTTATAAAGTCTTTAACTGCTTCATGAGCTAAGGCTACTATTCGACCAGCTTCTTTCATCAATTCAATTTCTCGTGACGATTTTATTGTTACCATTATTTCTCACCTAATTTTTTAATAATATCATGGAAAACCTTTGTTGATGATTGCTCACCGTCAATTACCATTAGTAGTCCTAGTTCATCGTAGTAATCAAGTAATGGTTTGGTTTTCTCATTGTAAATAGCTAAACGATTCTTAACTGACTCTTCAAGATCATCTGGTCTTTGGATTAATTCATGTCCACAATGATCACAGATGCCACTTTCTTTTGGTGGATGATAATCAATGTGATAAGTATGCCCGCAATTAAGACAAACTCTTCTTCCTGCCATCCGGTGCAGCAATACTTCATCAGCTACATCGACATTGATAACAGCCGTCAGACTTATATCCAAACTTTTTAGCATTAACTCCAAAGCCTCAGCTTGAGTTCTTGTTCTTGGATATCCATCCAACATGAAACCGTTAGGATAATCATTATTATTTAAGATATCCCACACGATATCATTCGTCATCTTGTCAGGAACTAAATTACCTTCATCAAGATATTTTTTTGCTTCTATTCCTATTTTTGAGCCCTTTTTTATTTCTTCGCGATAAATATTACCTGTCGAAATATGAGTTAATTGATAGTGTTTAAGCAATTTTGTTGATTGGGTTCCTTTACCAGCCCCGGGCTTACCCATAATAAGGAGATTAATCATCTTCTTATCTCATGAAACCGGCGTATGCTTTTTCTTGAGTATCTGTTTCGATTTGTTTAGCAGTTTCTAAAGCTACACCAACGATAATTAGTAATGACGTACCACCGATTTGAGCGTATGTATGCCCTAAAACCATCGAAGTAATGATTGGTAATGATGCAATAACAACTAAGTAAATAGCACCAATCACAGTAACTCTAAATAAAACTTTTGTAATATAACTTTCAGTTTCACTTCCAGGTCTTACCCCAGGAATATATGCATTTTGTTTGTTTAAATTTTCCGCTATTTGTTCTGGTTTAACCAAAATAAATGAGTAGAAGAAAGTAAACACAAAAATTAAAATGATATATAAAACAAAACCGATTGGTTGATTGTAAGCAAAAATTTGATTAATCCAGTTGCTTGCGCTATTTCCAACATTAATATATTGGAATATTGTTGTTGGTAAAGAAAGAATAATTGAAGCAAAGATAACTGGAATAACTGATGCTGTGTTTAATTTAATTGGTATATTTGATTCGGATTTACCTTTGAATTTAGCGCTTCCTGGACGATTAGCATATTGGATAGGAATCTTTCTTACAGCAACTTGCATGTAAGTGATACCCACTAATACGATAACGAACATTAAGATACTAACGCCAAATAATAAATAACCTGAAAATTGACCTTGACCAGCAAATACATTTCCTGCTAATGCAGAGTTAGGATCAGAGATATAATATTGCACCAATGAAGCAATTGTTCCAGGGAAAGAAATAATTATCCCGGCAACGATTAACATTGATGATCCATTACCAATACCTTTAAGAGTGATTTGATCTGCTAACCAAATCATAAAAGCAGTACCAGCAGTAAGAACGATTGCAATATAGAAATATACTAAGAACCATAAACCAGTATTTGGTCC
Source organism: uncultured Candidatus Izemoplasmatales bacterium (assembly GCA_964544325.1). GTDB lineage: Bacteria > Bacillota_I > Bacilli_A > Izemoplasmatales > Hujiaoplasmataceae > UBA2289. Next base: position 8,464 of record CAZJAP010000025.1, on the reverse strand, counting down.
AACCCATGATGCAACACTACCTATAAATAGTTGATCTTGAGAATTATGGAAAGCAAATGTCATAGCTAATGCTTGAACAAAAGCTAAAGCAATTGCTAAATATCTTGTCAATCTTGAAATCTTTTGTCTACCAACTTCACCTTCTTCGCTCCACTCTTTCAAAGCTGGAATAATATCCATTTGCAAAAGTTGAACGATGATTGACGCTGTAATATAAGGGCTAATACCAAGGGCAATAACCGAATAGTTACGTAAAGCATCCCCAGAAATCGAGTTAACGATTCCTAAGAAACCGCTGTTATCAAATAAACTTGATAAGCTTGATGCATCAATTAAAGGCATTGTTACATAGGTCAATAGTTTAAAAACTAGAAAAGCTAATAATGTGAAACCAATTTTTTTCAAGACTTCCTTATTTTTGAAAATCTTTTTAATAGTTTCCATTATATCACCTCTACCACGCCACCAGCATCTTCAATAGCTTTTTTTGCAGAAGCTGAAAATTTATGCGCTTTGACAGTAAGCTTTACTTCTAATTTCCCTTTGCCTAATATTTTAACCCCATCTAATTCTTTTCTTATTACTCTATCATTTAATAAAATTTCTGGAGTAACAATAGTTCCTGCTTCGTAACCATTGAGGTCAGTTAGGTTTACGATTGCGTATTCTTTTCTAAATGGATTAGTAAACCCTTTTTTAGGTAGGCGCTTGAATAACGGTGTTTGTCCACCTTCGAATCCAAGTCTAACTCCTCCACCAGTACGAGAGTTTTGTCCTTTTTGTCCACGTCCTGAAGTTTTACCAGTTCCTGAACTAGTTCCACGTCCGACTCTTTTTTTGTAGTGAGTTGCGCCTGCATTAGGTTTTAATTCATGTAATGACATATCCTGCACCCCCTATTTCTTAACTTCTTCGACTTTTACTAAATGACTAACTGTATTTACCATACCTTTAATCATGTCTGTGTCTTCAACAACTACTGAAGAATTTCTTTTAGTAAGTCCTAAAGCTTTAATTGTTTTTACTTGATTTGGTTTTCTACCCATTAACCCTTTAACTAGGGTAACTTTAATTTGTGCCATTATTTAAGAACCTCCTCAGGATTGATTCCTCTCATTTCCGCTACAGTATTAACTGTTCTTAAAGTTTTTAAACCTTCAACAGTAGCTCTAACGATATTAATAGGAGTATTTGAACCTAAAGATTTACTTAAAACATCCTCAATACCTGCTAATTCAAGTACGGCACGAACAGGTCCACCGGCGATAACACCAGTACCTTCAGATGCTGGGCGTAAAAATACTTTACCAGCGCCATATTTACCTGTAACTGAATGAGGAATTGTTGTTCCATTCATAGGAACAACGATGATATTTTTCTTAGCGTCTTCGATAGCTTTTTTGATTGCATCAGGAACTTCACTTGCTTTTCCTGTTCCGAATCCAACTTTACCTTTTCTATCGCCAACAACTACTAAAGCTGTAAAGCTAAAACGTCTACCACCTTTAACTACTTTGGTAACGCGACCAATACTAACTACTCTTTCTTCATAAAGTTTTGGTTCTTTCTTAGGTGAACGAGGTTTTCTTCCTCTTTTATTACGAACATTATCTTCCATATTAGATTACCTCCTTCATTAGAATTCTAGCCCTGCTTCTCTAGCAGCATCGGCTAATGCTTTCACTCTACCGTGGTATAAATATCCACCGCGATCGAAAACAACTAATTTAACATTTTTTTCAATTGCTCTTTCAGCAACTAATTTACCTACTAATTTTGCACCTTCGATATTAGATCCTGTGCAACCTTCGATTTCCCTTGAATTTGCTTGTACTAATGTTACTTGGTTTACGTCATCAATAATTTGAGCGTAAATTTGTTTGTTAGAACGAAAAACATTTAGACGTGGTCTTTCAGGAGTTCCCTTGATAGAGAATCTCATACGACGATGTCTTTTTTGTCTTTGTGCGTTTTTATCTACTGATTTAAACATATTATCACCTTAACAAGCTAATTACTTAGCTGTTTTTCCTTCCTTACGGCGTACATGTTCATCTCTATATCTGATACCTTTACCTAGGTAAGGTTCAGGTTGACGAACTTTACGAATGTTAGCCGCAAATTCTCCGACCATTTGTTTGTCGGCACCTTTTACATGTACTTCTGTATTCTTAGGGATTTCAAGTGTTAAACCTTCTGGAATAGTCATTTCTACTGGATTTGAATAACCAACATTTAACACTAAAGTTTTTGGATCTTTTAATTGTGCACGATATCCTACACCTTTGATTTCGAGGACTTTTGTATAGCCTTCGCTTACACCAATAACCATATTATTCAATAACGCTCTTGTAGTCCCGTGAAGGGCTTTAATGCGTAATGAATCATTTGGTCGGGTTACAGAAATTTCGTTATTTTCAACTTTAATTCCAATATTAGAATTGAAAGTAAAGCTTAGTTCACCTTTAGGTCCCTTAACAACAACATTATTATCTTTGTTGATTTCAAGAGTAACGCCTGCAGGGACTTTTATCGAACTATTACCGATTCGACTCATTTTCTTGCACCTCTTTCATTATAATTATTACCATACATATGCTATAACTTCGCCACCAATTTTATTTTTTCTAGCTTCTCTGTCAGTCATAATACCTCTAGAAGTAGAAATGATAGCTATTCCTAGTCCGTTAAGAACTCTAGGAATATCGTCAGTTTTAGCATACACACGTAAACCAGGTTTGGAAATTTTCTTCAAACCTCTTACAACTCTTTCTTCATTTTCTAAATATTTTAAACTTATTTTTAAAGTACCTTGTACTCCATCATTGATGCGTTCAAAATCTGTAATGTAACCTTCTTGTTTTAAAACGTTAAGGATTTCCATTTTCAATTTTGATGCCGGTACATCAACTGTTTTATGTTTCATTTGATTTGCGTTGCGAATTCTTGTTAACATATCCGCAATTGGATCTGTCATGACCATATTAATAATGCCTCCTTCCTTGATTATCGGAACTTAATCTCTTCATAATTTATTACCAACTTGCTTTTTTTACACCAGGGATTTGACCCTTGTAAGCTAATTCTCTAAAACAAACACGACATAATTTAAATTTGCGATATACAGAATGAGGACGTCCACAACGTTCACATCTTGTATAGTTTCTTACTGGAAATTTTGATCCACGTTTTTGACTTACTTTTTTTGATGTCTTTGCCATATTGGGTTCCTCCTTATCTTCTGAAAGGCATTCCGAATAATTTAAGTAATTCGAAAGCTTCCTGATCTGTATTTGCGGTTGTAACGAACACGATGTCCATTCCACGGATTTTACTTACTTTATCGTAGTTTATTTCTGGGAAAATCAATTGTTCTTTAACACCTAATGTGTAGTTACCTCTACCATCAAAACCTTTTGGATTTACTCCTCTGAAGTCTCTAACTCTTGGTAAAGCAATTGATATTAATTTATCAAGGAAATCATACATTCTTTCGCCACGTAAAGTTACTTTACAGCCGATAGGCATACCTTCACGTAATTTGAATGTCGCAATTGATTTCTTTGCTCTTGTAACAAGTGGTTTTTGTCCAGTGATTAATGTTAATTCACTAACAGCATCATCTAATACTTTAGGATTTGCAACTGCATCTCCAACACCAATATTAATAACAATCTTGCTAACTCTTGGACTTTCCATGATGGAAGAATAATTGAATTTTTCCATTAATGCTGGTGTGATTTCTTTTCTGTATTTTTCTAGTAATCTATTCATATTTTTCTCCCTTCACTTAATCTAAAACTTTGCCAGATTTTTTTGCATATCTAACTTTTTTAGTTACTTCTTGTTTTTTAACAGTTTCAGTAACTGTTTTATATCCAATTCTTGTTGGAGTTTTTTCTTTTGGATCTAAAATCATGACATTAGAAGCATTGATTGGTTTGTCAATTTCAACGATTCCACCATCAGGATTAACTTGTGAAGGTTTTAAATGTTTTTTGATTTTACTTAAACCTTCTCCTTCAAGTACAACTCTATTAGATTTGGTTAATACTTTAATTATTGTTCCTTGTTTTCCTTTATCTGCGCCAGAGATTATAACGACTTTATCGCCTTTTTTTAATTTCATAGTTCGTTCCTCCTTATAATACTTCTGGAGCTAGAGAAACTATTTTTGTAAACTCTGCGTCTCTTAACTCTCTTGCAACAGGTCCAAAGATACGAGTTCCTTTAGGGGACTTGTCGTCTTTAATAATTACCGCTGCGTTATCATCAAATTTGATATAAGAACCATCTGCACGACGGATTTCCTTCTTTGTTCTCACTATAACTGCTTTTACAACTTCGCCTTTTTTTACCATTCCACCTGGAGTAGCTTGTTTAACAGTAGCAACAATGATATCACCGACACCAGCATATTTACGGCTGGTACCGCCTAAAACTTTAATCGTTAATATTTCTTTTGCGCCTGAATTGTCGGCAATCTTAAGTCTTGATTCTTGTTGTATCATAATAATACCCCCAATATCCTAAACTTCTTCATGTCTTTCCACAATTTCAATTAAACGGAAACGTTTAGTTGCTGAAAGTGGACGGCATTCGGTAATTCTAACGATATCACCAGTTTTAGCTTGATTCTTTTCATCGTGTGCTCTGAATTTTTTAGAAGAAATTACTCTTTTTCCATATAATGGATGTTTTTTATAAGTAGTTACTAAAACTGTGATTGTCTTGTCATTTTTGTCAGATACAACAGTTCCAGTAAAAACTTTTCTGTTTGTTTTAAGTTCCATATTCATTTCCTCCTTATTTGCTTTCTCTCTCAGTAAGAACGGTTTTCATACGAGCAATAGTTTTCTTTATATTTGAGACGCGTGCAGTGTTTTCCAATTGACCAGTTGCTTGTTTGAAGCGTAAGTCAAATAGTTCTTTCTTTAAATTATCTATTTCATTTAAAATGGTTGCGGTGTCCATTTCGCGAATTTCTTTAGCGTAAATCATAGAGAATCACCACTTTCTTTCTTGACAAACTTAGTCTTAATAGGTAGTTTGTGAGCAGCTAATCTAAGCGCTTCTTTAGCTACTTCTTCAGGAACACCAGCGATTTCGAACATAACTTGTCCTTCTTTCACTACTGCTACCCATTCTTCAGGTGAACCTTTACCAGATCCCATACGAACTTCTAAAGGTTTTTTAGTTTTTGCTAAATGTGGGAAAATTTTCACCCATACTTTACCCACACGTTTCATATAACGTGTCATCGCAATACGGCTAGCTTCGATTTGGCGTGCTGTAATCCAAGCACCTTCCAAAGCTTTAAGACCATAATCGCCAAAAGAGATTTCTGTGCCACCTTTAGCTGGGCCTTCATAGCTAACGCGATGAGGACGACGATATTTTGTTCTTTTAGGCATTAACATATTACTTAGCCTCCTTCTTCTTAGAAGGTAAAACTTCTCCCTTATAAATCCATACTTTAACACCTAATTTACCATATGTTGTATTAGCTTCAGCTAATGCATAATCGATATCAGCTCTTAAAGTATGTAAAGGAACGTTTCCTTCACTGTATCCTTCACTACGTGCCATTTCCGCTCCGCCTAGACGACCAGAGATAAGAGTTTTACAACCTTTAGCTCCTGCTTTTAAAGCTCTTTGAATAGCAACTTTTTGTACTCTTCTGAAAGAAGCTCTGTTTTCTAATTGGTAAGCGATGTTTTGCGCTACTAATAACGCATCTTTTTCTGGACGTTTGATTTCAACAACATTTAAAAATACTTGTTTGTTTGTTAGTTTTTCTAACTGAGCAACAGCGGCCTTTTTAGTATCAGCATTTCTACCGATAACCATACCAGGTTTTGCTGTATTAACAGTTATAATAACTCGCTTTTTACTTCTTTCAATCTCGATTTTAGAAACACTAGCGTTTTTGTAAAGATCGTAGAGTAATTCACGAATTTTAATATCTTCATGTAATAGATCAGCTACTTCGTTTTTATCAGCATACCATCTTGATTCCCAATCAAGAATGACGCCTATACGTTGTCCAACTGGATTTACTTTTTGTCCCATAAAATTCTCCTTACTCCCTTTCTGCCACTGTTATGTAAATGTGGCTAGTTCTCTTAAAGATTGAAAAGGCTCTACCTTGAGAATGTGGTTGCATTCTCTTTAAAGTTTTACCTTCACCAACATAAATTTCTTTTACATATAATTTATCTTGGTCTAATTGATAATTATGTTCTGCATTAGCGACAGCTGATTTAAGAACTTTTTCAACAGCTTTTGAAGCGCCTCTTTGTGTATTTCTTAAAGTAGCGTATGCATCACTAACTTTTTTGCCTCTAATTAAATCAATTACTAATTTTACTTTACGAGGTGAGATTCTAATTGATCTAGCGACTGCTTTAGCTTCCATCATTATTTACCTCCCCTTGTAGCTTTCTTATCTACGTGACCGCGATAAGTTCTTGTCGGAGCGAACTCTCCTAATTTATGACCAACCATGTCTTCAGTGATATATACAGGAATGTGTACTTTACCATTGTGAACACCGATAGTTAAGCCAACAAAGTTAGGGAAAATTGTTGAACGTCTCGACCAGGTTTGAATAACCTTTTTAGAATTTGTTTCATTTGCTTTTTCTACTTTTTTCATTAAGTGATCATCACAAAATGGACCTTTTTTAATTGAACGTGACATATGTATTGAGTTCCTCCTTCCCTATTTATTTCTTCGTCTAACAATTAATTTACTGCTAGCCTTATTTTTGTTTCTAGTAATTTTACCAAGAGCGATTTTACCCCAAGGAGTAAGTGGCGCTTTATGCCCTACAGGTTGTTTACCTTCACCACCACCATGAGGGTGATCTACTGGGTTCATAACTGAACCACGAACTGTCGGTTTAACTCCCATGTGTCTTTTTCTACCAGCTTTACCGATGTTAACTAATGAATAATATTCATTTCCAACTTCACCGATAGTAGCGCGGCATTTACCTAAAATTCTTCTAACTTCACCAGATTTTAATCTGATAAGTACATATTTTTCTTCTCTACCAAGGATTTGCGCACTAGTTCCAGCAGCTCTAATTAATTGGCCGCCTTTTCCAGGATAAAGTTCGATATTATGAATCACTGTACCAACAGGAATGTCTTTGATTTCTTTAGCGTTACCAATTACGATATCCGCTTTTTCTCCTGATTCAACAGTCATTCCAACCTCTAAACCTTTAGGAGCGAGGATATAACGTTTTTCCCCATCAGCATAATTGATTAGAGCGATATTAGCAGTTCTGTTTGGATCATATTCGATTGTCGCAACTTTACCGATAATTCCATCTTTATTTCTCTTGAAATCAATGATACGATATTTTCTTTTAGCTCCTCCAGCTTGATGGCGGACTGTTATTTTCCCTTGATTATTTCTCCCACCGTTTTTCTTTAAAGTGGTAACTAGGGATTTTTCTGGCTTAGTAGCTGTGATTTCATTGTAATCGAGCTTTGTCATGTTACGCAAACCATTTGTCTGTGGTTTATACTTAATAATAGCCATTATTCTTCATTTCCTCCCATTACGCTGTATAAATGTCGATCTTATGACCTTCTTCTAAAGTCACAATAGCTTTTGTTACAGCAGCAGTGAAGCCTGAGTATTGTCCTACTCTTTTTGCTTTTGCTTTTGTATTAACGACATTTACTTTTTCTACTTTTACATTAAAGATAGCTTCGATAGCTTCTTTAATTTGAATTTTGTTAGCTCTTCTATCAACTTCAAAAGTATATTTTCTTTGTTCAGCTAACTTAGTTGATTTTTCAGAAACGATTGGACGTTTTATAATTTGAAATTTATCCATATTAACTTAAAACCTCCTCTAATCTTTCTAAAGCGTCTTTAGTCATAACTAATTGGTTAGCATTCAAAATGTCATAAACACTTACGTGATTATAAAGGACAGTTTGAACATTAGGTAAATTTTGAGATGCGGTAGCTACCAAATCTGAATTTTCACCTAGAACAACCATTATTTTGCCTTCTGCTTTTAAATTATTTAATACAGTAACCATTTCTTTAGTTCTATGAGATGCTAAAACGATAGTATCTACTGCAATTAAATTTTCTCCTCTTAACTTTTCTGATAATGCTATTCTTAAAGCTAAGCGACGTACTTTTCTATTAACCTTATATGAATAATCTCTTGGGCTTGGTCCAAAGACAACTCCACCGCCTACATAATGAGGCGCTCTGATTGATCCTTGACGAGCATGTCCAGTTCCTTTTTGACGATATGGTTTTCTTCCACCGCCTCTAACTTGAGTTCTGTTTTTTGTCATAACAGTTCCTTGACGCATAGCAGCTCTTTGTTGTTTGATAACATCATAGATAACTTGATCGTTGTTTTCAACTGCAAATACTTCGTCTTTTAAATTTAGACTGCCAATTGATTCACCTTGTTGATTTAACA
>CAZJAP010000024.1:0-12728 GCA_964544325.1 uncultured Candidatus Izemoplasmatales bacterium | reverse complement strand
TCAACCCATTTTCAATCATTCTATCAGTTCTTTGATTGATTCTTTGATAAAGCAAAGCTCGGTCCATTTCTAAACCAACAATTAGAGCGTTATGATAATATCTATTTAAATCTTCTTGAATATCTTCATCGCTCTTTTCTAAAGCTCTCATCACTCTTCTTCTATTTAATAAATCCGTGTTTAACGCAAGTTTAGGACTTTTCTTTTTCAAAATATCCGCTAATTCTTCCACGCTCGAGTCTTGATATTTAGATTCTGTAACTTCTTCTCTTTCTTTGCCAAGAAACTTATAATCAGAAATAATTGCATTTAAATATAATCCGCTACCACCAACAATTATTGGTAGCTTATTTTTATTCTTGATTTCAGTGATTTTATCTCTAACCATTTTTTGATAGAGAGAAACAGAAAATTTGTCTTCAAGCGTTAATATATCTAGTAAATGGTGCTTTACCTCTTTTTGTTCCTCTAAACTTACCTTAGCGGTTCCAATATCTAATCCTTTATAAAACTGCATTGCATCACCGTTGATGATTTCGCCATCAAAAGTTTTTGCAAGGGCTATGCTTAAATCACTTTTACCAACCGCTGTCGGTCCTAATATCATAATTAAGTCTAACACTTAAATCACCCTATTAAACCAAAATTCGATTTTCTTTAAACTTATATCCACAATTATCGGTCTACCATGAGGACAAGTATAAGGTCTTTTGCATTTCCTTAAATCATTAAGCAGTTGATTGGCTTCTAATGAACTGATATAATGATTAGCTTTCAATGAATGCTTACAAGCTAGCAATTTGGCTAAATCATCAATCATTGATTCTTGACTTACCAACTCATCATTTATTAAATTTTGAATAATTGTTTCAACATATAACTCTTCATAGTCTTTAGGAAACCATAAAGGGATTTTCTTAACTAAAACATAATTATCTTTAATTTCTAAGTCAACCCCAAGAACAGAAATTTCATTTAAATGCTCATGGGTTTTTATTAAAATATCATTAGCTAACTCAACTTTTAACGGTGTCAGTAACTCTTGAATTTCTTGATTTGATTCTGTCCATTTTTTTAGGTATTTTTCATATCTGATTCTTTCAGCCGCAGCGTGTTGATCAAGCAAAAACAGAGCTTCTTCATTCTGCCACAAAAGGTAAGTTCCAGAATACTGGCCAATATATTCCATATCAGGAATAATTACTTTTTCTTCTCTTGATTCCTCTTCTTTAATCTCTAGTTCAAGGCTTTCTTGAAAAGTTGGACTATCTTCATAAAAACTAATCTTCGTTTGCGAAAAATCATCCTTAGGTTTTTGATAAATATGGGTTACTTCCAATCTTTCTTTTAAAGCTCTTTTTATTAAGTTAACCAATCTATCTTTCTCAGAAAATTTAATTTCTTGTTTTCGCGGATGGATATTAACATCAATCAAAATCGGATCAACTTCAATATAAATTATTGCGACAGGATATCTATTCTTCGGTATCAATTGGTCATATGCATCCAAGAAAGCTTGGACGATTTCTTTATTTTGAATAATTCTATTGTTGACAACTATATTGATATAGTTTCTTGAAGAACGATTAACTATCGGATTAGTTGTATATCCAGATATTTGATAATCACGGTTCTTAGCTTCAAAATAAATTAATGATTTACCAACGTTAATCCCGTATATTTGTGACATTATGTTAATTAAGGATTCGTTATTGCTAGTCACAAAAATTTGTTTTTTATCATTGGTTAAGCGAAAACTAATATGAGGATTTGCTAAAGCAAAGCCATTTACCATATTAACAATTGCGGCTAACTCAGTTTGTGGCGATTTTAAATATTTAAATCTTGCCGGAGTGGAATAAAAGAGTTTTGAAATTTCAATTGCTGTTCCTTGATTTAAAATCCCCGGTTTTTTCTCGATAAACTTGCCGTCTTCATAGATAATATTTATCGCTTCTTCACCATTTGAAGTTGATAAATCCACTCTTGAAATAGCTGCTATTGAAGGTAGAGCTTCACCTCTAAAGCCTAGGGATTGGATCCTAAAAAGATCATTAACGTTCTTTATCTTTGATGTTGCGTGTCTTTCAAAAGCCAAAAAAGCGTCACTCTCATCCATTCCTAAGCCGTTATCTGTGACTTTAATGGATTTCATACCGCTTTCTAATAAATCAATATCAATTTTGGTAGCTTCCGCATCAATCGAGTTTTCCACTAGCTCTTTAACTACATTAGCTAACTTCTCAATAACTTCTCCAGCCGCAATTTTGTTTGCGATGCTTGGATCTAATCTTTTAATTATTCCCATAATAACTCTTCTTATTTATCCTTATCCTTAATTGCTTCAATAATGTCATTTAAAACATTTAAAGCACTAATTGGTGTTAAATCTAAAATGTTTATTTCTTTAATTTGATCGATTATGCTTTCATACTTGTCAACATAATTTTCTTCAACTTCTTGTGACTCTAAATAATTAAATAAATCAATTGTTTGAGGTTTGATAATATTCTTTCCATGATTCTTTTCTAATTCTTCTAAGATATCTTTCGAACGATTGATAATATTTTTAGGTAATTTAGCTAATTTAGCCACATGAATACCATAACTTTTATCTGTCGGACCATCAGTAACCTTATGTAAGAATATAATATTCCCTTTTTCTTCTAAAGCTTTAACATGAACGTTTTTCAAACTTGGAAGTGAATCTTCCAAATAAGTAAGTTCATGATAATGAGTAGAAAACATGATTTTACAGTTTATCTTGTGATGACAATATTCAATAATTGCTTGTGCTAAAGCCATGCCGTCATAAGTTGCTGTTCCACGGCCAATCTCGTCAAATAAAATCAAAGAATTTTCTGTGGCGTTTTTTAAAGCATAATTAACTTCAAGCATCTCAACCATGAAAGTAGATTTTCCACTTGATAAATCATCACTAGCACCGATTCTTGTAAATATCTGATCAAAAATTGGCAAATAAGCTTTTTCAGCCGGTACAAAACAACCAATTTGCGCCAATATAATAATCATAGCTAATTGCCGCATATAAGTTGATTTACCACTCATATTCGGTCCGGTAATAAGTAAAATTGTATTGTCTTGATTCATAAGAATATCATTTTCAACAAACTTCTCATCCAACAAAACTTCAACAACCGGATGACGTCCATTTATTACTTCTATTTTCTTTTCTTCAATTATTTCCGGTTTTGTATATCTATTAGACATAGAAACACTTGAAAAAGCGATAATCATATCAATAAATGCGATTATCTTCGCTGATGTTTGTAGTTTAAAGGTTTGTTCTTTGATTTTTTCTCTCAAAGCAATAAATAATTGGTATTCCAAATCGACAATCGCATCTTCAGAACCTAAAATAACAGCTTCTTTTTCTTTTAATTCTTTAGTGATAAACCTTTCAGAATTAGATAAAGTTTGTTTTCTTTCATAACCGAATTCATCTTTAACTAAATCCATCTGGGATTTGCTTACTTCAATATAGTAACCAAACACACGGTTATAACCTACTTTTAACTTCTTGATATTAGTTCTTTCTTTTTCTTTTTCAACAAAGTCATCTAACCAATTCTTGGCGTTAGCTTTTATGTTTCTAATTTCATCAAGTTCTTCAGAATAACCTTCTTTGATATAATTACCTTCTTTAATTGAAAGTGGTGGATTATCAATAATCGCTGCAGCAATTTCAGTTGTTAATTCAACAAAATCACTTAAATCATCAATCAAATTATTCGCATAATCATTGTCTAATTGAATAAGACTCTTTTTAATAATTGGAATAGTTTCAAGAGATTTTCTTAAATTAATCAAATCTTTTGCATTAGCATTACCAAAACTAATTCTACCGACTATTCTTTCTAAGTCATATACTTTTTTTAATTCATCGATGATTTCTTGTCTAACGATAAAATTATTATTGAAACTCTCTACTAAAGCATATCTTTTCAATATCTCAGATTTATCAATCAGTGGTCTTAAGATAGAACTTTTCAGAAATCTTGACCCCATAGCTGTTTGGCATTTATCCAAAAGCCAGAAGAGTGTGTTTTGACTTGATTTAGAAAGTGATGTTTCCGTCATTTCTAAGTTTCTTTTAGAATTGTTATCAATTCTTAAGTAACTAGTTGATTCAAAGACTTGTGCTTTTTGTAAATGCAAAAGTTCTTTCTTTTGGGTAAGCTCTAAATAATTAATTAACAGTGAAAAAGCGTTTAGCAAATGCTTGTCATAGACATCATTAACTAAACTTCTATAATATTTTTTTAAACTCAAATCGTCATTGATTGAGATAGTAAGTTCTTGATTCTTAAGATTTGTTTTCAAGAATTTGTTTTTAAATTTAGAGGTAATAACAACTTCCTTAACACCTAAATTTAAAACTTCACTAATAAGAATATTAGTATCTAAAGGTAGTTTCTCTAAATATATTTCTCCGGTTGATAGATCAGAATAAGCTAAGATATAAATATCAGGACTTTCATAGATAGCCGTAATATAGTTATTGTCATTTTGTTTGATGCTACCATCTTCAATAATTGTTCCTGGAGTAATTAATTTGACAACTTCTCTTCTAACTATGCCTTTAGCATCTTCAGGATTTTCAACCTGTTCAACTATAGCTACCTTATAACGTTTTTCAACTAACTTTTCCAAATATAGATTAACTGCATGATAAGGAACGCCGCACATCGGTACTCTTTCACTCACTCCAGCATCTCTACCCGTGAGTACTATTTCTAATTCTTTAGAAGCTACAATAGCATCTTGAAAGAACATTTCATAGAAGTCACCTAGTCTAAAAAAGACTATAAAATCACTATAGTCTTTTTTTATTTCTAAATATTGTTGCATCATCGGGGTATAACGAGATATTTCTAAAGGTTTCAACTATATGCTCCTTAAATCTATAAAACTAGGTTAAACAAACTAAAGCAATGGTAATATGTAAGTATAAAAAGCCCAACCTAAGCCAGCAACTACCAAGATTAAAACAATCGTCCATATAACTCTTCTTGTTCTTCTGCGTTTATAATATTTTTTAATAATGAGATTAATTTTTTCATCTAATAATTCTTTTTCTTCAGGTGAAAGAATAGTAGAATCAGCTAAACTAGGTTCTTCTTCTAAATCTTCAGGGATTTCAATATCAGGAGTTTCTTCAAAAGGTTCTTCTATAACCTCTTCTTTGACCTCTTCTTTGACTTCTTCCTTGATTTCTTCCTTAACCTCTTGCTTAACTTCCTCTTTGACTTCCTCTTTAACTTCTTCTTTGACTTCTTCAACAACTTTTTCTTCTTTATGTAAAGGAATAATTACCTCTTCAACTTCATCATGTACTTCTTCAGGAATTATAATTTCTTCAATTTCTTCATCAACTATATCTTCTTCAACAGCTTCTGCATCAGAAAATACTGGAATATGATAATCAAAGAAATCATCCTTAGGATATTCATTGTACATTCCTAAAGAAAACTTCATAAATTCGATCATATCGGTTTTCTTCAAATCAATAGAAATTTTAAAACCTTTTTCCTTAGCATATATTTCTAGTTCTAAGACAGATTTCATTTCTAGTAATTCAGATTCATCAGGTGATAATTTAAACTTAGCAGTTAAAATTTCCACTAATTTAGTTTTATTGATTCGTCTTGGTATTTTCACGCCATACTTAGCACCTAAAGCTTTAAGATCACCTAAGGTATAGGATGTCAATAAATCCTCATCCCAGTCATTGATACTAATACCATCTAAGAACCCTGGTTGTTCATAATAAATTCTATTGGCAGTGTTATAAAACTCATCATATTTCATCACTTCAAGGTCTACGGTGTAATTATGTTTAAGTTGTTCTAACTCGTCAAAGAACTTATTTCTAATTACTAAAGCTTCCTTGTTCACGTAAAGAAGATTTAACATCATTTCTTTATATCTAGATAAACTGAAATCAAGATTATAAGTTTGAATCATTTTTTCTAGAAGAAAGATTGAAAAATTATCATATCCACGAAGTCTGAATTTTAATTCATCCGTATAAGTTGGATATAATTTTTCATCAAACACATCTTGTCTGATTGTCTCCTTTAACAAAAAGCGATGAACATAAAGTGGTAACTTCACCTCATATTTAACCATCAAATTAATTAAATCTTCGATAGGTATTACTAAAAGAAGTTTAGAAAAGTCGAAAAATTCTTCATTAGATTTAAATTTACTCATCATATCACCTTTTTTTATTAAGATATTATCATCTTACTATAAATTTTTAACTTTTTCAATAGGTCTAGCATTAAATTTAGCGATTTCCTATTATTTTTTTATTTGTCAAAACAATAAAAGTAAAGAAGCAATTTCTTGCTTCTTAAAGATTATTTAACTATTTTTCCGTCTAAAGACCAAGTTTTAGCCTTTTTAATATGGATATCAACTATTTTACCAATCAATGATTCATCACCGACGAAATTTACTAATTTATTATTTTCCGTATAACCAGTAAGAACTGATTCTTTTGTTTTTGAAGGACCTTCGACAAGGACTTTTACAATTTCATCTTCAAAACGCTTGTTACCTCTTAGGTAGCCTTCATTGACTAAGTCGTTAAGTTTATAAAGTCTTTTTCTTGCGACATCTTCTTCTACCATATCTTTATAACTCGCTGCAGGCGTTCCTTTTCTTGGCGAATAAATAAAAGTATAAGCGCCTTCAAATCGCGACTTTCTAACCAAATCCAGTGTTTCATTAAAATCTTCTTCAGTCTCTCCAGGAAAGCCTACTATTATATCTGTTGTTAAAGATACATTAGGGATTTTTTGATAAATCCTTTCAACTAAATCTAAATATTCTTCTTTCGTGTATTTACGGTTCATACGTTTTAAAATCGTGTTTGAACCGGATTGTACCGGAAGATGAATGAAAGGCATAATGTTATCATATTTTGCTATAACATCAATAAGTTTATCAGAAAAATCTTTTGGATGTGAAGTTGTAAACTTAATTCTTGGGATAGGTAGTTTTGCTAAAGTATCCAAGAGATCAGCAAAATCATACTTTTCTTCAACAAAATCCAATCCATAAGAATTAACGTTTTGTCCAAGAAGCGTTATTTCAAGGTATCCTTGTTCAATCAAAGCTTTGACTTCTTCAATAATATATTCTTTCTTCCTTGATCTTTCTTTTCCACGAGTATAAGGGACAATACAATACGTACAAAACTCATCACAACCAAACATGATATTTACCCAGGCTTTAAAACGGTTCTCTCTTACTTGAGGAAGATGTTCGATTATATCGCCTTCTTTAGAATAAACTTCAATCAATTGTTTCTTTTCTTTTAAAACATAGTCTAAATATTCAATCAGTTTATTTACGTTATGAGTACCAAAGACAATATCAACATGTTGATACTTCTTAAGTATCCTTTCCACGACCGCTTCTTCTTGAGGCATACAGCCAGCTACAGCGATTATCATATTAGGATTTATTCTTTTGAAACTCTTTAGTCTTCCTAGTTCACCAAATACCTTATTCTCGGCATTTTCTCTAATTGCACAAGTATTGATTATCACTAAGTCAGCTTCTTCTAAAGTATCTGTTGGGCTGAATAATTGTTTCTCTAAAAGTCCCCTTAAAATCTCTGTATCAGCTTCATTAGCTTGACAACCATGTGTTTGAATTAAATACTTTTTTCCTTTACCTATTTCTTTTATATCTTTACTGTTAACATATTCAATAGTTGAGACATTTTCTTTAGTTCTCTTTCTTGCGTTTGTTAAACTTGGCTTAACAATTCTTTCCATATTAATCCTCTTTATTCAAATATATTGATTCTTTCGATTTTTTTATTAAGTAAATCCAACAAAACTGCGTTGAATTGAAGTGGTGATTCTTTTTGGGGTTTTACTCTCTCAGGAACTCCGGACAAAAACTTTCTTATCCCTTGTTCTCTATCGCCACCAATAATTCCGTACTTAGCGCCAGTCATACCAACATCTGTTATATATAGCGTACCCTTAGGTAAAACAATATTATCAGCCGTAGGGACATGTGTATGGGTTCCGACAACAGCGTCAACTCTTCCGTCTAAGTAATAAGCAAGAGCATATTTTTCACTTGTTGCTTCGGCATGAAAATCAACTATGATATAATCAGCCTCAATTTTAGCTAAAAGTTCATCAGCTTTAACAAAAGGATTATCAGTAGCGTCATGCATAAATATCCTTCCAATCAAATTGATAATAGCTATTTTTTTATCATTATATTGAATAATAACATATTCTTTACCGTATGTACCTTTACCATAATTGGCGGGTCTAGTGACATTAGGCAAATCAAGAACTTCAAAAGCGTCTTTTCTAGAGAAAGCATGATTACCTAAAGTAAAAACATTAACTCCTCTAGTTAAATAATCTTTATATATTTTTTCTGATAAACCATTAGTTTTTTCAATATTTTCGCCATTAACAATAATAAAATTAGGTTTATATTGATTTTTGACAGTTAAAAAATACTGATCAAAAGCCTTTTGGCCTAACTCATTATAAATGTCACCAATAAACAAGATTTTCATATCTTAATGCTCCTTATTTAAAGAATTAGCCTTCCTACTTCAGGTAGGAAGGCCTTTAAAGTCTATTTTGCAATGTCCTGCGCTCTAGTTTCACGGATAACCGTTACTTTAATTGTTCCTGGGTAGCTTAGTTTCTCTTCAATTTGATTTTTAATGTCTCTAGCAACTACATGTGCTCTTTCGTCATTAACCTCAGTAGGTTTGACAATTACACGCACTTCACGACCAGCTTGAATAGCAAAAGCCGATTCAACGCCAGCAACTCCAGCAGAAATTTCTTCTAACTGAGTTAAACGATTAATGTAGTTTTCTAATGACTCCGATCTAGCTCCCGGTCTAGCTGCTGATAAAGCGTCAGCTGCAGCAACAATAACACCAATTACTGTTGTCGCTTCATTATCACCGTGATGGGAAGAGATTGCATCTAATACTGCTTCAGGTTCATGATATTTCTTAGCTAATTGAATACCGATATCAACATGTGATCCTTCAATTTCATGATCGACAGATTTTCCGATATCATGTAATAATCCCGCTCTCTTAGCTAAAACTTCGTTTTCTCCTAATTCCACAGCCATCTTACCAGCTAGGAATGAGGTTTCAATTGAATGCTTAAGAGCGTTTTGTCCATAAGATGATCTAAAATGCATTCTACCAATTAATTTAGTAAGATCAGGATGAACTCTACCGATTCCAGTTTCAAATACAGCTTCATCACCTTTATCTCTAATAAATTGGTCAACTTCAACTCTCATCTTATCAACCATTTCTTCAATTCTCGCTGGATGAATTCTTCCATCTTGAATTAAAGCTTCTAATGCACGTTTAGCGATTTCACGTCTTATCGGATCAAATCCGGATAATACGACCGCTTCAGGAGTATCATCAATAATAAGGTCAACTCCAGTCATTGCTTCTAAAGTTCTAATGTTTCTACCTTCTCTACCAATAATGCGACCTTTCATCTCATCATTTGGTAAAGCTACAACGCTTACTGTTGTTTCTGCAGTTACGTCTTGAGCTAATTTTTGAATAGCTCCAGTAATAATTTCTCTTGCTTTTCTTTGTGCTTCATTTCTTGCACGATCTTCTTCGTCTCTAATAAAACGATCAATTTCACTTATCATGTCTTCTTTTACGCGAGCCATGATAATTTCGCGAGCCTGTTCTACAGAGTAGTTGGCAATTTCAAATAGTTTGTCATTTTGTTCTTTGATTAAATTTTCCAATTCAAGGTTCTTTTCATCAACTGCGGCTTTTCTTTGATCTAAAACTTCTTCTTTACGATCTAAATTCAGTTCACGTTTATCTAAATTAGAAGAACGTCTTTCTAACAGTTCTTCTCTTTGATGAAGTTTATTTTCAAGAACGGCTGCTGAAGCCTTTTTCTCTTTTAAAACTTTATCGTTCTCTAAATTTAAATTATAAATCTCTTGCTTAGCTTCTAAAAGTTTTTCTTTTTTAATACGTTCCGCTTGTTGCGTTGCGTTGTCAATAATACTTTGAGATTTATTTTTCGCTGTTTGGAAACCTTTTTCCACAACTGAAACTCTAACAATAAATCCAACAAGTCCACCAACAATTAAACCTAATAAACTGGAAATAACAATAATCCATCCGTCTGGCATTATTTTATCCCCTTTTCTGATTTAATTTAAAATATATAGTAAATTTATTTTATACATTTTATTAATTGTTGCTCGTTAAATATTATATATTAATTTTGCTCTCTAGTCAAAAGATATTTATTAATTAAAAAAAATAATTTTAATTTAAAATAAAAAAAAGAGAAACAATTAAGTTTCTCTTATTTCTTCATTTTTTCTTTGACTGCTAGGTAGATTTCTTCATAAATTTCTGGATTTTCCTCTAGATACTTCTTAACATTTTCTCTACCTTGGCCAATTTTTGAATCTTTATAAGAATACCAAGCGCCACTCTTTTTAATAATTTCCATGTCGCTGGCTATATCTACAATTTCGCCTGTTTTAGAGATTCCCTTGCCAAATATAATATCAACTTCACAAGTTTTAAAAGGTGCAGCTACTTTATTTTTAACAACTTTAACTCTAGCTTTGTTACCAGTGATATCAGTACCTTCTTTTATTTGTTCGCCTCTTCTGATTTCTAAACGAACAGATGAATAGAATTTCAATGCTCTACCACCAGGAGTTGTTTCAGGATTTCCAAACATTATACCGACTTTTTCTCTGATTTGGTTAATGAATACGGCAATACATTTACTCTTAGATAAAGCTCCAGATAATTTTCTCATAGCCTGTGACATAAGTCTTGCTTGTAAACCAACATGACTATCGCCCATTTCACCACGAATCTCAGCTTCTGGAACCAAAGCAGCTACAGAATCGATTACAACCATATCAATAGCTCCACTTCTAATTAAAGCTTCAGCTATTTCTAAAGCTTGTTCACCTGTATCAGGTTGAGATAAAATCAATTGATCAATATCAACGCCTAAGTTTTTAGCGTAAACTGCATCTAATGCATGCTCAGCATCAATAAATGCTGCATATCCACCAGCTTTTTGTGTTTCAGCAATGGCATGAAGCGCAAAAGTAGTTTTACCACTAGACTCAGGACCATAGATTTCAATGATTCTTCCTTTTGGATAGCCAAAAACACCTAAGGCTTGATCAAGGGAGATTGAACCAGTAGATATAGTTTCAATATCCATTGCTCGGTTTTCACCTAAAATCATGATTGACCCTTTACCATATTCCTTCTCAATCGTTTTAATAGCTTGCTCTAAATTCTTTTCTCTTAATTTATCGTCCATTTATTTTCTCCTTAATAAGTCTAGTTAAATAATACTACTTCCTTAATAAAATTCTTTATATTTCTTTAAAAATAATATTTTTATTCTTTAAAAAATAATCTACTGCCGAATAGATAGTTAATAATACAAATGCCATAGTCATTACTATCCCAATAATTGAAATTACATCTCCGCCAAATGGCATAATAAAGAAATAATAAGTAATTGTTAGCATTGTAAAAGCTGTTTTTAGTTTACCGCTCATTTTAGCAGCTACAACTGTCCCTTCATTAATCGCAACCAAACGAATTGATGTGACGATTAAATCTCTTGTTATAACAATTAAAACAACCCAAAATGGCATCCACATAAAAATACCATTTAAATGTGTGTAATAATAATTTGATAAAAGGATTAAGGTTGTTGTTACTAATAATTTATCAGCTAAAGGATCAATAAATTTACCAAAAGTAGTTACAATATTTCTTTTTCTTGCAATATTGCCATCAAAATAATCTGTAACTGAAGCAATGATAAAAAGTACGCCCATGATATATAAACTTAAATTAGCTGCTAAGCTATCAATCGGTTTTTCTAAAAAATAAATTGTAACAATGAAGGGAATAATTAAAATTCTAATCATTGTTAATTTATTCGGCAAATTCATAATATTTTACTCCTCATCAGGTAGATTGACATTATGATATACATCTTGCACGTCATCAATGTCATCTGTCATACTTAAAAAGTGTTTGAATTTTCTTAAATCATCTTCTTCTAAATCCATAGTTGAACTTGGTAACCAAACAACTGAGTCATTATAGAATTCTAATTCTTTACCTGTGGCTTTTAGACTTTCTAAAATATGGTCTAAATCACTTGGGGAACCAGTAACCATGATAATATCTTCATCACTTTCGATATTTTCAACTTCACATTCATTTTCCATTAAAGCCTCTAAAGCTTCATCTTCAGTCAATCCGCTGAAAGTAACATAAGCACAGTATTTATAAAGATATGACACTGAATTTTGAACTCCTAGATTTCCTCCGGTTTTTGTAAAACAAGATCTTACTTCACCAAAGGTTCTATTAACATTATCAGTTAAACATTCAACAATTATCGTTGAACCGCCTGGACCAAATCCTTCATATCTCGCTGGTGAATAATCTTCACCGATACCACTCTTAGTTTTTTCGATGTTTCTTTTGATAACATCTGCTGGAACCTGATTTTGTTTTGCTCTTTCAATAACTCTTTTTAAAGTTAAATTGCTATCAGGATCAGGACCTCCTGTTTTAGCTGCCATATATATTTCTTTACCAAATTTTGCATATAATTTTGACTTTACTGCAGCCGTTTTCTCCA
>CAZJAP010000023.1:10673-14097 GCA_964544325.1 uncultured Candidatus Izemoplasmatales bacterium | reverse complement strand
ATATCTCTTATAACGATAAAGCCGATACCACCAATTACAATCATTACCATAGTATTGATGTTTAAAAGAAGATTATTGCTATAATTTTGTAATGATGTAGCACCTAGTATATCAAATCCAGCGTTATTAAAAGATGATATTGTATGAAAAGCTGCGTGTCCTAATGCATTAATGAATGAAAAATCTTGAATGAAAACTATAAAATTTATGATAAATCCAAAGCCTTCAATAATTAGGGTAGTAAAAATAATGGATCTAACTAGTTTAATCATTCCGCCTAAGTGATGCTGATTTAAAGCTTCTTTAAGAACATATCTTTCTGTAACACCAATTCTAATTCCTAAAACAACTAAGACATAGATTGCTAAAGTCACAATTCCCAAGCCGCCGATTTGGATTAGAATAGCTAAAACAATTTTACCGAAGATCGATAGTGTTTCCGCAATATTCGGTATAGTTGAAAGCCCCGTAACACATACGGCCGAAGCTGATGTGAAAAGTGAATCTACCCAGGATAAGGCATCTAAACCTTCTTTGGTAGAAATGGGCAGTTTTAAGAGAATTGTACCAAAAAGGATAATTCCAGCAAAACTTAGTGCAACTACAGCGAGTGGGGAAATTTTTCTTTTTTTCATAAAGATACTCCCTTGTCATGTAAAAAATATCGTTGATATTATACTACTTTTAAGTAACTTTTACAAATCTATTTTAAATATTATAAAATCTATAATTGAGAGTTTCCAAAATCATCTTTTTTTTGATATAATATAATCTATAAAATTAAAGGAGAAAGTTTAATGTTAGTACTCATTGGCCCTAGTGCATCAGGAAAAACAGAATCCGCTAAAATTATGATTAACAGATATCCGATATCTCGTGTTGTAACTTGTACAACTAGAAAGAAAAGAATTAATGAGATTGATGGATTCGACTATCATTTTTTATCTAAAAATAAATTTAATGAACTTAAAAAAGCTGACTATTTTCTTGAAACAGCTATTTATAACAATAATCTTTACGGGACACCTAAGAACGAATTAGCGGATGATAAATTTATTATCTTAGAACCTCAAGGATTAAAGTCCTTTTTAGAAAAAAGTGATTGCCAAATTGTCGCTATATTTTTAAAAACTAAAGAAAGCACTAGAATTAGAAGAATGAAATTAAGAAAAGATAGCCCTGAAGAAATCAAAAAAAGGATTAAAGCTGATCGAGAAGAATTTAATCTTAAAAATATTCAAGGACTTGACCTGATTATCGATACCAATGAAATTTCACTATCTAAATTAGCCGACCATATTTACTTTAATTATTTAGAAATTTTAGAAAAGAAAAAAGTTAGAGGAAAACAATTAAGCTTATTTTAGTCGGTAAAACATAGCATTAAATTTAAATTATCTAAGCAGATGCGGAAATAATAACGCATTTGCTTTTTTTATTTATTTGCGATATGAAATTAATACGTTTTTACCTATTCTCGGTTGACAATGATTACTTTCATATATTATAATATATGCGAAAACGTTTTCGTAGGAGGGTAAATTTTATATGAGAATATATGTAACTTCTAAATATGAAAAACTATATCATAAACAAATACCGGTTGAGCAATTGACACAACCGGATTTTATTATTTTAGTAGATGATACAGTCAAATATCAAGAAATAATGGGCTTTGGCGGAGCTTTCACTGAATCTGCTTGTTATACATTAAACAAAATGTCTAAAGAAAATCAAGATAAACTTCTAAATGCATATTATGATAAAGAAAAAGGTTTGGCATATAATTTAGGAAGAATACATATGAATAGTTGTGATTTTTCTCTTGGGAATTATACTTATGTTGATCAATATGATGAAGAGTTAAAATCTTTCAATATTGAAAGAGAGTTTAAATATGTGATACCTACAATAAAAAGAGCTGAAGCTATTTATGGTGACAAAATTGAATTATTAATATCGCCATGGAGCCCTCCTGCTTGGATGAAAACCAATAACAATATGAACCAAGGCGGGAAATTAAAACCGGAATATTATCAAAGTTGGGCAAATTATTATACTAAGTTTTTAGAAGAACTTAAAAAAGTTGACATTAAATTTTTTGGTTTAACAGTTCAAAATGAACCGGCTGCAAAGCAGACCTGGGATTCTTGTTTATATACAAAAGAAGAAGAAAGAGATTTTGTTAAAGATTATTTAGGCCCTACAATCTCTAGTAGTCAATTTAAAGATACCAAGATTTTTATTTGGGATCATAACCGTGATATTGTTGTAGAAAGAGCAAAAGCCGTTTTAGAAGATAAAGAAGCTTCTAAATATGTTGCAGGTACAGCAATTCATTGGTATGTGAGTGAAGAGTTTGAGAATGTCGGAAAAGTCCATGACTTATTTCCTGATAAGCAAATAATTTTCTCTGAAGGATGCATTGAAGGCGGACCAAAACCTTTTATTTATGAAACGGGTGAAAGATATTCCAGAAACATTATTGGGGACTTTTCAAATTGGTGTGAGGCATTTTTAGATTGGAATATAACTTTAGATGAAATTGGTGGTCCTAATCATGTAGGGAATTATTGTGATGCGCCAATTCTATCGGATACATTGAAAGATGAACTAATTTTTAATAGTTCTTATTATCATATTGGCCATTTTTCAAAGCATGTTAAAAAAGGCGCACATCGTATAAAAACAATTATTGATAATGATTTTGTTAAGCAAATAGCTTTTAAGAACTTAGATGGATCAATAGTTTTAGTTATCCTTAATGAGAGTGAAAATGACTATGTAATAGGAATTAAAGCTAATCAGATAAATAAAAATATTAAAAGTCATAAGCGAAGTATTATGACAGTTTTATTTGATGAAAATAATTAATGCTTAAAAAATACTTTTCTTATGGAATTTTTTAGTTTATAATTAAAAACTATAATATAATGGAAAGATATTTAAATTGTTTTTATTTTTAAGAAGGTGGATTAATGGTTACTATCAAGGATATATCAAAAAAGTCTGGATATAGCGTTACAACAGTTTCGAAGGCATTAAATGATTATTCGGATATTTCAGATAAAACGAAAAAACTTATATTGTCATTAGCGGATGAAATGAACTATATACCAAACTCTCAAGCAAGAAGTTTGGTAACACAAAGATATTATACAATCGGAATTATTTTTCATGAAATTAGTGGCGTTGGTTTACAACATCCCTTGTTTTCTAAGATTTTAGAAACTTTTAAGGGAGAAGTGGAAAACGCAGGTTATGATATTTTATTTTTATCACATAGAACCGGTGGGCAAATGGGCTCATATTTACAACATTCTTTAAGGAAACAAGTCGAAGGTATTTTTGTTTTGTGTGCTGATTTTTATAGTGAAGAGTTATTTGAACTTTACAATTCTGAAATACCTATTGTAATGATTGA
>CAZJAP010000023.1:0-10573 GCA_964544325.1 uncultured Candidatus Izemoplasmatales bacterium | reverse complement strand
ATAGTGAAGAGTTATTTGAACTTTACAATTCTGAAATACCTATTGTAATGATTGATTTTCAACAAGAAAGAATCAATTGTGTAACTTCTAACAATGAACAAGCGGTCAATTTGGCTATTAGATATTTATATGATCGTGGACATCGAAAAATAGCAAATATTCATGGTGGTGTTCATACCTTTATTGGTGGTACTAGAAAAAAAGCTTTTGAAGATAGTATGGCTTCTTTGGGTTTAGAAATAAATTTTAATCATGTTGTTGAAGGAGAAGTTTTCTCGAAACAAAATGGTTATGATGCAATGATTAAAATTATGGAAGTAGAAGAACAACCAACAGCTATTTTTTGCGCTTCAGATATGATGGCAATTGGAGCGATTCAAGCAATACAGGATGCTGGTAAAAGTGTGCCTAAAGATTATTCAATTATTGGTTTTGACGGTATTGAAGCATCACAGATAATAACTCCAAAATTAACTACAATTAAACAAGACACTGTTAATATGGGGAAATTAGCTGCTAAAGAAATTTTGAAAATGATTGACAAAAATAAAAGATTAAATTTTGGAAAAGTTACTGTAGTTGATGGATATTTACTAGAAGGAGAAACAGTAAAAAGTTTGAGGGAGTAAAAATGAAAACATTACTAGAAATAGATTTTACAAAAATTAATGAGTTACCTAGAGATATTTTTAATGTTCAAGTTGGAGATAAGTGGGCTAATAGAGAATTGCAACATTATGTTGATGATTCTTCTCATATCTCATTTTCTTCTGAAGGTCTCATAATTAGAGCTACTTACGAAAATAATATTTATAAAAGTGCAAGAATTAATACTAAGGGAAAATTTTCTTTTCTTTATGGTCAAATAGATTTTGTTGCTAAACTGCCGCTTGGCAAAGGTACTTGGCCAGCTTTATGGATGATGAGTGAAGATAATCGTTATGGTTATTGGCCAAAAAGCGGTGAGATAGATATTATGGAACATGTAGGCAAAGAGCCTGGTAAATTAATTCTTTGTATACATACAGAAAAATACAATCATCGTAACAAAGAACAATATTATACTGATATAAATGTTCCTGAGATTACTGAAGGTTTCCACAAATACTCGCTTAACTGGATGCAAGATGAGATTATTTATCTCTTGGATGATAAAGAAGTAGTAAGATATCAAAAAGGTTTTAAAAATTTTGACTCTTCTCATGAAGGTTGGCCTTTTGATCACCCTTATTATTTTTTAATAAACTTGGCTATTGGTGGAATGTTGGGAGGAGAGCCTGATCCTAATGTCTTTCCACAGGAATTTATAATTAAATCAGTAAAAGTGACACAAAAATAAGGCAATTTTGCCTTATTTTTTTATCATCACCAATTTAAATATTTATTAAATTAAGTTATAATGATATCGACAAAAAAATTTAAAGGAGACAATGGATGAATTTAGAGATTAGATACGCAAAACCTAGTGAGAGTAAACTTATTTTAGAGTTTATAAAGGGGATTGCTGAATACGAAAAATTAAGTGATCAAGTAATTGCGACTGAAGATAATATTAAAAGTAGTATTTTCGAAAATAAAAACGCTAATGTAATTATTGCTTTTTTAGATGGCGTACCAGTAGGTTTTGCTTTATTTTTCTTTAATTATTCAACTTTTAAAGGAAGAAAAGGACTATACTTAGAAGATTTATTTGTTTATAAAGAATACCGTAAACTAGGGATAGGAAAAGCTTTATTCAATGAATTGTTAAAGATTGCCAAAGAAGAGAAATGCGGAAGAATGGAATGGGTTTGTCTTGACTGGAACCAACCCGCAATCGACTTTTATCTAAGCAAAAAAGCTAGGCCGTTAAAAGAATGGACTACCTTTAGAATCGATGAACAAGATTTTTGATTTTTACCTTAAGCAAATCACTTGGAAATCGACTATTTGTTTGTTAGAATATTTAAGTAAAATAAAATACTATTAATCATTTTGGAGGAAAAATTAATGTCAGTTAAAGTAACTACAGAAACATTCAAAAAAGAAGTTTTAGAATCAGATATTCCAGTAATCGTAGATTTCTGGGCACAATGGTGTCGTCCATGTTTAATGTTAGCGCCTGTTCTTGAAGAAATTTCTCAAGATTTAGAAGGAAAAGTAAAAGTAGCTAAGGTTAATGTAGATGAAGAAGGTTATTTAGCTAATCAATTCCGTGTATCAAGTATTCCAACTGTCTACTTATTTGAAAATGGTCAAGTAAAAAATCAAGTTGTTGGTTTAATGAGAAAAGACGACTTACTAAAAAGATTAGGACTTAAATAGATTACAATGTATGACGTAATAGTGATAGGCGGAGGACCAGCTGGGGCATCCGCCGCTATTTATTTACAACGCTTTCGTTTAAAGGTCTTAATGATTATGAAAGATTTAGGTACTTTGGGTAAAACGAATCATATTGATAATTATTGGGCTTTTGAAAATACTGTCAGTGGAAAACATCTAGTTGAACAAGGCGTTGCTCAAGCTGAAAGACTTGGAGTAGAGGTAAGGGAAGAAGAAGTAATCGGAATTGAAAATTTTGAAGATTTTTTAGTAAAAACAACAAAAAGTGAATATAAATCAAAAACTGTATTAATTTCGACAGGGCAAGCAAAACCAAACATTAAAGTCAAAGGCTTTAAAGAATATATTGGTAGAGGAGTGAGCTTCTGCGCTATTTGTGACGGTTTTATTTATCGCAATAAAAAAATAGGTGTTATTGGTAATGCTGAGTTTATGTTAGAAGAATTAGAAGTATTGCGCAATTTCACAAAAGATATTACTGTTTTTACAAATGGCTTAGGATTACCTTTGCATATTGAAGAAGAAATAAAAGAAACTTTAGTAACTGATCCTTTATGTGAAATAAAAGGTGATGAAATTGTAAATAAAGTTATAACTGAAAACGGAGAATATGAAGTAGACGGACTATTTATAGCAATAGGTACACCTTCTGCAAATGATTTTGCTTTAAGAATTGGTGCTTTTATAGAAAATAATTATATTGTCGTTGATGAAAATCATATGACAAATGTTCCTGGACTTTTCGCTGCTGGCGATTGCATAGGTGGATTACTACAAGTTGTTAAAGCTGCAAGTGATGGAGCCCATGCAGCTATAGCGATAAATAAATATCTTAAGACTTTGAAATAAGACTGTTAAAAAAACAGTCTTTTTTTATTGAATTTCAAAAATAAACAAACATTAAAAAAAATAAAAAAAATTAATTATTAAATGCCCATTTTTAGGCATTTTATAAAATAGTTATAACCGCTAGATTTAGCGGAGGGCATTGATTTTAAAACTGTGTATAAAAAAAATAAAAAATAATAATAAAAAATGCTTGTTTTTTTGAAAAAATAATCTATAATTATCATTTGTAAATAAAATAAAAAGCGAGGATAAAAATGGAAAATAAAAAACCTCTGATTGAATTAAAGAATATCAGTAAAAGTTACGACGATGAATTGGTTGTTAAAAATGTCAACTTGACAATATATGAAAATGAATTTTTAACTCTTTTAGGTCCTTCTGGTTGTGGTAAAACTACAATTTTAAGAATGATTGCTGGATTTATTAAACCTGAAGATGGAGAAATTGTAATTAATGGGATGGTATTTAATGACTTACCGCCTTATGCAAGACCAATTCACACAGTGTTTCAAAAATACGCTTTATTCCCTCATTTAAATGTAGTGGATAACGTTGCTTTCGGTTTAAATAATAGAAGTTGGGATTACTTAGAAAAATTTTATGGTAAAGAAAAAATTGACAATGAAATCAAATCTTTGTCTAATGGTAAAACAATTACACCAAAAAAAGCAATAAAAAGTTTAATTTATAAGGACTCAGTTCAAGCATTAAAATTAGTAAAACTTGATGGGTTTTTAAATAGAAAAGTCGACCAACTTTCCGGGGGTCAACAACAACGTGTTGCTTTAGCTAGGGCTTTAGTAAATAA
The DNA here is from genome assembly GCA_964544325.1 of uncultured Candidatus Izemoplasmatales bacterium. Taxonomy (GTDB): domain Bacteria; phylum Bacillota_I; class Bacilli_A; order Izemoplasmatales; family Hujiaoplasmataceae; genus UBA2289. Next base: position 6,591 of record CAZJAP010000023.1, on the reverse strand, counting down.
ACCACAAATTTTATTATTAGATGAGCCTTTAGCAGCGCTTGATTTAAAATTAAGACAAAATATGCAATATGAACTTAAAGAGATGCAAAGAACTTTAGGAATTACATTTTTATTTGTGACTCATGATCAAGAAGAAGCAATGACTATGAGCGATAGAATTGTCGTTATGAAAGAGGGTGTCATTCAACAACTCGGTAGCCCAAAAAGCATTTATAATGAACCAATCAACCGTTATGTAGCTAATTTTATTGGTGAAACTAATATTTTAAAAGGTACATATGTAAAAAAGGATTTAGTTAATTTTTTAGGTGTTGATTTTGCTTGTATGGGATATAACTTCTTTGACATGGAAGAAGTAGATGTTGTTATTAGACCTGAGGATTTTGATGTTGTAGATTTAGAAAAAGCTAAATTGATTGGTGAAGTAGTTTTTAGCTTATTTAAAGGCGTTCATAATGAATATGAAGTTTTAGTTAAAGGTGAGAAACTTTTGGTTCACACTTATGAAAGTTATGAAGTTGGACAAGCAATTGGTCTTTCAATCGATCCTTATGAAATCCACATGATGAAGGTAGAAGAGAGTGAATAAGGAGTTTAAAGTCTTATCAAGGCCATATATGGTCTGGTTAAGCATTTTAGTCTTTGTGCCAATTTTGGCGATGATTTTAATCGGTTTTTCTAATCTCAATTCTTCAGTATCAGTAAGCGAACTTGCTCTATCTGTTAAACATTTTAGTCTTTTATGGGAAAGTTCTACTTTGATTGCTTTTAGGAATTCTCTTGTATATGCTTTAGCTACGACATTCATTTCTTTAATTTTAGGATATTTTATTGCTTATGAAATAAAATTATCAAAGTTTAAAAACAAATTTATTCTTTTAACTTTTGTTATTTTACCAATGTGGTCAAATTTAATTTTAAGAACTGAAAGTTTAGCCAATATTATGTCAGAAAATAATATTTTAAGAAGTATTATCGGCTTTAATCTTTTTGGTAATATCAGTGGTACTTGGATGGCCGTGTTATTTGGCTTGGTATTTACTTATATGCCGTTTATGATTTTATCTGTTTATACAGCTTTAGAAAAAATCGATTTTGCTTTAGAAGAAGCTGCACTTGACTTAGGTTTAAGGCCAATCAAAAAGTTTTGGAAAGTAGTATTCCCTCTATCTTTTAAAGGCGTTGTAACTGGATCAATTATGGTTTTCTTACCAACATTGGCTGGCTTTGCTATACCAAAAATATTATCTAGAGGCCAAATAGTTTTTATCGGTAATATAATAGAAAATAAATTTATCTATACAAACTATAATCATGGGGCTTTATTAGCTGTAGTAATATTGGTGTTCATCTTAGGTTCAATTCTTCTTTTGACTAAGTTTGATAAGGAAGGAGAGACACTTTTATAATGGAAAATAGAAATGCTAATTTGAAAGATTATGGTTATAAAGATTATAGTACTTTCAATAAAATTTATAATATATTAAAAAAGGTTCTTGTTGTCTTAATTGTTTTAGGACTTTATCTTTCTATTATCGTTATTGCAATTCAATCATTAAATGAAAGCAGAAATTTGAGTGAGTTCAGCAGATTATCTTTTCAATGGTATTTGAATATCATCAATGAAGAAGAATTAATGCAAGCAATAAGGAATACTTTTCTAGTTAGTTCTATAGCAACTGTACTAGCAACATTTTTAGGAACATTCTTCGCTGTTGGTTTATACGCTCTAAGTAAAAAAGTTAGGGTAATCTGGATGTTGCTTAATAATGTTCCTATATTAAACGCTGATATCGTAACTGGTTTTAGTTTAATGTTGATGTTTAGATTACTGATGGTTGTTTTTCCTAATATTTTCGGATTATTTACTTTAGTTATGGCTCATTTATTTTTTACAATACCTTATGTAATTTTAAGTGTTATGCCTAAATTAAAAGAAACTGATCCTAATTTGATGGATGCAGCTATGGATTTAGGCGTGAAACCATATAAAGCTTTAATTAAGGTTGTTATACCGGCAATTAAAGCCGGAATATTTAGTGGGATGTTATTAGCATTAACGATGAGTATCGATGATTTTGCGATATCTTACTTTAATACTGGTGCCGGTTTTGATAACTTGTCTATATGGATATATGCTGTAATAGGCAGAAGAAACTTAACGCCATCGGTTTATGCTTTCTCAACTCTTTTAACAATGTTTACTTTAGTAGGTTTATTAACATATCAATTTTTGCAAAAGCAAAAGAAAGGAAAAAAGAATGAAAAAAATAATTTTAGTGACTTTAGTTCTTAGTTTATCATTGGTATTGTTAGCATGTTCTTCTAGACCGAAGCTTCGTCTTTTAAACTGGGGAGAATATATTAACGATGCAGTAGTAGAAAAATTTGAAGCGGAAACAGGAATTGATTTAGTAATTTCCGTAGCTGATTCTAATGAACTCTTTTATTCAAAAATCAAAAGTAAGACAACTGCTTTTGATTTAGTTATTCCATCTGATTATATGATTGAAAAGATGGTTGATGAAGACATGCTAATAGAATTGAATTATGATTTGTTACCGAATCGTGATAGAGTTACTTATTTTGACGGTGTAAATCAAATATTTACTTCAATGACTTCAACTACATTAGCAAGAACCCAAGAAACTGTTGACTATAATAATTACGCTGTTCCATATTTTTGGGGTACATTTGGAATAATTTACAATAATAGAGTTGAAGGATTAGGTTTGGCTTTAAACGAACATGGCTGGGACGTTTATTTCGAGGCTGATAATTATTTTCCAACTGCTAGAAGAGGGATGTATGATGTAGCGCAATTCGCTTATGCTGCTGCGATGATGTATATGGATAATAATCCTAACGATTACACTGAGGATTTGGAAAATCAAGTAAAAACAGTGATTGAAAATGCTAATTTCATCGAATGGGGAGACGATACTTTAAAAAGAAACGTTGAAGCAGACAACTTAGATATGGCTTTTGTCTATACAGGTGACTTTTTAGATCGTTTATATATTCAACTCGATGAAGAAAAGACTTTAGAAGAAGTAACAGCGAATTTCAATATTTATATTCCTGATACTACAATGGTCTTTATTGATGCGATGGTTATCCCTAATACAGCTACTAATATTGAAGGAGCACATGAGTTTATTAACTTTTTGCTTGATCCTGTTAATGCTGCTCTAAACGCTGAAGTGGTTGGTTATGCAGTAGCTTATGAAGAAGCTTTTAATCAAATATTAAGTTATTTAGGATCTTTGGATGAGGCAAAACATAACTGGGCAACAGCTAATAGTATTTACTATAATATGGATGTTGAAAGAACATACTATCCACTTACAACTTTAAGTCCTGATGATATTGAATCTATCAATACTATGATTCAAAATGTTATTACAGGTTAAATAAATATAAAAAACGTTAGTACAAACGATTTTGGTATGTACTAACGTTATTTTTTTATCTATATGATATACTTAAAATAAGAAACCAATTAAAAAAAATCTATTGAGGTAAGAAAATGGCTTTATTTGAAACAATTAAATATAAAGTACTAAAAAAGGATAATAATATTGAAATTAGAGAATATGATGATATTCTCTTTGCTAGTACTAAATCTTCCTATAATCAAGCCCAAGATTCAGGCTTTATGAATATTTTTAATTATATTTCAGGTGAAAACAATCAAAAAGCAAAAATATCAATGACAACTCCTGTATTGACATATAAAGAGGAAGACAAATTAGTTACTGGTTTCTATGTGCCGTCTAAATATAATCAGGATAATATTCCAAAACCTTCTAATGAAAAAGTGTTTATTAAAAACTTTTCTAACTCTATTTATGGAGTTATTAAATTTAGCGGTAGATGGACTGAAAAGAATTTTGATAAATATGATGAATTATTAATTGACTATTTGTTGGAAAATAACTATGAAATATTATCATCAAGGCTGATTTTAAGATATCAACCTCCTTTTGTGCCAGCATTTTTAAGAAGAAATGAGATAGCTTATCAAATTAGAAAGAAATAAATAAAAAATCATAATATAACATTTATAAACAAAAAACATAGTGTTTGTCATATGAATATGTGTTCATTTTGTTTCGTTGTCAAAGCCTTAAACATTAAGGCTTTTTCTTTATTTTAGATATAAAAATTCATAGTATTTTTCCTAAAAAATAAGACTATCATTTATTAAAATTATTTGTTATAATTTGTGCTAGAGATATCATAAAGAATGGAGGGCAGTATGAGAAGAAAAATACTCGATACGAGTACGCTAGATAAAGATTTATTAAGTAAGTTAGATATTTACATTGATTCTTTAGACGGCAACAAGCAAGAACATTTGATTCATGTGCTTCACCACGCACAAGGGTTATTTGGATACTTGCCACAAAACTTGCAACTATACATCGCTAGAAAGTTGAATCTTTCCGGAGCCCAGGTAAATGGTGTTGTAACATTCTATTCATTTTTTAATGAAGAACCTGTAGGCAAATACACTATCAGCGTATGTATGGGAACTGCTTGTTATGTGAAGGGAGCGGACAAAGTTTTAGAAAGAGTTTTAGAATTGACTGGTACGAATAAAAATGAAATTAGTAAAGACGGATTATTCACAGTCAAAGATGTAAGATGTGTTGGGGCTTGCGGTTTAGCGCCAGTCATGACAGTAAATGGAAAAGTTTATGGGAAAGTTACGCCAAAAGATGTCGATGATATCATAAGGCATTACCGAGGTATTGAAAATGATAGTAAATAATTTCGGTGATTTAGCTCTTTGGAAAGAAAAATGTCCAAAGAAAACAGATTATAAAATCAATGTACTTATTTGTAATGGTACTAGTTGTCTATCTTCTGATAGCGAGATGATTAGCAAGCTTTTCGAAGAAGAGTTAAAAGAAAGAAAAGTTTTAGCTGAAGTTAATGTGATAAAAACCGGATGTTTCGGTTTTTGCGGTCAAGGTCCGATTATTAAAATAGAACCTGATGATATCACTTATGTACAAGTGAAAGTTGAAGATGTTAGTGAAATAGTAGAAAAACATATTATTAATAAAGAAGTAGTTGAAAGACTACTTTATAAAGAAACCAATAAGAAGAAAGCTGAAGAAAAGAGTTCAGGAATGAACTTTTATAAGAAGCAATTAAGGATCGCTTTAAGAAATTGCGGAGAAATAGATCCTGAAAATATTGAAGATTACATTGTTAATAATGGTTATTTGGCATTAGCTAAGGTCTTACAGGAGTATACACCTGAAGAAGTAATCGATATCGTTAAAAAATCCGGACTTAGAGGTCGTGGTGGTGGCGGCTTTTACACTGGTTTAAAATGGGAAATGACAAGAAGATTTCCAGGAAGTGAAAAATATATTATTTGTAATGCTGATGAGGGAGATCCAGGAGCTTTTATGGACAGATCTATACTTGAAGGTGACCCTCACTCTGTATTAGAAGCAATGATGATTGCTGGGTATGCAATTGGAGCTAACCATGGGTTAATTTATATAAGAGCGGAATATGGTGTAGCTTTACAAAGATTAAAAGTTGCGATTAAACAAGCTAAGGAAGCACATTTAATTGGTAATAATATTTTTGGTACTGATTTTAGTTTTGATGTTGATATCAAATTAGGTGCTGGAGCTTTTGTATGCGGTGAAGAGACGGCTTTAATTCATTCAATGGAAGGTCTTAGAGGTGAACCTACAAAAAAACCACCGTTCCCATCGGAAGCTGGTTTTAGAGGTAAACCTTCTTCAGTAAATAATGTTGAAACATTTGCTAATATTCCAGTAATTATCTTAAAAGGACATGAATTTTATAGTTCGATTGGAACTAAAAATTCAAAAGGGACTAAAGTTTTTGCTTTAGCTGGTCAAGTTAAAAATATTGGTTTGGTTGAAGTGCCGATGGGTACGACTTTCAGAGAAATAGTTTATGATATCGGAGGAGGTCACCCTAAAGGTAAAGAAATCAAGGCAATTCAAATTGGTGGTCCAAGTGGCGGTGTTATCACTAAAGACTTTTTTGATATGGAAATAGATTATGATACCTTAGTTAGCATGGGAGCTATGATGGGTAGTGGCGGTATGATTATCATGGATGAAGATACAGATATGGTAAAAATCGCTAAATTCTATCTTGATTTTACTCAAGATGAATCTTGTGGCAAATGTACACCTTGTCGTATTGGAACAAAAAGAATGTATGAGATTTTAGATAAATTGACAAAAATGCAAGGTAAACCAGAAGATTTAGATCGCTTAAGAACTTTAGGTGAAAACATTAAAAATACTGCTCTTTGTGGTTTGGGACAGACTGCTCCTAATCCGGTACTTTCAACAATGAAGTATTTTAGAGAAGAGTATGAAGCATACGCTTATAGAACAAAAAGAACTACTTATTCAATCGATCCAAAGAAATGTATCGGTTGTACTAAATGTGCCAGAAATTGTCCGGTAGAATGTATTTCTGGCAATATAAAAGAGCCTCACTATATTGATGAAAGTAAATGTATCGCCTGCGGAGCTTGTTATGAAGCTTGCCCAGTTGGCGCTATCATTAAACCATAGGAGG
>CAZJAP010000022.1:0-14633 GCA_964544325.1 uncultured Candidatus Izemoplasmatales bacterium | reverse complement strand
ACTGCAATTTTAGCTAGTGGTACAGTTGGCTCTATAACTAAAGCTATCGAAGAGGGAAATGCAAAATACTTACAAAAATTTCCTGGTATAGGCCCGAAAGCTTCTCAACAGATAGTCTTAGATCTTAAGGGAAAAATTGATTTTGATAATATCAGTATTAAGACTCAAAATATGGTTGAGGTCGAAGAAGCCTTATCTGCTTTAGGATACAAGAATAAAGAAATTGAAAAAGTTATCAAAAAACTTGATAACTCTAAATCGACTAATGATTTAATCAAAGATGCACTGCAAATGATGTTAAAATAATCATTTTTGTCAAAAAAAGACTATTTTTCATGTTTTAGTAAAAAATGAGTATAATTTTATAAATTCTAATTTATCTCTAAATTTAGAGTAAAAACAAACAAAAAGCCCGAAAAAACATTCGTTTAAACGGGCTTTTTTTATTAGAGTGTGAATAATCCTTTTAAAAATAGAGGCTCAGAAGACTTTGTTAAAGCCAACATTAGTAAAATTCTAGCTTTTTGACCATTTAATGATGTAGCCATGATACATCCAATATCAGTTAAATTCTTTCCGCCACCTATATATCCATATGAATCTAAGGCTCTGCCAGAAGGACATCTTGAACAAATTATAATTGGAACATTATTTTCGATTGCTCTTTTTATACCTGGAATCATCATTGGCGGAAGATTCCCTCTCCCCAAAGCTTCAATAACAATTCCTTTAGCATTTTTATCTAAAAGAAAATCAATCAATAAAGAATCCATTCCTGCATAAGCTTTAAGTAAATATACATTAGGCTCAATCTTAGTTGTTTGAAGTTTATTTCGTTTTAATGTAACTGAACGGTGGAATAGAACTTCCTTATTATCAACAACTCCGATTGGACCATAGTCCAAAGACTTAAAAGTATCGAGTGTTAAAGTGTTAGATTTTGTAACTTCACTAGCCGCATTAATCTGATCATTCATCACAACTAATACGCCTTGGCCTTTTGATTTAGTTGACTTAGCAACTAATATTGAAGAGACAAGATTATTGATTCCATCGAATCCTAACTCGGAACTTGACTTCATAGAACCAGTTACAACGATTGGAATTTCAGTATCAATTGCACTGTCTAAAAAGAATGCAGTCTCTTCCAAAGTATCTGTTCCATGTATAACAACGAAACCAATCGGATCATTTTCTTTAATAATTTTTTGAATCAAATTAGAAATTTCAAGCATCAACTCCGGAGTCATTGATGGAGATGGTATTTCCGAAAATTCAATAATTTCAAGTTCATGGTATAGTTCGGAATGAAGTAATGATTGCATAATTTCCTTAGCTGATAAGGCTGGCTTAACCGTATGAGAAACATCATCAATCTTCATTGAAATAGTACCGCCTGTAAAAATCATATATATTTTACCCATTGTATTTCACCTCACGTTAATTGTATTATATCATAATCATTTAAAAAGTATGACCCCTAATTTTGAATTTATGATGGTTTGTCTCTACAATTTTCAAGCACCATTTTAACCAATGATTTTTTAAGGGCTGTTTTTGTGGATATAACAAGTGAAGTGGTTTTAACATTTTCCACATGCATTCATTATTTCTCGAGGTTTAGCGCTTGATATTAAGTTAACATAATATACATTATAGGAAGTAAAATACGTTATTAAAAAGAAGTGGAATTATCCACAAAATATATTCATTTGAAAACAATGAGACGATAATTCAGGGTTTTTCCTTCTTTTATCTATATCTAATTATATTCAAAATTTGTTTAATGAATACGTTTATTTCCTAAGCTTACTACTTGTTCTTTTTTAAGGAAAAGTGACCGAAAATTTGGCTTAAATTTTCATCTTTTTTCCTTAGGTATACATAAATACCCCTACAATTGATAAACTTTTGGTAGATTAGATTTGAAAAATTTACTCCCAATAAAAAAAGAATTAATCAAAGACTAACTCTTCTTCTACTTCTATGCCAATGCCTTGAGCAAATTTATAAGCTTCTAAAATTGCTTTGTCAAAAAGATATTCTGGTTTATGTGCATCAGCTGAAATTATAACTTTTACTTTTGTGCCTTTGACTAATTCCCAAAATTCTTTTCTTGGATATCGATACCTCTTTTTACCATTAACATATATTTCACCTTTACGAATTCCATTAGCATTTATTTCTAATGGGACTTCATATTTTTCTGCAGCTTCTATTAAAAGTTTACTGAGGTATAACATTTCATCTGTAATTTCTTTTTGGTTAAATAAAAATATATCAGGGTGTGAGATGAATTTAAAGTAATGTGTCTTCATAGCTTCAATTAATGTCTTTACATATATTTCCATTTCATTTATTTCTTTTAAGTGATAAATACTTTTTAGGTTATTATCTATTTCTATATAGTGTTGACCAAGGGTTAAGTAATCCAAATCTTTAAGTAATTGTTCATAGGTTTCTTTACGTGAAGGAAAATACTCAATTTCTAAACCTTTGTAAATTTTAATTTCGTCACGATGTTTTTCAATTGATTCTTCTAATTCCTTTAAGTAAGTCGGATAATCTTCAACACTCATCCTAACAGATCTTTCTTCCAAGAATGAGAATGGAGCATGGTCTGACATTCCTAAAGTTTTAAATCCAAACTTTATTGCTGCTTTTACATAATCTTCTACCGTACCTTCTGCGTGATCACATAGATATGTATGGGTATGATAGTTTGCTTTAACAATTTTATTTCTTGGTGCCATAATCAAATCAGTCCTTTTCATTTTTTGTATATGTTTATTATATGCTTTTTAACTGAAAAACGAAAGAATATGTTATAATTTATTTTGTGAAAGAGGTGTAGTTTATGATGTATCAACCTTTAGCTGATAAAGTTAGACCTAAGAGCTTTAATGAAGTAATCGGAAATGAAAAATTGTTATTAACATTAAGCAAGCTGCTTGATAATGATAATTTAGTGTCAATGATCCTTTATGGACCTACAGGAGTTGGAAAGACTACGATAGCTGATATTATCGCCAGTAAATATCCACTCAATCATTTCCGCTTTAATGCCTCTACTGACAATAAAGCAAGTTTAAAACAAATTATTGAAACAGTTAAGCTTTATAATTCAGTGATATTAATAATTGATGAGATTCATCGTATGAATCGAGATATTCAAGATTATTTATTGCCTTATGTTGAAAAGGGCAATATTGTGATGATTGGACTAACAACTGAAAATCCTTATATTTCCGTTAACCCAGCTATTAGAAGCCGTGTATCAATATTTAAAGTAACCAGACCAAATAGAGATGATATCATAAAATTTCTTAAGGAAATTGATCTAACTTATTTTAATAAAGTTTTGACGATTGATGATGAAGTATTCAATAAGATAGCTTTAGCAGCTAATGGCGAAGTAAGAACTGCTATTAACATGTTAGAAATTTTAGTTTTAACAGCTAAACCTCATGATTTAATCAACTATAGTTTTATGGAAAAACATTTACCTGAATCACAAATATCTGCTTTTAAAACTGGTGACGATTATTATGACATCTTAAGTGCTTTTCATAAAAGTGTTAGAGGTAGTGATGTTAACGCCGCTTTACATTATTTAGCTAGACTGATTGTTGCAGGTGACTTAAAGTCTTTAGTAAGACGAATAAGAGCTATTGTATATGAAGATATTGGACTGGCAAACCCATTAATGGGAGTTAAAGTTGAAGCTGCTTGTAGTTTGGCTGAGAATGTCGGTTTTCCAGAAGCAAGGAATGCATTGGGGGCTATTGTTATTGAAATGTGCATCTCACCTAAATCTAATTCAGCTCACTTAGCGATTGATAAAGCTATTTCTGATGTTTCAAAAGGAAAAACCTTCCAAGTACCTTCTCATCTAATTAATAATCCAACTTATGATGATAAGAAAGATTACCTTTATGCTCATGATTTTGAAAACCATATTGTTAAACAAGATTACTTGCCTAAAGAACTACAAGGCACAATCTATTACGATCCGCAATTACATACAAAGTTTGAAAAAGCATTTGCTGAACAATATTTTAAAAATGAAAAGATTATCAAAAAATAAAAGAAAAAGCCTAAGTAAATTTACTTAGGCTTTATTTATTTTCGGTAAATATCTGTTTGGTCTGAATATTAGATATAATAATGTTATTAAAAAGACTATACCAACGATTGAACCAAAATTAAAGACTCCATTAAAAATCATTCCAACTTGATAAATTATTAGAGCTAATGAATAAGCCATCAATGTTTGGAAACCAATTGCAATCCAAGTCCATTTTCTGTTTCCCATTTCTCTTTTTATAGTTGCCATAGCTGCAACACATGGAGCACAAATTAAATTAAATACCAAGAACGAATATGATGCTAAAGGTGTAAAGTCAACTGCTAATAATGTCCATATTTCCGAACCGCTCTCTGCTACTTCAGCAAAGCCGTATAGAACGCCAAAGGTTGAAACAACATTCTCTTTAGCAATTAAACCTGTAAAAGTTGCAACAGTAGCTTTCCAATTACCCCAGCCAAGAGGAACAAAGATAATATCAATAATCTTACCTATACTTGATAAAATTGATTGATCTGCATTTTGGGTCATAGTCATGTTCCATGTAAAATTAGATAAGAACCAAATAACAACTGCAGCTAAGAGGATTACTGTTCCAGCTTTCTTAACAAAAGATTTTAGTTTATGATAAACGTGGAAAGCAAGTCCTTTTGCACTAGGTAAATGATAATCTGGTAATTCCATAATAAAAGGCGCTGATTTTCCTGCAAAGCCTTTAAACTTCTTAAGTATTATACTAGAGATTACAATCATCCCGATTCCTAATAAATATGCAGATGGAGCAATTAACCATTGAATGCTTGAGCCTCTAAACATAGCTCCAGCTATTAAAGCGATTATTGGTAGTTTAGCTCCGCATGGCATGAATGTTGTTGTCATAATCATTACTTTACGGTTATTCTCTTCTTCAATAGTTCTAGCAGCCATGACTCCAGGTACGCCACATCCTGTAGACATTAGCATTGGGAAGAATGCTTTTCCTGATAACCCAAATCTCCTGAATATTTTATCGAGGATAAAAGCAATTCTTGCCATATATCCACTTTCTTCTAAAATTCCTAGAAGCAAAAATAAAACAAACATTTGTGGTAGAAAACCTAAAACAGCTCCTACACCGCCAATTATTCCATCAACTAAAACTCCAATTAACCATGGCCAAGCATTAATAGACTCTAAAAATCCACTTACAATTCCCGGTAAACCATTTGCTCCAAAAATTGTATCATTAACGAAATCGGTTAAAAAACCGCCTACTGTCGAAATAGATAAATAATAAACCAAAAAGATAATTACCACAAAGATTGGCAAACCTAAATACTTATTTGTTAAAACCTTGTCAATCTTATGACTTAAGCTTTGGCTTTGAATTTTATTTTTTAGGTATACCTTGGGGATGAATCGATTTATAAAACCATATCTTTCTCTTGTTATTAAAGCTTCTGAATCATCATCTTCTGATTTTTCTATTTCTGCTATCTTTAGCATGATAAGTTTTAATTGTTTTTGATCAATATCAATTTCATCAAGCACTTTCTCATCTTTTTCAAAAATCTTTATAGCATAGAATCTGCTTTTATCCGGTGCGATTTTTTCTTTGATTAATTCTTGTATTTCGGAAATAATCGTTTCTATTTCTTTTGAGTACCAAACTACTGGACGGTAATTATACTGTTTGTTTTTAAAGTCAATAGCGGCTTCAATAAGTTTTTCTGATCCTTCTTTTTTTAATGCAGTTATTTCAACGACTGGTAGATTTAGAATCTTACTTATCGTTTCTGATTTTATGACATCTTTATTTTTAGCAATTACATCCATCATATTGATAGCTATAACTACTGGAACTCCTGTTTCTATTATTTGAGTAGTTAAATAAAGATTTCTTTCTAAATTACTACCATCAACAATATTGATTATAACATCAGGATTTTCTTTTAAGATATAGTCTCTAGAAATAACTTCTTCTAAAGAATATGGTGATAATGAATATATTCCTGGTAAATCAATTATAGTTATATCTTTATTACTTTTTAAAATTCCTTCTTTTTTTTCAACAGTAACACCAGGCCAGTTGCCAATATGTTGGTTATTACCAGTAAGACTGTTAAATAGTGTAGTTTTTCCGCTATTTGGATTTCCCACTAGAGCAATTTTCATATATGTGTCTCCTTAAATAGTTAGCATGCGCTAACTTACCAAATAATTTTTTTGCCAAAGAATTAATCTTCGGCAATTTCGTCTACTAAGATATTTATAGCATCCATCTTCCGTAAAGTAAGTTCTGTACTTTTAACTCTTATTTCTATTGGGTCACCTAGGGGAGCGAATTTATGAACATAAATTGTCGTTCCCGGAATTAAGCCCATATCCATTAAACGTCTTTTAATCGGTTTGTCGCCATTAACCTTAATTATTAGGCAATTAGAACCGATTTTCGCTTTATCTAAAGTATTTGTCATTTATTTTTTTCAAGCCTTAATAAAGGCTCTCCTTTTCTAGTTGTGTTTAAAAAACAAAAGCAGTTAGCCATGTCTAACTTTACATGTATTATAAATGATTTTTGCCAGAAAAGTCAAGCATTGTTATAAAAATATTTAGGAGCTATGTTATAATGATTTTGTGAGGATGTGATTAGTATGAATATTTATGAATCCGGTGAAAATTATTTAGAAGCTATTCTAATTATAAAGGAAAGACAAACAAATGTTAGATCGATTGATCTTGCTAAAGAAATGAATTTTTCTAAAGCAAGTGTTAGTCGCGCTGTCAATAAACTTAAAGATGATGGTTTCATTAACATTGATGATTCCGGATATATTGAACTCACGACTAAAGGTATGGATGTTGCTAGTAAAATCTATGAAAGGCATCAATTCTTTACCGACTTTTTAATTTACCTTGGCGTTGATCACTCAATAGCCGCTGAAGATGCGTGCAAGATTGAACATGTTCTTAGTCAAGAAAGTTATAAAGCAATGAAAAATTACTTAACGAAAGCAAAACAAAAAAACATAAAATAAAGAAGAACCAAGTTTGGTTCTTCATTTTTTATATAATATCACATGTATGTTCTTTGGATGTGTCAATGATTACAGGAATAACAATAGGTTTTCTTTTAGTTGATGTATAAAGATATCTTTGAATTTGATACCTAAGATTGTCCTTATACTTCTGCCAATCAATATTCTTCTGCGCAAATTGTTTTTTAGTTTCTAATTGATAAATTATTTCAATTTCTTTAACAATCTCTTCATTTTCTTTCATATACATAAATCCTCGACTGACAATTTCAGGAGAATTGAGCATAGTTTTTTCTTTTGCATTAATATTAGCAATAACTAACAAAAAGCCATCCTCAGCTAAAAGTTCTCTTTCTTTTAATACCTGGTCATTTAAATCAGTCTCATATGTACCATCAACCATTATTGTGCCATTTTCAATCATATCATGGAAGCGGTCTTTAACCCCATTAGTAAAAGAAATAACTTCCCCATTATCAAGTAAAAATACTTGATTATCTTCATAACCATACTCTTTTGCGATATTAGCTTGCGCTAATAATAATCTATACTCACCATTGATAGGTATAATATATTTTGGTTTCAAAAGGGTATACATAAATTTGATATCTTCGGCTGACGCATGAAATTGAGAAAAATAATTCTTTTTAACTTTAATCATTTCAACATCAAGTTTAGCAAGCTCATCATATGTTTTAGCAGCTATTTTTTCTGTGCCGATAACCGGTGGACATAATAACATAACCATATCAGTTTCAATTAATTTAACTAAACGATCATATCCTTTAGCCATTCTTTGTAACATAAAGAATGGTTCATGTCTTTCTCCAGTAACTAGAAATACCACATCATCAAATTCGTTATTGTTTTCAGAATCAAGATATTTAAGATTAACCAAACGGTCTTCAGGAACTTTAATATATCCCATCATTTCAGCAATAAATAGCAATCTTTGAGCTTTTCTACCGATAATAGCTATTCTTTTGTTAACTCTGACAGCTTCATTAATAATCATTTGAATATTTGAAAGTTCAGTTGAATACATCGCCACAATTATTCTGTGCTTAGCTTTTAAAAAACTATGTCTTATCAACTTCTTCAAATAGTCATCACCAGAGGATTTCCCTTGATTTAGCGCTCCTTGAGATTCGTTCAGAAAAGCTAGTACTCCATAATCAGCAATTTTAGCTATCTTTTGAAAATCTGTTCGGTAAAATTCTGGTACATCTTGGTTAAAATTATAATCTGTTGTATAAACGATTGCCCCATCCTTGGTATAGATTACAATCCCAGCACTTAAAGGAACTGAATGAGTGGTCGCAAAAAATTCTATATAAAAGTCTGTAAACTTTATTATTTTTTTATATTCTACAATATTTAATTTGTGTTTTTGCGGATCGATTTTATTTTCACGCAAAAAATCTCTGACTATCGCCATAGTATAGTCAGTTCCATATACTGGTTTATCCATTTGTGATAACAATAACGGTAATGCACCTATATTTTTATCATGTGCATGAGATAAAAAGATCCCTTCCACATCGTCTTTTCGGCTTACAAGGTAATTAATATCCGGCACTAATGCATCGACACCTAGCAAATCTCCTGAAGGGTGTTGTAATCCACAATCCAAAACAATAATTTTCTTGTTGATTTCAACACAATAGAGATTTTTCCCATTATCCCCTAAGCCACCAAGGGCATAAAACTTAATTTGATTCATATTATCCGCTCTTTCTAAAAAAAATTCCATATCTATTATATCTTATTTTTCAGATTACTAAAAGGCAAATGGAATATTATTTTGTTTAAAACCCAAATAAATTATTTTTATGTTAAAATAGTAACTGGTGATAATAATGATTAACTATCCAAACAAAAAGAAAACCAATAATGTTAAATTAACCTCTAGTGCTAATCGTGGAATGAATTTTGAAACTATGATTAATCAAACAAACGATTTCTATCTTGATAACGATATTGCGGTTATCTATAAAAAACCAATTCCTATCCAAATCGTATCTGTTGATTATCGTGTTAGAAGTGCAGCTAGAATAACTGAGGCTTATTATAAACTACCTTCTACTACTGACTATAATGGCATATACAAGGGCAGGTATATCGATTTTGAAGCAAAAGAAACTAAAAGTAAAACTTCTTTTCCTATTAAAAATATCCATGAACATCAAGTACTACATTTAGACAGAGTCAAAAAGCATGGAGCTATTAGTTTTATTATCGTTTATTTTGTTACTTTAGGACGCATCTTCTTTTTAGATTCTGATTATGTAAATAAATTCTATTTAAGATCTAAAGAAGGTAAAAAGTCAATTAGTTTAGAAGAGTTTGAAGAATTTGCCCATGAGATAAAAGAGGGTTACAGAAAACCAGTTGATTATCTAAAAGTTATTGATGAATTTTATATAAAAAACCCGTCAAATTAAATTGACGGGTTTTATTTAGATTTGCTTTTGATAGTTAATTATCTTTTCATAATTTTCTTTTACTATCTGGATAAAAACTTTAATTTGTTCATCCAAGTTTATGGTATTCTTCAGTTTACCTTCATAAAGTTCATAGTGAAAATTGGATTTTAAATCTTCAATATTCGCGTCATCAATCATTGGCAATAACTCTTCTTTAGCTAGGCCTGAAAAAGCAAAAGATTCAATGATTTCTTTTTTTGATTCTTCCAAAACTTCATACGTTATTAACACATCAGTTCCTTCTTCAAGAAAAAAATACAAAAAATCAATTTTTACAGATTTTTTCCTTGTGTTGCTCGAGGGAATAATCGATAAAATCTCCATATTACTAAGTTTTTTGTGTTTAATCTTACACTGATTTTCCTTAACGAAACCAGAAAATTCTTCTTTAACCTTTTTCAGTACTTCAATCATATTTACTCGCTTTCTTTAGCAGCTTTGATTAATATTTTAACCATCTTATTGGCGAATCCAACAGGATCTTTTATTTCCAATCCTTCAATTAATAATGCTTGATTATATAATATATCTGCATAATCTTCAATAGTCTCATCATTTTTAGCATATAAATTTTCGATTGCTTTGAAAAGGTCATGTTTAGGATTTATTTCAAGTATCTTATCGGCTTTAAGGTTCTTATCACCTGGTAATTGATTCATGACTTTTTCCATTTCAAACGATAATCCATCACCACTAACTAAACATACCGGAGAGTCGGTTAGTCTGGTTGATAATTTGACGTCTGATACCTTATCTTTTAAAATTTCTTTAATTCTTTCAAGTAGATTTTTATTTTCAGTTTCTAGATTTTTTATCGCTTCTTTTTCTTCATCGTCTAAAATATCTAAATCACCTTGATTAATTGATTTGAAATTCTTCTTATCATATTCATTTATCATATTAATCATAAATTCGTCTACTTCATCAGTTAAAACTAATACATCATAACCTTTTTTCTTTACAACATCCATTTGTGGTGAGATTTTGATTGCATCTTTAGAATTTGCAGAACCATAATAAATGTCTTTTTGTTCTTTTGGCATTTTTTCTACATATTCTTTAAGAGTAATCATTTTGTCTTCATTGACTGTTTCAAACATCAATAAATCTTGTAACATATCTTTGTTCATTCCAAAATTATCATAAACACCATATTTGATGTTTACACCGAATTCTTTCCAGAACTTGATATACTTTTCTCGATCATTTTTTAGTGTTTTTTCAAGTTCATTTATAATTTTCTTTTCTAGATTCTTTTGAATTAAGGTTAATTGGCGATTTTGTTGAAGAATTTCTCGTGAAATATTTAAGTTTAAATCAGGACTTACTACTAAACCTTTAATGAAACGTAAATAATCCGGTACTAGTTCTTTGCATTTATCCATTACAAAAACACCTTTAGCATATAGTTGTAAACCTTTTTCGTATTTTTCTGAATATAGGTTCTGTGGTGCTTTTTCAGGAATAAAGACAATGGACTTATAGGTTAACGCGCCTTCAACATTAGTCCAAATACTAAATGACGGATCATGGTAGTCATAATATTGGGTTTTATAGAATTCATTCAATTCTTCTTCTTTAACTTCTTGTTTATTCTTCTTCCATATCGGTGTCATTGAGTTAATCGTTTCATTTTCAATTACTGTGTCAAACTTATCTTCAATTTCATTTCCTTCTTCATCTTTTTGAGGAACTTGAGTTTCATGTTCCATAGTAATTGGATATTTAACATAGTCAGAATATTTTTTAACAAGAGATCTGATTTTGTATTCCTCAAGAAAATCATCATAATTTTCTTCATCTTCATTTTTTCTAATAGTTAAAATTATTTCAGTACCACATTTATCTTTTTGAGTTTCCTCAATCGTAAAGCCATCTTCACCTTTTGAAGTCCATTTATATGCTTGATCGCTTTTAGCTGATTTTGTGATAACCTCTACTTTTGACGAAACCATAAAAGCTGAATAGAAACCTACTCCGAATTGACCGATTAAATCATCATCTTTCAATTCTTTATCTTTCATGGTTTTGAAAAATTCTAAAGTACCACTTTTAGCAATTGTCCCAATATTGTTGACTAACTCATCATAAGTCATACCTATACCATTGTCGATTACTCTTAGTTTACGATGTTTCTTATCTAATTCTAAGTGAATCTCATAATCATTTCTTTTTTCCATAGTTTCATCTGTTAAACTTAACAAATGATACTTATCAATTGCATCCGATGCATTAGAAATCAATTCTCTTAAAAAGATTTCTTTGTTAGTATAGATCGAATGAATCATCAACTCTAATAATCTTTTTGATTCAGTTTTAAATTCCATTGTTTTTTTGCTCATAATAGCCTCCTTGTAATTGATTCTTCATTAAGTATTATAACACAAAAATTAGCACTGTCAATATTTGAGTGCTAATTTTTTTAATCAAAAAAAATAGAGAATTAGATTCTCTATTTAATCATTAACTTTACTCTAAATTTATTTTCAGTAAATTACGTTTGAACATAATTAGTCCAACAAGGACACAAAGAATAGTTGAAGCAAGCATATATGGTAAATTATACACTACAAATGAATATATAAAAGGATTTACATTAGCGTTATAGGTTTCATTGAACCAAGATGTGTAACTTCCCCATATTAAAACTCCGGAAATCCCATGAGAAATATATCTGATGAATGAAGCTAACAACATACCTAAAATAAATGGCTTTATCTTTGTCAAAGAGTTTTTAAATATTCCAGCAATTCCCAAGAGTGTGAAAGGAATTATATAATCTAACAAATATACTAAGATCAATTTTAACCAGGTTGGACCAATATAATTAGATTCTGGAATAGCGGCTATAACTCCGCTAGATATCATACCAGCAATTAAAAGTTGAATAATGGCGAAGATAAACCCTGAAAAAAGTCCTGTTTTGACACCTCGGCGATAAGCTATGATAAATATAGGTAACATAGCTGGAGATATAGATCCACCCCAAGGAAAAATTCCCGATGATAAAATCCCGAAAATAACATCTAAAACTACCGCAACTCCAACAAGAATAGCTACTTCCGCATATACTTTTACATCTTTCTTCATAATTTTTCTCCTTTATTTTAGGAACAAAAAAGTCCCTTTTAATAAGGGACCTAATAAGTAAAAAATATACTCCTACGCTGGCATTATCCAGATCAGGTAAGGTCTATAACAGATTAGTTATACTCTCAGCCCGGTTCCCCAAGCTCCCCTTATCGTATTTATATTATAACAAATTATCCAGACATTAACAATAGAGAAGATAATTAATTATTTTAAGATATTATCTCTTTTATGATACTTTCAGATTTAACTTCTTTTGTGATGATTTCATAAGCATCATCTAATAAATCATAAATTTCTTTAGTTACATCTATATTGGTATAGATTGATAACAAAACTTCATCTTTCTTGATATAATCCCCAACTTTTTTCTTTAAGACAATACCTACCATTGGATCGATATCATCTTCTTTTGTCGCTCTACCGCCACCAAGTTTCATTGAAGCCAAACCGATATTAAGAGCTTTTATATTTTTGATGTACCCTTCTTTTTGAGCTTTGAAAGGAATAACTTCCTTGACTTTAATAAATTCATCTAGATTATCGATATGTCCACCTTGTGCATTTATGAATTCATAGAACTTAGCTAATGCTTTACCATTATGTAAATTCTCTTTAGCCATTCTAATACCTTCATCAGGTGAAGCGGCTTTATCAGCATAATAAACCATATATCCTGCAATTGATACACATAAATCCTCTAAATCTTTAGGGCCTTTACCGCTTAATGTTTCAATAACTTCTTTAACTTCTAACCTGTTCCCAACAGCATATCCTAAAGGTTCGTCCATAGATGTTATAAAAGCTGATACTTTTTTATCAAAAGCTTTACCGATAGCTACCATTATATTAGATAATTCTCTAGCTTCTTCGATTGTTTTCATAAAAGCTCCGTCACCAATTTTAACATCCAAGCAGATGACATCGGCTCCACTAGCTAGTTTTTTAGACATAATGCTTGAAGCTATTAAAGGAATTGATGGAACTGTAGCAGTTACATCTCTTAAAGCATAAAGTAACTTATCCGCTGGAACTAATCTTTTGGTTTGACCGGCTACAGCTATATTAATTTTGTTAACTTGATTAATAAATTCTTCTTCACTTAAATCTATTCGCATTCCTGGAATACTTTCCATTTTATCTAAAGTACCACCAGTATGTCCTAATCCACGCCCTGATAATTTTGCAAGTTTAGCTCCCAAAGAAGCTACAAGCGGACCTAATACAAGAGTTGTTTTATCTCCAACTCCACCGGTAGAATGCTTATCAACTTTAATTCCACTAATTTTAGATAAATCAATGATATCGCCACTATAAAGCATTGCTTTGGTTAAATTAGCAGCTTCTTCATTATTCATCCCTTGAAAGAATATAGCCATTAAAAGTGCAGAAATTTGATAGTCAGGAATTTCGTTTTTTACATATCCTGATATAACAAAATCAATTTCTTTTTCAGTTAAAACTTGACCCATTCTTTTCTTTTCAATTATATCTACTACTCTCATCTTGATCACCTCATTTAAACGTAATATTATTATACACCAACATAAAAAATAAGTAAACCACGGAAAATGTAAACACTTTCATTGTCTTTTTTTATCATAATTTAATAATTGTAGTATAATACTTATGGTGATATAAAAATGACAGAGATTTATCTATTACGTCACGCTGAAACTGATGCTAATAAAAATTTTATTGTACAAGGAAGAATGGATAACCCTATTAACGAAACAGGTATAAAACAAGCTCTAGATACAGGCAAATATTTAAAATCGCTAGATTTAAATTTTGATTTAGTAATTTCATCGCCATTAAAAAGAGCTTATAAAACCGCAACGCTTATTAATCATGGTATGGTTATTGCAAGACCAATAATTATCGACAAAAATCTTATCGAAAGAAACTTTGGCGATTATGATGGCAGAAAAATCAGTGATGATTATTATGATT
>CAZJAP010000021.1:0-14655 GCA_964544325.1 uncultured Candidatus Izemoplasmatales bacterium | reverse complement strand
TAGACTTAGGATCTAGTTCTTATGAGTGCAGGTTCAAGTCCTGTCGCCCGCACCATCCAAAAAAATATAGGCTTGATACATTATAAGTATCAAGCCTTTTTTTTATTTTAATGGATTAAATTTTTCTTTAATTTGTTGTTCTTTAAAAGCTTTTTTGTATTTAGGGATTGGATCATAACCGCCATTTGATAAAGGGTTACATCTTATTATTCTCCATAATGATAGTGCTGAAGCGGTCAAAACATCATAATTTTCGTAAGCTTGAATCGCATAATTTGAGCAAGATGGATGATAGCGGCAGGTAGGATTTTTTGATTTAGTTGAAATTTGATAATTATGAATCATTTTTATAATTTTATCTTTCATATTGCCCTCACATTTTTAATAATACCATATTTTTAAGGTTTAGTCACTGATTTTTACTTAGTGTTATTTATGGAGCTTTCTTCTAACGATAGCCATATTTAGATGTGAATTTTTATTCATATTTATTATTTTGCGAAATTAAAGCATTTAGAAGGATAATTTATTGTCAAAATATGACAATTATGATACAATAATTTTGTGGTGATTAATCATGGTAAAACAAGATAATGTAGAGAAATTGTTTGATGTTTTTGACCAATCAGCTATTCTCTATTATGAAAAATTAAAAATCTCATATTTAGATGGTTTAGTTAAAACTTGTGAGAATATTCTTGCTAATTCTGTTGAGAGTGACTTAGAAGATTTAAATATTAAATTGATGGAATTAATGGAAAGCATCAAAGATATTGATTTTAACAAAGAAGAAATAAGGAAAGCTTTCCAATATTCTTGCCTTAGAGGATTAAAACACCAAAACATTTCTAACCAAATGGTGACTCCTGAAAGTCTTGGAATTTTTATAAGTTATTTGGTAAATAAATTTTACGATAAAGAAGATTTATTGATTTTCGATCCTTTGGTAGGAACAGGTAATTTATTATCCGGATTAGCTAATAACTTAGAAAAACAAGTGGCTCTTGTCGGGGTCGAAAATGATATGATATTCTATAAATTATCTCAAGCGTTATTGGGAATGTTAGAATATGGCAATAACATTTATTTTCAAGACATTCTTTCTTTCAATAATCTTGAATCTGATTTATCCGTTACGGATTTTAGCGGAGTTGAACAAGAAAAGATTTATGATATAATCAAGCATATATATAGTTTGTTAAAAGAGGATTCTTTTTTCATAAGCATTATTGATAATACTTTTTTCGATGATGAAAAGATTAGAGATTTTATTTATGAAGTGAAAGATAAATGGCATTTTTTCGGAATGATTGTTTTGCCTGAATCAATCTTCAAGAACAATCATAAAAGTATATTCATTTTACAAAAAATTGGTAAGAACTTTATTAAACCAGAAAAGTTTTTAGTAGCTGATTTACCAGATTTTAGTGATCAAACGGAGATGGTGAAAGTTATCAATCAACTTAACGAATGGTTTGAAAAAATAGAATTTTATAGAGTGAGAGGATAAATAATGAAAAAAATAATGGCAGTTAATGCAGGTAGTTCTTCTTTAAAATTTCAATTGTTAGAAATGCCTAGCGAAAAGCTTATTACAAGTGGGATAGTAGAAAGAATTGGGATGAAAAATTCTGTTTTCGCTATTAAGGTTAATGGAGATAAGATTGAGGAAACAAGAGATATTGATAATCACGCAGAAGCAGTAAGTATCTTATTAGAAAAACTTATTGAGCATAAAATAATTTCTTCTTTTGATGAAATATCTGGTGTAGGACATAGAGTTGTTCATGGCGGAGATAAGATTGCGGAAAGCATTGTTTTAGAAGAAGCGGAAATAGAATATTTAGAAAGCATAATTGATTTAGCTCCTTTACATTTAGGTCCAAATCTGATTGGTATTAAAGCCTTTAAAGAGATTTTGCCAAATGTAAAACATGTTGGTGTATTTGATACAGCTTTCCATCACACTATGCCTGAGGAATCATTCCTTTATGCAGTTCCTTACGATTGGTATGAAAGATACAAGGTAAGAAAATATGGTTTCCATGGAACTTCTCATAAATATGTTTCTCATCGTACCGCTGAAGTTATGGGTAAAAAGCCAGAAGAAGTTAACGTAATTGTTGCTCATATCGGTAATGGAGCTTCAATATGTGCTGTAAAAGAAGGTCAATCAGTTGATACATCAATGGGATTCACACCTTTGGAAGGTATTCCAATGGGTACAAGATCTGGTAATATTGATCCAGCTGTAATCGAATATATGATGAACAAGAAGAATAAATCAGCTAAAGAAATTACTAACTATTTAAATAAACAATCAGGATATATTGGAGTATCTGGATTATCTTCTGATTCTAGAGATTTAGTTGACGCAGCTGAAAAAGGTAACCATAGAGCTGCACTTGCAATTTCTGTTCAAGCAAAAAGAATCGCAGATTACATAGCAAGTTATTATGTTTATATGGGTGGTGCTGATGCTATAGTATTTACAGCTGGAATCGGTGAGAACGCTAAAACAACAAGATCCGATATTTGTAATAGACTTTCTGCTTTAGGAGTTAAAATTGATGAAGAAAGAAATGATTGCCGTGGTGTAGAAAAACTAATTTCTTCTGATGATTCAAAAATCAAGGTTTATGTTATACCTACTAACGAAGAAGTTATGATCGCCAGAGATACTTTAGCTTTATTATAATTTAAAGAAACAACCCTCCTCAAAGGTATTATTTACTTTGAGGGGGTTTTTTTATGAAAATTTTGCTTTTAAGTCTCTTTTTAATATTTAAGATTATTCCAGCAGATTATCAAAAGAAGGATTCGTACGAGATAAACAATAAGATAATTGAATATGGTAATATTCAAAATAATGATAGCTTTGATGGATATGTTAGAATCTTTAATAAAGAAACGATGATTCTTGAATTTGAGGAGATATATGACACCGGTGAATATGATATATTTACATATCTAGCTATTGTCGATGAAGAAAGTTTCATTATTATTTGTAATATATTTTTTAATTATGGGAATTTTAGTGAAGATTTTTATAAAGAAACTATCGTAATAAAATATGACCTTAGCGGCAATAAAACTCTAGTCAAAAAACTTGACGAAAAACCCTCCTATATCGCAAATCATAATTATTTATTGATAGTTGGATATGAAGATAATGAGATAATTTTTGATAAAGACTTAAAAAGAATTGAAAAGATTGACATCTCTAATAATTATCTTGGAACATTTAACTATCAATTCCAGGGTATAGCTAAAATTAATGAAGAAGAAGTTAAAGAGATAGATTTAAATTATCCTGGAAATTATAAAATACAAATTATAGATATCAATTATTTTTTCGAATTTGATGTTACAGTTAATCCAGAGATTAAAATTCTGGGAAATAAATATAATGAAGGGTATTTAGGAGATGTTTCTATTTTCAGTTTTGGAGAATTGTATTTAAATAATCAAAAATATCTTATTGGATCAGAAGTTAAAAAAGTAGGTATTCATCATTTGCAAATTTTAGGCGTCAATGATTACCACAAAGAAATTGATTTTACAATCTTACCATATATAGAATACAATGATGGAAAAGAACAAAAAACATTAATGGATAACTCTACATTTAATACTCCTATCAGAATTTATTCTAATGCGCAATTGATGATGATCGATGGAGAAATATATGATTCATCTATTATTAGTAAAACTGGTGAATTTGATTTGATGTTACTGGGAATTAATAATTATCAGGTTAAATTAAAATTTACAATTGCGCCTACAGTTCAAGGTGTTGAAGACGGCGAAAATTATAAAAGCGCTAAAATAAATGTGTTTGGACAAGCTTTATTAAATGGTTCTATAGTTTCGGGTCAGTTTGAATTAAAAGAGCCGGGCACATATAAATTAGAACTTATGCTTGATGAAGAAGTATATAAAGTTATTAACTTTACTATTACTTCTAATACAAGTGAAGCGCCAGAAAATATATCATGGTTTCAAGAATATTTTAAATATTTATTTCTTATTATATCGATAGTTGGAGTGGTTTTAATTTTAAGGAAAAAGTGAGTTTTTTAGTTTCTGTTATGTTATAATATTTTTGGTGAACACTATGATTGATTTTAATTTATACATGCAGAGTTCTTTCTCGCTAAATGGTAGTTTGATAGACATTGACAAAGCTGTTGAAAAAGCAGCTTCTTTTGGCTTTAAAACTTTAGCATTAGCTGATAGGAATCATATGTATGGTGTAATAAAATTTTATCAAGCTTGTCTAAAACATCACATAAAACCGATAATTGGACTTGATATTTCCTTAGAAGGGGAAAATTTCAAAAATCAAAAAGTATTATTATTCGCTAAAAACAATGTAGGTTATAAAAGTTTAATTAAAATCAGTTCTCTTATTTCTGAAGGTAATGAACTTGTCAGTTTGGGTTATTTAAAGAAAAATAATCACGGTTTGATAGGTGTAATAGTCTCTGACAGAGATATTTTTTCGGAAGCTGTATTTAATAATAATGATGAGTTGATTTATAAAATAATCGGTGAGATTTCTGATAGTTTAGAAAACCTATATTTAGGTTTAGATTTAAGAGACTATGGAACAGAAGTCAAAATAGCGCCAAAATTAAAGGATTACGGTAAAACGGTAATTATAAATAATGTAAAGTATATTGATTTCGAAGATAAAACAGCTTCTAAGATTCTAATGCAAATACTGCAAAAAAATAACGATGCACAAGGTCTTTTTGAAGTTGAAGATGAAAATTTATGTTTAAAAAATCCCGAGGAATTGAATTCTATTTATAAAAATTACCCATTAGCTATTAAACATAGTTTAGAATTAGTTGAGGCTTGCGAAGTTATAATTGATTTTTCTAATACATACTTGCCAAAATACCCTTTAAAAAATCAAAGTGCTTCTCAAAAACTTGATGAACTAACAAATAAAGGATTAATAAGAAGACTAAAACAAAAAAATATTTTTAAAGAAGAATATGAAAATTATAAATCGCGTTTAGATTATGAATTAAGCGTAATTAAAAAAATGCAGTATGAAGATTATTTTTTGATTGTTTGGGATTTTGTTTTATATGCAAAAAAACAAGGTATTTTAGTTGGACCTGGTAGAGGTTCAGCAGCCGGGTCTTTAGTTGCTTATGTTTTAGGGATAGTAGATGTCGATCCAATCGAATTTGATTTATATTTTGAAAGATTTTTAAATCCAGAAAGAATATCCATGCCAGATATTGATATGGATTTCCCTGATGACAAAAGAGATGAAATTATCAAATATGTTGTTGAAAAATACGGACATCAAAAAGTAGCTTCTATTGTTACTTTCGGTACTTTTCAAGGGAAATCAGCTATTAGAGATGTAGCTAGAATTTTAGGTATATCAAGCACTATTATTGATGATATTACAAGTAAAATTTCGGAAACCAATAATTCAATCGAAGAATTCAAAAGTAAATACCCTAAAAAATATCAGTATTATATTAATAATTCAGAAATAAACCAATTATTAACAGTAGCTGAAAAATTAAATGGTTTGTGTAGGCATACATCAACTCACGCTGCGGGTATAATTATTACTGAAGATAATATCCAGGAATACTCTCCAACTCAAGTTGGTTTGTTAGATATGCTGCAAACTCAATATGAAGCTAGTGATTTAGAAAAACTAGGATTATTAAAAATCGATTTTTTAGGAATTAGAAATTTATCAATTATCGCTGAAACGATAGGGTTAATAAAAAAATACGAAAATAAACAAATCGATATATATAAAGTGCCTTTAGATGATAAACCAACCTATAAACTGCTGCAGGATGTAAACAGTATCGGTATTTTTCAACTAGAATCGGAAGGCATGATGAACTTGATGAGACAGATGAAGATCGACACTTTTACTGATATTGCTACATGCATATCTTTACATAGACCTGGGCCTATGGAAAATATACCTTCATTTATAAAAAGAAGAAATAAAGAAGAAAGAATTACTTATCTTGATTTGGATCTTTTACCGATTTTAAAAGACACGCAAGGAATAATAGTGTATCAAGAACAAATTATGAAAATTGCCAATAAATTTGCTGGATATTCTTTAGGTGAAGCTGATGTGTTAAGAAGAGCTGTCAGCAAGAAAAATCGATTGACTTTGGAAAAAGAAAGAGAAAAATTTGTTAAAGGAGTAATTAAGCAAGGTTATTCTGAAGATATTGGTGAACAAATATATGACTATATAGTTAAATTTGCAAATTATGGTTTTAATAAAAGCCATGCTGTCGCATATAGTTTTGTTGCTTATTGGATGGCATATCTCAAAGCTAATTATCCAAAATATTTTTTAGCGATTTTATTAAATTCTCAAATTGGATCAGTAACAGGAACTAAAAAGTATATTATGGAATGTCAAAAAATGGGTATTAAAGTTTTACCCCCAAGAATCAACAAATCAAAAGATTTATATGAATTTGATGAAAGTTCTTTGAGATTCCCATATAAAGCTATAAAAGGTATTGGCGAAGTAATGGCTAAAAACATTACGAGTATTCAAGAAGAAAAACCAATAACAAATTTTATTGACTTTATGTCAAGAGCTAACGATATAGGAATAAATGTTATTGAAGCTCTTGTTTTCGCTGGTGCTTTTGAAGATTTTAAAATCAATAAAAAAACCTTAATACAAAATATAGGCAATATTCAGAGTTATATATCATTCGGTAGCCGTGGTGAATTTAAGTATATAGATTATCAAGAATATGATTTCGATTTTCTCCAAAATAAGGAAAAAGAGCTTTTAGGCGTTAACTTTGAATACCATCCTATTCATAGTTATCAAAAAATTATAACTAGTAATAATTATAAAGTGCTATCTGAAGCCCTTTTGTCTCAATCTCAAAATCTTGAATTTGTCGGAGTTTTAAGTAAGGTTAAAATTCATAAAACAAAAGATGGCAAAGATATGGCTTTTATTGTCTTGGAGGATGAATTTGATAGCGTTGATTGTGTGGTTTTCCCTGATGTATATGCTAGATTTGATTTTGTCTTAGGGAAAGTTTATCTGGTTAACGGTAAATTAGATTATAGAAATCATAGAAAATCGATTATAATAAATAGAATAAAAATTATCAAGGAGTAGATATTTATGAAAATAGCAGTTTTAACATCTGGTGGAGATGCACCAGGAATGAATGCTTGTGTTAGAGCAGTAGTTCGTAGTACAATCAATAATGGTTATGAAGCCTATGGAGTTTTTGATGGGTATAAAGGGCTTGTAGAAGGCAAAATCAAGAAATTAGATCGTAATGATGTTGGACAAATATTAAATCGTGGTGGAACAATTTTAGGCTCTTCTAGACTAGAATCTTTTAAAGAAGTATCAGTTAGGCAAAAAGCGGTAGATAATTTAAAGGCTTTAGGAATAGATAACTTAGTATGTATTGGCGGCGATGGAACTTTTAGAGGAGCGCTAGCTTTAAATGAAATGGGAATTAATTGTGTAGCGATTCCTGGTACTATTGATAATGATATCCCTTCGACAGAGTTTACGATCGGGTTTTTCACCGCTCTTGATACAGCGATTGATGCTATAGATAAATTAAGAGATACTTCCTTCTCACATCAAAGATGTACTGTTGTTGAGGTTATGGGAAGAAATTGCGGTGATTTATCTATCTTTTCCGGTATAGCTACTGGAGCTGAAATTGTAATTACTAAAGATACCGGATATAACGAAGAAGACATTCTAAAACAAGTTAAAAAAGCTGAAAATGTAGGCAAGAGACATTTGATTGTCGTAGTTGCTGAAAATATCATTAATGTTTTTGATTTAGCGAGTAAAATTCAAGAGAATTCCGGTTATGAATCCAGAGCTACAGTATTAGGTTATATACAACGTGGCGGAACACCGAGTTCTTTTGATAGAATTTTAGCTAGTAAGATGGGTGTTCATTCAGTAGATCTATTAAAATCAGGATTAGGCGGTTTTGCAGTATACACAAAAAGTTTAGACGTAGGACATATACCTTTAGATCAAGCATTAAAGGTTCAAGCGAAATCAAGTGATTTATATTCGTACTTATCAAAATTGAATTAATATAAAAAGAATTAGCTCAGCTAATTCTTTTTGTTTGTTCTTCGTTAAAATAATATATTTCCTTATGTTCAGGGTAGTAAATTACAACTAAGTACCCTACTTTATATTTAGTAACCAAAGAATATTTATATAGTTTATCTAAATTAAAGTTTTGATTTGCTTGATGGAATTTTCTAATTACCTCCTGTTTCTTTATGTCTTCAAACCAAAAGGCTTTTGGCTTGATATTATGATAATTGAGATAATCCAATTTCATCGAATCCATATATTTTTGATTAAAGTTATTTATTGATATTAAGTACTCTTTCAAATTAAAGAATATTTCAAATAATTGATATCTTTTATAACTCAAATTATTTTCTTGAAAATAAATAAATAAGTTTTTAAAGAATAAGAATGGGTTTTTCATTTCTTCAACAATCATTTGAATCGTATTATTCATAAATCCTTTATTCCAATAAATTTCTAGAAAAATTTCCACTTTATGTATTAATTCCAATTCTTCTTTAGATATATATTTATTATCTATAATTTCATATGGTGGATTAGAAGAATAACTGTAATCATGAAGTTCAGCTTCTCTTCTTATTTTTGTACCTTTTAACATTTTCAAGAATCCCAGTTGCAACTCATTCGAAAAAAGCATAAAGATCCTGTTAAAGGTATTGATGAAACTATCTAAGTTTTCATAAGGTAATCCAGCTATTAAATCTAAATGCAAAATCACATTTGATGTTTGTAACTTTTGAATGTTTTTTATTAGAATATCAGTATTCTGATATCTGTCAATTGCTAGGTTCACCTTATCGTTTGTTGATTGAATTCCAAGTTCAAATCTAATGTAATTTTTCTTAACATTATTAATTAGATAATCAATTATATCTGAATGTAAAACATCTCCATTAATTTCAAACTGAAAAATCGTTTTAGGATAATCTTTTTCAACTAGGAGTTTGAAAAACTGTAGAGCGATATTTCTGTTAGCGTTAAATGATCTATCTAAAAATTTAATTGTTTTAACTCCGTTTAAAACCAAATAATCAATTGTTTCAAAAACTTTACTTATGTCAAAAAATCTTAATCCTTTTTCTAATGAAGCCAGACAATAACTACATTGATATGGGCATCCTCTTGAAAGTTCTACATATTGAACTTTTTTTGGTATGTCAAGGATGTCTTCTTTGAATTTATAAGGACTCTTTAAAATATTTAAATCTTTGATTACAGCTTGTTTATTTCTAGTAATTTCATCGTTTTTTAGATAAGCAAGATTAGGGATATCATCAAATGGAGTGT
This sequence comes from uncultured Candidatus Izemoplasmatales bacterium, assembly GCA_964544325.1. GTDB lineage: Bacteria > Bacillota_I > Bacilli_A > Izemoplasmatales > Hujiaoplasmataceae > UBA2289. The sequence goes on along the minus strand of CAZJAP010000021.1, from coordinate 5,246 downwards.
TCGTATTTAAAGCTTTCAATAACTTATTGAAAGCTTCTTCACCTTCATTTATAATGATGAAATCAACGATTTTTGATATTAAATATTCATCATAATCATAACTAGTTTCAGGACCGCCAAAAAGAATTTTTGTTTTTGGAGCTATTTCTTTTATTTTAACAGCTAATATTTTAATTATTGAAATATTCCAAATATAACAACTGAATCCGATAAAACTAGGTTCGTCAATAAGTATATCTTTTATTATATATTCTATATTATCCTTTATTGTATATTCTTTTATATCAACATCAAAATCACTATTAGCTTTAAGATATCTAATAGCCATATTAGGATGGATGAATTTTGAGTTAATTCCAATTAGCAATATTTTCATTTATATAACCTCTTTTACTATTGTAACAATTTAATCAATAAATAACCAGCAGATATAATTATATGATATACTAATACCGGTGATAAAATGGATAAATTTTTATTAAAATCAGACTACAAACCAATGGGTGATCAACCTAAAGCTATTAATTCTCTGATTAACAATTTAAAGAATGGCGTCAGAGAACAAGTTCTTTTAGGTGCGACAGGAACCGGTAAGACATATACTGTTGCGAATGTTATTCAAGAAGTAAATCGTCCTACATTGGTTTTGGCTCACAATAAAACTTTAGCGGGACAGTTGTATTCAGAATTAAAATCTTTATTTCCGGAAAATAGAGTTGAATATTTTATTTCTTATTATGATTATTATCAACCAGAGGCTTATGTTCCAGGAGCTGATATTTATATTGAAAAAGATGCTTCTATTAATGATGAGATTGATGAACTTAGACATGCGGCGACTTCTTCTTTACTAGAAAGAAGAGATGTCATTATTGTTGCTAGTGTTTCCTGTATTTATGGTATTGGGGATCCGGAAGTTTATCGAGCTGGTATGGTAACGCTAAGAAAAGCTGAAGAAATGTCTAGACAAGAATTATTAAATCGTTTGGTTGAAATTCTTTATGTTAGGAATGATACTGATTTTGTTAGGGGTAGTTTTAGAGTTAGGGGAGATGTAGTAGAAATCTTACCTCCTTATCATAAAACTAAGGGGATCAGAGTTGAATTTGACTTTGATGAAATAAAAAGAATTAGAGAATTTAATATTGTTAGTGGTGAGATATATAAGGATTATGAGATTCTATCATTGTTTCCGGCTTCTCATTTTTTAACTGATAATGATAAATTAGAAGAGGCTTTAAAAAGAATAAAAGAAGAACTTACGGAAAGAGTGAAATATTTTAAGGAAAATAATAAATTACTAGAAGCTGAAAGAATTGAACAAAGAACCATGTATGATTTAGAAATGCTAAGAGAAATGGGAACTGTGGCTGGAGTTGAAAACTACTCTAGACACTTAGCTTTGCGTGAGGAGGGTGAAACTCCATCAACTTTAATTGATTTCTTTCCCAAAGATTTTTTGTTGATTGTTGATGAGTCTCATGTTACATTACCTCAGGTTAGAGGAATGTTTAATGGTGATAGATCCAGAAAGCAAACTCTTGTAGAATACGGGTTTAGATTGCCTAGTGCTTTGGACAATAGACCTCTTAACTTTGAAGAATTTAATGAAAAAATAAATCAAGTTATCTATGCTTCAGCTACTCCGGGAGATTATGAATTAAATAGAGCGGGAGAAGTTATAGAACAAATAATTCGTCCTACAGGATTAATCGATCCTTTAGTCGAGGTTAAAGACTCAATGAACCAAATAGATGATCTATTGATAGAGATTAATAAAACTATTGATCAAAATGAAAGGGTATTAATAACTACCTTAACTATTAAAATGAGTGAAGATTTAACAACTCACCTTAAATCTTTAGGATATAAAGTTGGATATTTACACTCAAAAATTAAATCTTTAGAAAGAATGGACATAATTAGAAAGTTAAGATTAGGAGAATATGATATTTTAGTAGGTATTAATTTATTAAGAGAAGGATTAGATTTACCTGAAGTATCCTTGATTGCTATTTTAGATGCAGATAAAGAAGGTTTCTTAAGAAGTGATAAATCATTAATACAAACTATAGGTAGAGCCGCTAGGAATGTTCATGGACATGTAATTATGTATGCAAGCAATATAACTCAATCGATGCAAAGAGCAATTGATGAAACAAATAGAAGAAGAATGATTCAAGAAAATTACAACTTAGAGAATAATATTATACCTAAAACTATTCTAAAAAATATCCCCGATGCAATATCGATTAAAACGGACGCTAATCAAGATGCTTTTGATTATGACAAGTTAAGTAGAAAAGAAATTGAAAGAAATGTTGAAATGCTTGAAAGACAAATGATAGTTTATGCTAAAGAATTAGATTTTGAACAAGCTGCAAAAATAAGAGATTTAATATTCGAATTAAAGAAAAATTTATAAAATTAAAGATAAAATTAAAAATATTAAACAAAAAAGCCAAGAAAATTGGCTTTTTTTATTAAAATATTAAAAAAATTAAAAAAAATTAAAAAAAATGCTTGACATTTAAAAAATGCTTGATATAATTAAGGTGTAAGTTAAGAAAATTAACAATTACTCAAATAAAAATTCATAAAACGAAACTAACACTTAAATATCATTTGTTCTAATAAGGAGGTATTAATTATGAAAGATAATACTAAAAAGCTAATAAGAATTTACCCTAAGGGTGTTTGCAAAGATAATTTATGGCAAAATATTTGCTTAGATAATTTTAAAGTGACAAGAAATTAAATAAAAAAGGAGATAACAATATGAAAGGTATAATGAAATTGTTGACTGACAATATTAATTGGAATAGTCAAATTAAACCCGTAAATATGGAAACAACTACTACTGGAATTTGGGAGACGCTTTATGTTAAGACAGATCGCAATAGAAAATAATGTTACGAAAAAGAAATATATAAGTTTATCAATTACTATCATAATTACTCTATTTATATTCTCGATGTCTTTATTATCAGGAGCCGATTCGGCAAATCTCAGTTCAAATTTAAGTGTTAGTTTTAAAGGATTTATAGATAATATATTTACAAATAATAATATTGCAATAGATATAATTGAAAATGTAGTAAGAAAAAGCGCTCATGTGTTTGAATATTTTATATTAGGAATATCTTATTACTTTACCGCTAAATATTGGGGATTATCAATTCTAAAAGTTTTAGTAATCGGGTTGATGACAGCTTCTATCGACGAATTGTTTCAAAACATACCGGTAGATCGATCAGCTAGCGTAATAGATGTTTTAGTATTTGATTTTGGCGGATTTGTATTAGGATTAGGTTTGCTCTTACTATTTTTGAACAAAAAAAGAAAAGAAGATGAAAAAGTTATTTTGGATTTATTACAAAAAAATGAAATAACTCCTAATAAAGCTTATAAAAAGATTTATAAACAAAATCAAAAAATTAATTTTACAAATAATGCTCATTTTATAAAACTCAAAATTCATATTCCGGATGAGAAGGGCGTTAATACATTTTTAAAGATCTTATTCTTTTTACCGATACCATTAATAATATTTAGAATAGCATTACCTTTTATTAAGTTCGATAAAATGAATATTCCAATATCAAAAGAAGAAATTTATAAACTAATTAATAGTAAGAATATAAAAATTATAGTAAATGCTTCAACAAAAGAAAAAATTATAATTAAAACAATTTAAAAGGAGATTAAGTTATGAATTTAGATTTTAAAAAGGATTTAAAAAGATCAATCGAAGAAGATATTAAAAAATCAATGAGGGGGAATAAGAAAATGTCAAAAAAATATCCAGTTATATCAGAATGTCCAGTTTGTCATCACGATTTAGAAGTTGTTCAATTAACATGTAACAATTGTAACACTGAAATTAAAGGCCGATTTACTTTATCTAAATTTAATTATTTGGATACGGAAAAATTATATTTTATTGAAGTTTTTGTAAAAAATAGAGGTAATATTAAAGCTATTGAAAAAGAAATGGGTTACTCATATCCAACAATTAAAAAAATGTTAGATGATGTTGTAACAGGTTTAGGGTATCAAGCTGATAATAAAGAGACTATTGAAGAAGAAAAAGAAGAATCTGAACCAGAAGTAAAATTATCAAGAGTTGAAATTCTAGAAAAAATCGACAACGGTGAATTAACTGCTGAAGAAGCAGCTGAACTATTGTCAAAGGTTAAATAAGGAGGAAATAAAAATGGCTAATCAAGATCTTAAACAAGAAAGAATGAAAATATTAGAATTATTATCAAAAAATGTTATAAATGCTGACCAAGCTGAAAAATTGTTAGCGGCTTTATCAACTAAAAATGAAATTGAAGATGACTTAAAAGTTATTGATAAGAAAAACCAATTTAGAATGCTAAAAATCAACGTTGATTCTAGCGATGGTGATCAAGTAAGAATTCAATTACCTATTGAGTTCGCAAAATTATTAAAAAGCAAAAAAATTATGAAGATTGATACTGATGACTTTGATTTAGATATCGATGAATTAATTAGCATGATTAATTCAGGTGTTGTTGGTGAAATAGTAAATATTAAATCAGATGACGGCGACATTGTAAGAATCGTTGTTGAATAATAAGAAATATAAAGTTTTTTAAGCAGAATAAAAGCAAAAATAAAGCCAATCGTATTGGCTTTATTTTATTTTAATTGGACACTGTTTTGAAAAAGTATGGTATAATAAATTGAGGCTTATGTGCTTTTTTGTTTATGAATAGGAAGGAATAATGATGTCGGAAAACAATATTTTTGTCGTTAAAGCAGTGGATTTAACTCATAATGGATTTGGTGTAACGAAACTAGAAGATGGTTACACTGTTTTTGTTGAGGATTTATTAAAAGGAGAAGCTGCTAGAATAGAGATTATAGAAAGAAAAAAGAAATACGGGTTTGGTAAAGTTATTGAAAGGCTTAATCGTAGTCCGTATCGTCAAGCTCCGAAATGCAAACATTTCTTTGATTGTGGCGGATGCGAATTAATGCACATGGATTATGATGTTCAAGCTGCGTTCAAGAAATATAGAATTGAATTGATGACTAAAAAATTGCCTCAAAAAGATATTCAAGTTGAAGAGATAATTTCTATGGTAAATCCATATCATTATCGTAACAAAGTGGAAATTAAGTTTTCTCAAGGAGAAAAAGGGATTAAAGCTGGGTTTTTTAAAGCTAAATCTCATCATGTGGTTGATTTGCAAGAATGTCATATTATGCAGAAA
>CAZJAP010000020.1:0-14832 GCA_964544325.1 uncultured Candidatus Izemoplasmatales bacterium | reverse complement strand
TAATAGATCATTATACTTATGCCTTATGTGGAGATGGAGATTTACAAGAAGGCATCACCATGGAAGCTATGGCGATTGCCGGAAGATTTAAATTAAACAAATTAATTGTTTTATTTGATTCTAATGATATTCAATTAGACGGACCAGTAAGTCTTGCTTTCAACGAAAACTTAAAACAAAAGTTTGAAGCTATGAATTGGGAATATTTTCTAATCGAAAAACCTAATGACTTAAAAGCTCTAAATGTTGCTATAGAAAAGGCTAAAAAGAGCGATAAACCATCATTTATTGAAGTTAAATCTATTATTGGTTTTGGTTCTAAAAACGAAGGAACTTCTAAGACTCATGGGTCGCCAATAGGTAAAGAAGAAACTTTTGTTATGAGAGAAAAATTAGGATATAATTATCCTGAGTTTGAAGTACCGGAAGAGGTTTATGAAGACTTTAGGAATTCTTTCCTTAATCGCGGAGAAAAACTATATAAAGAATGGAATAACAATTTAAAAAAATATAAAGACTTATTTATAAACGACTATAATGAATTAATGAATATAGTTAATAATGAGATAAATATCGATTTTGAAAAGTTGATTCCTCAAGAAGAAAATATCTCAGAAGCAACTAGAGTAACTATTGGCAAATTGATCAATACGTTATCTGAACATTCAAAAGCTTTAATTGGTGGAAGTGCAGACTTAACTTCATCAACAAAAGTTAAGGGCATTAATGGAAACTTTGATGTTTCAAACCGTACCGGCAGAAACATTAATTTTGGTGTAAGAGAACACGCGATGGCAGGAATCATCAATGGTATGGTTCTTCATAACCTAAAGGCATTTAGCGGTGGCTTCTTTATTTTCTCTGATTACATGAAACCAGCAATTAGAATTGCAGCTTTAATGAATATTCCGTCAACATTTATCTTTACACATGATTCTGTAGCTGTCGGAGAAGATGGTCCGACTCATGAACCGATAGAACAACTAACAATGTTTAGAGCTATGCCTAATATCAATGTATTTAGACCTGCTAATGCGAATGAAGTAAAACATGCCTTTAGATACGCACTCGAAGCTAAAGAAACACCTAATATAATTGCTTTAACAAGACAAAATATTAGCGTTAATTATAAGGTGGATTATGAAAACTTTACGAAAGGTGCTTATCCAGTTTATGGAGACAATAACGCTGAAGCTATCTTCTTAGCAACTGGTTCTGAAGTAGAATTAGCTATTAATGCAGCTAAAGAATTGAAAGAACAGCACAATATTGATATTAAAGTTGTTTCGATGCCTTCTAGAGAGTTGTTTATCAAACAACCATTTGAATATCAAGAAGAAGTTCTTCCTTACGATATGTTTACCGTAGCAATTGAGATGGGTTCTTCAATCGGTTGGTATGAATTCGCTCAAGTAGTTTGTGGAATCGATGATTTTGGTAGAAGCGGCAAGGGAGAGGAAGTTCAAGAATATTTTGGCTTTAGTACAGAAAATCTAGTTGATTACTACCTAGAAATAAAATAAATACTAGAGGAGTTACATATGATAATAGATTCTCATGTTCATCTTAATGATGAAGAGTTATTTCCAAGAATTGAGGAAATTATTGAAAGAGCAAAAGAAAACGGTGTTGTTAAGTTTATCTGTGTAGGCTATGACAAAGAATCATCAGAGTTAGCTTTAGATATAGCTGCTATGTATGATGAAGTATATGCTGCTATTGGCATTCACCCAAGCGAAGCTAAACATTATAAAGAAAGCGATCTTGTTTGGTTAGAAGAAAACCTTACCAACGGTAAAGTCAAAGCTGTTGGAGAAATCGGTTTAGATTATTATTGGGATAAAAACTTTGCGGATAAACAAAAAGATCTTTTTATAAAGCAAATCAATTTAGCAAACAAGCATAAATTACCAATTATTGTACATATGCGAGACGCTATCAATGACACTTATGAAATCATCAAAGAAACTAAAGATAAAAGTTTAAGCGGAGTGATGCATTGTTATTCAGGGTCTTTTGAATATGTTAAGAAATTTACTGATTTAAATCTTTATATTTCTCTTGCAGGACCTGTTACATTTAAGAATGCTATAAGTCCAAAAGAGATAGCTAAAAAGATTGATCTTAAAAAACTATTGGTTGAAACAGACGCTCCATATTTAGCGCCTGTTCCTCATCGTGGTAAAACTAATGAATCAAAAAATTTAAAATATATAGTTAAGGAAATCGCTAATATAAGGCAAATAACTGTTGAAGAAGTTGAAAAGAACACTTATGAAAATACAGTTAAATTGTTTAATTTAGAATAATATTTAAGGAGATAATATGGGATTAACCGCAGGAATTGTTGGTTTACCTAACGTTGGTAAATCAACCCTTTTTAACGCAATAACAAAAGCAAAGGTTTTAGCTGCTAACTATCCTTTCGCAACTATAGAACCTAACATTGGTGTTGTTGAAGTTCCAGACGAAAGAGTTGATGTACTAACAAAAATGTATAATCCAAAAAAGACGATTTATACAACGTTTGAATTTCGGGATATTGCCGGACTTGTTAGAGGCGCTTCTAAAGGCGAAGGTTTAGGAAATCAATTCTTATCGCATATCAGAACAACTGACGCTATCGTTCAAGTCATAAGATGTTTTGATGACGACAATGTAGTTCACGTAGATGGAAGCATTGATCCGTTAAGAGATATTGAAACGATAATGATAGAATTAATCTTTGCCGATATGGAAGTAATTGAAAAAAGATTACCAAAGATCAGAAAAAGAGCAGAACTAAAATTAGATAATGAAGCAGTAGAAGAGTTTCATCTTTTAGAGAGAATTTTAGAATCTTTAAAGAATGAAATTCCTATTAGAGCTATGGAACTTACTGAAGATGAAAAGAAAATTATAAAAAACTTTTCTTTCTTAACAGCTAAACCGATTCTTTATGTTTGTAATATTGCTGAAAGCGAAATTAATGATTACTCAAGTAATGAGTATGTTGACAGGGTAAAAGAACAAGCTCAAAAGGATTGCGCAAGAACAGTTGTAATCAGCGCTAAAATCGAACAAGAATTACAAGAACTTGATAAAGAAGAAAAAGAAATGTTTATGGAAGAGTTAGGAATCAAAAGATCAGGACTCGACGAGTTAGTAAGTGTGAGTTATGACGTTTTAGGTTTAAAGACTTTCTTTACTGCAGGCGATAAAGAAGTTAGAGCTTGGACTTTTAAAGATGGCATGAAAGCTCCAGAATGTGCTGGAATAATTCATAGTGATTTTGAAAAAGGTTTTATTAGAGCGGAAACTATATCTTATGAAGATTTAATTTCCTCCGGTTCTGAAACTAAAGCTAAAGAATTAGGTAAATTTAGACTTGAAGGAAAAGAATATAAAGCAAAAGACGGAGACGTTTTCCATTTCCGATTTAATTTATAAAGGATCTTTATTATGAAAGAAGAAAAGAAAAAAGAAATTTCTGGATTAGCTAAACAAATTATAGAGAAACTCTCTATAAAAAACTATAAAATAAGTTTTGCAGAATCAGTTACTGGAGGTTTGTTGGCCAGTAGTTTAACCAAAGAAAAAAACGCTTCAAAGATTTTTGAAATTGGTTATGTTGTTTACTCAAATGAAGCCAAAGAAAGTGTGCTTGGGGTCAAAAAAGACGTAATCAATAGTTTTAGTGTATACTCAAAAGAAACCGTCTTAGAAATGCTAAAGGGATTAAAAAGATTAACTACTGCTGAAATCCTCGTTTCTGTCAGCGGAATAGCTGGACCAGATAGTTTAGCAGGAAAAGAAGTAGGAGAAACATTTATTGGTATTTCAATCAAGGATAAAGTTTTTGATTTTCATAAGTATTTTTTAGGTGATAGAGAAACTATCCAATTGGAGATTGTCAAATTTTGTTTTGAACAAATTTTACTTAACATTTAAAAAAAGGAGTAACTTGAATATGCATCTTGAAAATTTATCAAAGAATCAAAGTCTATGGGTTTTTATCGCAGTATATTTTTTAGCTATTTTATTTGGAACAATTATTATGATTTACGGTTATAATCAAAATTATAATATGATACTTATATCTTTAATTTCAACAGTAACTATGACACTCTTTGTTTTCGTTTTTTCTAACATAACGAAAAACGCATCTTTATATGATCCTTATTGGAGTGTGATACCAATAGTAATTGTTTTTCAATGGTTAGTACTCTATAAGAATTACAGTTTAAATGTCATTTTATTGATTCTAGCTGTAGTGATATGGGGAGTTCGTTTAACCTATAATTGGTGGAAAAACTGGAATGGCTTTTCTCACCAAGACTGGCGATATACCAAGCTTAAAGAACAAGCTCCAAAGGTCTATTTCCTTACTAATTTAATGGGTATTCATATGATACCTACACTGGTTGTTTATGCACAGTTAATTAATGCTCATGATATTATGCAGTATCAAGGAATCACGCCTTTATTTATCCTCGGTTTCCTTCTATCGGTTGGGGCGGCTGTAATCCAATTTATAGCCGATAAACAAATGTATGATTTTAGAATGAAAAGAAATAGAACTTCTTTAGTAATTGATTATGGATTATGGAAATATTCAAGACATCCAAATTATCTTGGCGAATTAACGTTTTGGGTGGGAATTTATCTAATGTATTTTTCTCACGTTAAGGTTATTGACATTAACATAATCTATCCAATTCTTATGATAGCCTTATTCTTGTTTATCAGTATTCCGTTAATGGAAAATAAACTCGCAAACAGACCGGGTTACCAAGAATACAAATCTAAAGTTTCAATGCTATTGCCTTATCAAAAAAAGACAAGAAAAGAAGCTAAACAAGAGAACTAGTTATAATTGATTTTTGATATTAATAATAGCTTGTTTTTGTCGATATTTATCAAGACATTTTTTCTAGACAAAGACATTTTATTATGATATAATACATCGTTGTGATTTATCTCACTTGCTGCTTTAAAGCAGCCAATAGACCAAAAGGAGGTACAAATATGAAAAGATATGAAATCATGTACATCATTCGTCCTAACCTTGAAGAACAAGCTAGAAAAGATTTAATTGAATCTTTAAACAGCATTTTAACTAATAATGGTTCTCAAGAAGTGAAAGTGAATGAGTGGGGCATCAAAGATCTTGCTTATGAAATTGCTGATTTTTCTAAAGGTTATTATGTTGTTTTAGATGTAATGGCTGAAATTCCTGCAATTAACGAGATCGATCGTGTAATGAAAATTCGTGAAGATGTCATTCGTCATATAATCATAGCTAGAGACGAAGCTTAGGAGGAAAATAATGTTTAATAAAGTTGTACTTATCGGTCGCTTAACAAGAGACCCGGAATTAAGATACACACCAAACAATATTCCTGTATGCAGTTTTTCTTTAGCAGTGAATCGTCCATTTCAATCAAATAATAACGATAAGAATGCTGACTTTTTCAACTGTACAGCTTGGAGAAAACAAGCTGAAAACGTTGCTAAATACGTTAGTAAAGGCGCAATGGTAGCCATTGAAGGTCGTTTACAAACAAGAGATTATATGGATGAAAAAATTAATGCTAGAAGATATGTTACTGAAGTAGTTTGTGATTCAGTTGTATTTTTAGATACAAGATCACAAAACAACGACGATAACTATCAAAGCAAACAAGAAGACGAAGATATCGATACAGGAAATTTCAACAATGTTGAAGATGACTTACCATTTTAAAAAGGAGGAATAATTATGGCTAGACCAGGATTTAAATCAAGAGGTCGTAGAAATAGAAAAAGATGCTATTTTACTGATAATAAAGTTACATATATCGATTTTAAAGAATATGAATTGTTAAGAAAATTCGTTTCTGATAGAGGCAAAATTCTACCAAGACGAGTTACTGGAACAAGTGCTTATTATCAAAAACATTTAGCAGTAGCTATTAAAAGAGCTCGTTTCATGGCTTTGTTACCGTACGTAAAAGAATAGATTAAAAACATTTAAAACCTACTTCAAAGTAGGTTTTTTCTTTATGGAATTAGATAGGAAATATCGCATTGTTTTTCTATGTTATCAAGTTTATTTTTTAATGTCTTTATGGTATAATAATTTATTATGAATTCACGTGAGGTAACTGATGAAAAAAACAAATACCACAAAAGTTATATTTTGGTTCATAATTTTTATAGTGTTAATTGCCGCAGGATTATTGTTTTTATTTCCTGAAGGCCGTTTTGCTTATTTGTTGAATCTTAATTTAGAATATTTTATTTTTTATAACTTAATACTTCTAGGTGTAATTATTGGCTTAATAATCAATCATCAATTAATAAAATCTAAAGCTTTAAGGATATCAGAATTAGAAAATAAGATCAGAGAAATTACTTCTTTACAAAAACGAAGATTTAATTCAGAAGAAATAGCTCTTACTTCAATGCCTGTAGGGATAATTTTATATGATGATGATTTTAACATTGTTTATGCTAACGCTAATGCAAAAGAAATATTTTCTAACGCTTTAGTTGATAGAACGCTTAAAGTAATCAGTAGAGATCTTTATGAAAATGTCTCAAAAAGGATTGGCAAGTTTATTACTAATGTTTATGATAAAACCTATGATATAATCCACTATCCAAAGAATAATGCAATCTATTTATTCGAAGTTACCGATAGAGAATTAATCAAACAAAAGTATTATGATTTTTCTGATGTAATTGGAGTTATGAGTTTAGATAATTTTAATGAAGCTACTTCGAATTTGGATTTTCAAGTTAAAGCTAATATTCAAGGACTTTTATTATCAGCTTTAAACTCTTGGTGTTCTACTAATGATATTTATTTTATCAACTTAAGACCTGAAAAATCTGTAATTATGATGAATAGAAAGAAACTTGATGAATTGATGAAAAATCAATTTACCATCTTAAATACAATTAGCAAAATAGCTAATGATAACGAAGTTAGAGTAACGCTTTCTATTGGCATAGCTGCTTATGAAGTTTCGCCACCTGAATTAGGCGAGTCCGCTGAAGAAGCTCTTAAATTAGCGATTGCCCGTGGCGGAGACCAAGTAGTAGTAAATTTAAAAAATCAACCAATTAAGTTCTTTGGCGGTAAAACAAATACTGTTGAAAAACGTTCTAAAATTGCTGCTAAAGTTAATTCCAGAGCTTTAGAAGATTTCTTCCAAGAAAGAGGAAGTATCTTTATTATGCCTCATAAATTTACCGATTTGGATGCTTTAGGAGCTGCAGTTGGTTTATTGGAAATGGCATTAACTAAAAACAAGAATTCTAAAATAGTTCTTGATTTTGACAATGTCGATCAAACTACAGCCAAATTAATAAATATGCTTAATCAAGAGTATATTAAGTTACTCGATTATTTTATTGATCCAGAAGATGCTTTAGAACAGATTAATCATGATTCTCTTCTAATTTTAGTTGATCACCATTCACCTTCTCAATCAAATGTATCGATTTTAACTGAAAAAACCAAACATATAGTAGTAATCGATCATCATCGCCGTTTAGATAACGCAATTACTGATATGTTAATGAACTATGTCGAACCATACGCTTCATCATCGGTTGAATTGGTTGTCGAACTAATTGATTTCTTCCGTGAAGAAGTTCAAATCGATCCTTTTGAAGCTACGATAATGCTAGCGGGAATGATGATTGATACCAATAACTTTACCGTTCATACTGGAGCTAGAACATTTGAGTCAGCCGCTAGGTTAAGAATTTTTGGTGCCGATCCATCTAAGGCTAGATTAATCTTAAGAGAATCATTGGATGATATTAAGACTAAATCCAACCTAGTTAATCGTGCGCGGATTATCGACAACCATTTTGCGATTACAGTTTTGGAAAGGGAAGATGTTACAGATAGAACCCAATTAGCTAAAACCGCTGATGAATTGTTAGAAATAGATAATATTATAGCGGCTTTTGCTATCGGCTTTATCGCTAACGATATGGTGGCTGTTAGCGCAAGGTCAATCAATAACTATAATGTACAAATAATTATGGAGCAATTCGGCGGTGGTGGACATCTTAATAATGCTGCTGCACAAGTCAAAGATAGTTCGCCAGAAAAGATTGCCCAAGAAATCGAAAAAATAGTCCATGAAAGCTTTAAGGAGGATACTTTAATGAAACTAATTCTTATAAAAGATGTTAAAGGAAAAGGCAAAAAAGGCGATGTTATTGAAGTCGCAACAGGTTATGGAAATTACCTATTAACATCAAAACATGCAATAGCTGCTAATGCCGCTAATATTAAAAGTTTAAACGAAGAAATTGAAAAACATAAACAAGAAGCGAATAAAGAATATCAAAATTCTTTGGAACTTAAAAAGATGATTGAAGAAAGTCCAATTAAGTTATATGTTAAATTAGGTGAATCAGGTAAATTATTTGGTTCAATTACTTCTAAACAAATCGCTGACGAACTAAAAAAATCTTACAATCTCAATGTAGATAAACGTAAGATTGACCTAAGTGAAAATATTAATTCTTTAGGCAAATATGAAGTAAATATTAAATTACACAAGGATGTAACGGCTGTTATTAGTATTCAAGTGCTTGAACAAGAGTAGAAAGGATTATTTAAAATATGGAATCATTGCTTTACAGTTTGGAAGCAGAAGAGTCAGTCTTAGGTTCAGTTTTCTTCAATAACAATGAAATGAATGTTATTGCCGATAAACTTTTGGTTGAAGACTTCTATAGTCCTAATAATCAAATAATTTATAAAGCCATGCTATCACTGTTTCATAATAACAGTGCAATTGATCTTATTACAGTAATTACTTATCTTGAGAATATTAATAATTTAGATAAAGTAGGCGGTAGAGATTATATTATTAATCTTGCTTCCGTTGTACCGTCAACCGCTAATCTTCTTGAGTATATTAATATCGTAAAAGATCGCTCGGTATTAAGAAGATTACAAGAAAAATTTAATGAATTATTAAATAAGTCTAAAAGTGTTGAAGATGCACCTCATTTTATTGATCAAGTTGAAAAAGAAATTTTCGAAATAACTAAAAATCGTAGAACCTCTGATTTTATAAATATCTCGGAAATTGCTCAAGAAACAATCAATAAACTAGCTGAACGTGAACAAGTTGTCGATAATGTAACAGGTTTAGATACTAGATATAAAGCTTTAAACTCATATACTCTAGGTTTGCAACCTTCTGACTTGTTGATTATTGCCGCAAGACCTGGGATTGGTAAAACGGCTTTCGCACTTAATTTAGCTTTGAATATCGGTTCGCTTGACCGTAAACCACACATCGCTTTCTTTTCACTGGAAATGGGTGTTGAACAATTATTGTTAAGACTTTTGAGTGCTCAATCGTCAATTTCAAATACCAAACTAAGAAAAGCTGATTTAAGCTCAACTGAATGGGAAAGATTACAGACGGCTGTAAGAAACTTAAAAGGCACTAATATTTACTTTGATGATTCAGGGACAGTAGAAGTTATGGATTTAAGAAGTAAATGTCGTAAGTTAAAACAAAACGGTAAACTAGATTTAGTTATCGTCGATTATTTACAATTACTTAGTGGTTCTGGAGTTTACCGAGGAAACAGAGTTCAAGAAGTATCGGAAATTTCCAGGGTTCTAAAAGAAATGGCACGTGAGCTAAAAGTGCCAGTTGTTGCTTTGTCTCAGCTTTCTCGTGGTATCGAACAAAGAAAAGGCGAAGATAAACGACCTAAAATGTCTGACTTAAGAGAGTCCGGATCAATTGAACAAGATGCTGATATCATCATCTTCTTATATGTTAAAGATGAAGATAATGATGATGAAAGAAAAAGAAATTTAACGCAATTTTCAGTTGCGAAAAACCGACATGGAACACCGGGAGATTTTCAGTTAATCTTCAATAAGGAAACATCAAAATTCAATTCTTACTCCGGTGACTAATTTGAAAAGAGGAAAAAATGTTAACAGATAGATTAAAACAATTAGAAGAAAGATACATAGAAGTATCTTCATTGATGGGTAAACCGGAAATTGCCACTGACATTAAAAAGGTCACGGAACTAGCAAAAGAATTTTCCAAATTGGAAAAACCCGTCTTAAAATTTAGAGAATATAGAACGCTTTTGGACTCACTTGATGATTTAAAGGAAATGGCCAAAGACAAGGATTTGGAAATAAGAGAAATGGCTGAAATGGAACTGGAATCATCACGAGAAAAAATCGCAAAACTTGAAGAAGAATTAGAGCTTCTCTTGATTCCAAAGGACCCTAATGATGAGAAAAATGTTATCGTAGAAATTAGAGGGGCAGCTGGAGGAGATGAAGCTAATATCTTTGCTGGAGATCTTTTCAGAATGTATTCAAAATTTGCTGAAGCCATGAACTGGAAGATTGATTTGCTTTATGCAGAACCTAAAGAAGCAGGTGGATTTTCCCAGATTGAATTTATGGTTATGGGAGAAAACGTCTATTCATATTTAAAGTATGAATCTGGAGTACATAGAGTTCAAAGAGTACCGCAAACAGAATCTAGCGGTAGAATCCATACCTCAACAGCTACAGTTATCGTTTTGCCAGAAGCTGAAGATATTGATTTTGAATTAGATATGGAAGACGTAAGAGTCGATACTTTCTGTTCAAGCGGACCTGGAGGTCAATCGGTAAATACAACAAAATCTGCAGTTAGAGTAACTCATGTGCCAACCAATACCGTTGCTCAATGTCAAGATGGTAAAAGTCAACATGAAAACAAAGCGTCAGCTTTAAGAATATTACGTTCAAGGTTGTACGATCAAATGCTTCAAGAAAAGTTAGAAAAAGAAGGCGAAGAAAGAAAATCTAAGATTGGTAGTGGCGATAGAAGTGAAAAGATTAGAACTTACAACTATCCGCAAAACCGTGTAACAGATCATAGAATTAATCTTACCATTCAACAATTAGATCGAATAATCGATGGAAGACTAGAACCTGTAGTAGAAGCTTTAATAGCCGAAGAACAAAAGAGAAAGTTGGCAAAACAATAATGGCTACTTATAAAGAAGTTCTGAAAAACGCTAAATCACTTACTAGAAAATCTAGTAAGGAAACTAGTGCAACAGAACTTCTCTTTTTGAATTTTTCTCAATTATCACCAACAGATTTATATTTAAAATATGATGAAGAAATGCCTTTAGAACATGAAAATGAATTTCTTGAAGCTTTAAATCTTTATCTTGAAAAGAATATTCCTGTCCAACAAATTATCGGCTATGTCTATTTTTATGGTTATAAATTCATGGTCCGAAACACGGCTTTGATTCCTCGTTTTGAAACAGAAGAGTTAGTTGCCAATGTTTTAATTAATTATGATGAATACTTTTCAGACAAAAAAGTTGAAATAGTTGATATCGGAACCGGATCTGGATGTTTAGCTATAGCTTTAGCTAAAGAAGAAAGTAATTTTCATATGAGCGCAACTGATATCAGTGAAGAAGCTTTATTGTTAGCCAAGGAAAACGCAAAAAATCTTGAAGCTGAAGTAGAATTTTATCAAGGTGATATGCTAAAACCTTTAGCTGGTAAAAAGTTTGATATTATCGTATCTAATCCTCCTTATATTCCCAATTCAGAAAAGGTAGATTCTTTAATATATGATAATGAACCTCATATAGCATTATTCGGTGGTGAAGATGGATTAGATTACTATCGTGAAATTTTAAAAAACGCTGATCAAATCCTAAATGATCAAGCAATAATTGCCTTTGAGCACGCATATGATAAAAAAGATGAACTTACGGCAATTGCTAAACAGTATTTTCCTGAAGCAAAAATATTTACTTTAAAAGATATGCAAAATAAGGATAGAATGACATTTATAATTAAAGGATTTTAAGTTGGTTAATTTTTTTAGCTAACTTTTTTTCTTATAATAATATAAATATTATTAAGGGAAAATAACCAAGATTCTTCAAAATAAAACCAATAGAAAATGGTTGACAATTAAAAAAGATTGCGTATATTATATAAAGGCGAGGTGTCTTATGGCAAAAAAAGTAGTAATAGTGGAATCACCATCAAAATCTAAAACAATTTCTAAGTATCTAGGCAAGGACTATAAAGTGTTAGCTAGCGTGGGTCATATAAGAGATTTATCTACCAGCGGAAAAGGCGGTTTAGGTATTGACGTTGAAAATGGTTTTAAACCTGATTACAAGGTTCTTCAAAACAAAAAGTCAGTAGTAACTGAGCTTAATTCAGCTATCAAAACTGCTAATGAAATCTATCTAGCAACTGACCCTGATAGAGAAGGAGAAGCGATCTCTTGGCATCTTTTTGACACTTTAAATGTCAAAGATAAAGAAGTTAAAAGAGTTGTTTTTAACGAAATTACTAAAGAAGCCGTTAGTAATGCTTTTAATCATCCAAGGGATATTGATCTAAACTTAGTTTCTTCTCAAGAAACAAGAAGAATGTTAGATAGGATAATAGGTTTTAAACTATCTACCCTCTTGAAATCAAAAATAAAATCACAATCTGCTGGAAGAGTTCAATCAGCGGCTTTAAAATTAATTGTTGATTTAGAAAAAGAAATAAACAAATTTGTCCCTGAAGAATACTATGAAATATCCGCTCAGTTTGGTGAAGTCGAAGCTGAGTTATTTAAAGTTAATAATGAAAAGCCAGTTATTCCAAATGAAGAAATTGCGGATAATATTCTTAATAGTTTAAATGATTCTTTTAAAGTAATAGAACTTTCAAAGAAAGAATCAAAATCCTATTCAAGGCCAGCCTTAACAACCTCATCTTTGCAACAAGCCGCTTCTAGTAAATATAATTATTCAGCCGATAAAACAATGACTATCGCTCAGATGTTATATGAAGGTATTGAGTATCAAGGAGAAATGGTTGGGTTAATTACTTATATGCGTACGGACTCTACTCGTTTATCTGACTCTTTTGTTAATGACACAAAAAAATATATTAAAGATAATTTCGGAACTAAGTATTTAGGGTATTATCGTCCTTTGAAAAATAAAGACAACGCCCAAGACGCTCATGAAGCGATTAGACCAACTTCAGTTTATAGAACTCCAGAAGACTTTAAGAAATATTTAGATTCTAAAGAATTTGAAAAGTTTACCAAGACGCAAAACAATAAGAAATTCAAAAGCGTTAGTTCTTCTCAGTTATATAAAATTTATAAATTAATATATGACAAAGCAGTTGGATCTTTGATGAGCCCAGCGATTAATGAAGTAACAACCCTTTTATTAGAAAACAATCAAACAATCTTTAAAGCTAACAGTTCAAAACCAATATTTGACGGTTATTTGAAATTAAATAAAGATTATGAAGAAGAAAAAGAAAAGCAAACTTGCAAAATTGAAAATTTCCAAGTTAACGAAACTATTAAAGCTGAAAAAGTAAATAAAAAACAATTCTTTACTTCACCGCCAGCAAGATACACTGAAGCTAAACTGATAAAAGCAATGGAAGAATTAGGGATTGGTAGACCTTCAACCTATGCATCAACAGTTTCAACTTTACTAAAAAGAAAATACGTTACTTTAAAAGAAAGAAAATTTTTCCCTACCGAACAAGGAACTTTAACGACTGAAAAATTAGATCAATTCTTTCATGAGTTCATCAGTACAAGTTACTCTAAAAAAATGGAAGAAACATTAGATGAAATAGCTGAGGGTAATGAGCTGCAAAATACAGTTTTACAAGATTTTTATGATTACTTTATGCCGTTAATCGATAAAGCAAAAGCGAAAATGGAAAAAATTAAACCAGTGGAAACAGGAGAATTATGTCCTAAATGTGGTTCGCCAATGGTTTATAAAATATCAAAATACGGAAAATTTGAAGCTTGTTCAAATTATCCGAAATGTAAATATATAAAACCTCAAGAAAAAAAGGTAAGTCAAGATACAGAAGTTGTTTGTCCTGAATGCAAGAATGGAACACTGATTGTGAGAGAAGCTAAAAAAGGTAAAAACAAAGGTAATAAATTCTTAGCTTGTTCTAACTTCCCTAAATGCAAATATATCTCACCTTTAAAAATTGTCGATAAAGAATGTCCAGACTGCAATAATGTGGTTGTACAGGATGAATCTGGCGAAATAAGATGCATTACTGGGAAAAAATGCAGTTAACAAAAAATCACAAAAACATCATAAAAAATGTTATTTAGATATGGTAAAATAAAGTGCAGCAATATAAGTTGCATTTTCCCCAAAAGTGTTATATACACTTACCCTTCCTAAATTCGTCTCTCTCCTTTTAGAGAGGCGAATTTTTTATTTATATGATTTAGTAAAAATATAAAAATATGTTATAATACTTATAGATTTTTTTAGGAGTGTGATCAGATGGGATTGTTTTCTAAACTTTTCAGTAATAAAGAAAAACGCGCTAAAGCAGAAAAATTTAAAATTGGGATGATGAAGACTAGGAATCAGTCATTATCATCTTTAAAAGATATATTACAAAAATCCAGATCAATTGATGAAGATTTGTATTCTAAACTGGAAGAAATCTTTATAATGGCAGATATTGGTGTCGATACTGTTGTTGAATTTATTGAAAATATCCGCAAAGTAGTAAAAATGCAAAACATCGAAAAACCAATCGACTTAGAAAATATCATCGTCGATCAAATGTTTGAACTTTATTTGAAAAATGAAGTTATTAATACCAATATCAAATATAATAAAGATGGATTAACCGTTATTTTGTTTGTTGGTGTTAACGGTACAGGAAAAACCACTTCTATAGGCAAGTTAGCTCATAGAATAAAAAATGAAGGAAAAACAGTAATGTTAGCTGCAGGAGATACTTTTAGAGCTGGTGCTATA
>CAZJAP010000019.1:0-15658 GCA_964544325.1 uncultured Candidatus Izemoplasmatales bacterium | reverse complement strand
TTATCTAGATACTCTATTATCTCTTTTTCAGCCAAAACAATAGCCTTATCAGGAACATCATTATAAAATTTATCTGATTGCATAATAATTTTAATAATTTTATTATTATCGGAAAAAAGACTAATGTTTCCGATTTTTGATTTGAAACTATACTTTAACATTTAAGTTTTCCTCAAGAAAATCTTTGACTATCTCTTTATATTTTAAGTCTTTTGCGTAAAAAGAATTTGCGTGGGTTGCATTACCTTCAGCTAGATATATTTTTTTAGGTCCAGAGTAAGAATCATACATGTTAACACTATGTTCATAACCTATAAACAAATCTTGTTTTCCATGAATAAACAATATTGGTTTATTTATGTTTTTGATGGCTTTGATTGGTGAGACTTCTTCCATTTTAATTCCTGTAATTATCTTTACAAACATGTTAATGAAAGGATAGAAGATTTTTGGTACTTTTTTACTCCTTAGTTGTTCCTTAATTAAAAAGTCTAAACTTGAGAAACCACAATCACTAATAACGAATTTTACTCTCTCATCAAATGATGATTCCAATAAAACTGTTGCAGCTCCCATTGATTCTCCATAAGTTCCTAGAAAAATATCTTCGCCAAACTCTTTGAAAACGTGAGTTATTAAATCATATAAATCAAATTTTTCATAAAAACCTAAAGTGGTATTTTTGCCACCACTATTTCCATGATATCTTTGGTCGTAAATGATTACATTAAAACCGTAATCCTTCATCATTTGAGCATACTTTAACATCCCATGATGTGAATGAGTATGTCCATGAGACATTATGACATATTGTTTGGATTTCGAATTTAAAAAATAGTAAAGCTTTATGTTGTAGCCATATCTTGATTCTACGAAGCCTTCCTTTGTTAAATGCTCATCATAAAAATTAAAGATTAGAGAATCTTTTGCAAGTTCCATCTCTTTAGTTAATTCAAGAGATCTTTTCTTAGGAAGAACTATTGTAAAAGCGATTTGTAGTGCTACAAATAAAAATATTAAAAATAATAAAACTACAGCCAATAAAAACCACATATTAACTCCTTAATATATTTAGATGATTTAAACAAATCTTTTTTGTTCGATAACAATTCTATTTGTTTTAAAATCTTCTAAATGCGTAATGAAATATATAAAGACTACCATAATTATCAAAGCTTTTAATATTGTAGAGAAATTCAATGACCACCATATACCATTTTCAAACATTGAAACCGTAAGCCAAATTACAAACGGAATTCTTAATGAATTACCCACTACTCCAACAATTGATGGGACATATGATTTACCTATTCCGTTAAAAAAACCAGTTCCAATTGCTTCTATAATCATAAAGACTTGACTCAAACTAATAATCCTTAAATAAGTAACACCATTTTCAACAGTTTGATTATCATCAACAAAGATTCTCATTAATGTTTCCGGAATAAAAAGAAGCATGAGGGATATCAATAAAGCATAAGGAATTAAAATGAGTGAAATGTCAAAAATACTTCTTTTAATTCTTGCATATTGCTTAGCTCCGAAGTTTTGGCCAATAAATACTGTTATAGCACTTTGAAACCCACTTGCAATCATCCAAGTTAATTGTTCTATCTGTACGCCGATTCTTTGGCCTGCAACAATATTAGGCCCAAACTCAAAAACTCTTCTAGCAATATAAATTGATATCGCAGTAAAGAACATTGATTGGATCCCTACAGGTAATCCAATTCCAATAATTTTCTTCATAGCATTTAAATTAAAATTCTTAAAATGAAAAACCTTTAAATTAGGATTGTGTCTTTTATAAATAATAAAGAAAACCAATAAAGTTAAGATTTGTGCAGTAACAGTAGCGATAGCCGCTCCAGTGATACCCAACTTGAAGACGATAATCAATATTGGATCTAAAGCCATATTGAATAAAAATCCTACCGCTAAAACTGAAAGGTTTATTCGAGTTTGGCCTAAACCTTCATTTATAGCTACAAAACCATTAACTATAAATTGAATAAATAAAAATCCGCCAATGATAGGAATGTACATTAAAGCATACTCTTTAATTTGTGGTGTGTCTATATTGAAGATCGCTAAATAATCGTTTTTAAATATTAGAATAGCTATTGAAAGAAGTATACCTAAAGTAGCTTCAAGTAATAAACCATTACTAGCAAAAACATTAACGTCTTTAATTTCGTTTCTTCCCACAGCATGAGATACTTTAACACTAGTTCCAATCTTAGCTATCAGAATAAATCCAAAAGCAAACCAAGTAAGGTATGAAACAGTACCAATTGCAGCTACTGCATTAGTTTCAACCATGCCAATTTTATCAACTCTGCCTATCCAAAAAATATCTGTTAAATTGTAAGCAATTTGTGAAAGAGTTGTAAGTAAAATCGGAAATGCTAAAATCAGCATTTTTTTTAAAATAGGACCTTCAGTCACATTAAATACTTTATTCATCTAATAAATCCTCTAAGTCTTAAAAAGGACCTTTATGAAAGGGCCTTTAAGTTTACTTTTCTATAAAATATGTTGCTTCCATATCTGCTGTTGATAAAGCGAATGCTAAAGGAAATCTAGCAAAAGCTTCTCCAACGTTTCTAATGTTTTCCGTATCGGAAAATCCCATATGATATCTAATCGCAAAAGCTTCTTCTCTGGATAGTTTCATGAATCCTGAAATGATATAAACAGATTTTTCTCCATGCCCATATGGAAGATCGTCTTGAAACTCAAAAGAAGGTACTTGATTCCATTTTCCATTTTCATCTTTTACATTTCTAAAAGATTTTTTATAAACATTAACTTTGCATAAATCATGCAAAAGCGCCACAATAGCAATACTTTCATCAGTTACAACAAGTCCATATAATTCTTTAACTCTTGGTCTTTCTAGATAAGCTTTCAAACATTCATAAACATTTATTGAATGTTCTACTAACCCTCCTTCTCTTGATAAATGATATCTTGTAGAACAAGGAGCTTCAAAAAAATCACTTTTACTGGACATTAAAAAATCTAAAAGATCTTCAGACCCTTCTCTTTTAATAAACTTTCTGTAAAGCTCAATAAATTCTTGTTTCTTTGTCATACTATTTTCCCGTAACAAGCAGTACCATCAACTTCATACTCTTTGCCTTCATAAGTAACTCTAACTTTTACAATTGCAATTTCTTTGACTTTATAAAGAGTCTCATCACTTAAATCTTTAAGAAAATATCCTTCCTGAATATCATTGTCACTTATGTTACCATAAAAGATAAAGATATCATCTTCGATATATCTTTTGGCATGTCTAGGCAATAACTCGTTAAAAAGTGTTGTTTTTTCAGCGCTATCCATAATAACGAATTTATATGGATTTTCTAAATTGAATCTTCTTCTTAAAGAATCATTCAAAAAGTTTTGTTCAATCGAATTTTTAGCGTTGTTATAATTAGATTTAGCTTTGTCAATAATATCAAGTCCTACATTCTTGAGCTTTTCAATAAATTTCTGTGTATTTTTCATAACACACCTCCAATGTTTTTAGAATAAACCAATAATCTTTTGATCTATTAAATCCATATTTTCATAAGCGCCGTGTTTAGGTAATCCTGGCATAGTCATAACTGCACCAGTTAAAGCAACTAAGAACCCAGCTCCTATTGATGGTTTGAACTCTCTAACTGTAATTTTGAAATTTGATGGTCTTCCTTTGATGTTAGCGTCATCGGAAAGAGAAAGAGGGGTTTTAGCCATACAAATTGCAAGTTTATTCCAGCCTAACTTATTAAATTGTTCAATTTGTTCTTTAGCTTTTTCTGTGTAATTAACTCCATCAGCTCCATAAATATTTTTAGCTATTTTTTCAATTTTATCTTCAATAGATAATTCTAAATCATATAAAGGTAGATTATTATCTACAAGAACAGATTTTTTAACAACTTTTCTAGCTAAATCTAATCCGCCTTCACTACCTTTGGCAAATACTTCTGATAGAGCAATTTCATGATTATTATCTTTAGCCCAATCAGTTACCGCCTTTATTTCTAAGTCGGTATCAGTATAAAACTTATTTAAAGCAATAACGTATGGAACCTTATAGTTTTGGACGCTTTCAATATGTTTTTCAAGGTTGGACAAACCCTTTTTAACAGCTTCAACATTTTCGTTATTCATTTCTTGATCGCTGACTCCACCATGAATTTTTAAAGCTCTTAAAGACACAACAATGACAACTGCACTTGGCATTGAGTTCATTGCTCTCATTTTTATGTCCATGAACTTTTCCATTCCTAAGTCAGCGCCAAAACCAGCTTCTGTAACTACAAAATCAGCAGCTTTTGAAGCAAAGTCAGTTGCTATTATTGAGTTACAACCATGGGCGATATTGGCAAATGGTCCACCATGAATAAGTGCTGGCGTACCTTCTAAAGTTTGAACAATATTAGGTTTAATAGCTTCTTTTAAAAGCATTGCACAAGCTCCAGCAACATTTAAATCGCCTACTGTAACAGGTTTATCTTCCATATCATAAGCAACTACCATAGTTGCTAATCTTTTCTTTAAATCATCTATATCGGTAGCTAAACATAAAACCGCCATTACTTCAGAAGCAACGCTAATATCAAAAGCATCATATCTTGGCGTTTCTTTCTTCATCGATAAACCAACTTGAATTTTTCTTAAAGAACGATCATTCATATCCATTGCTCTTTTCCAGATAACTTTTTCTGGATTAATGTTTAATTGATTACCATGAAATAAATGATTATCAATAACAGCGCTAATTAAGTTATTAGCTGAAGTTATAGCGTGAATATCTCCTGTGAAATGCAAGTTAATATCTTCCATAGGAACAACTTGAGCATATCCGCCACCAGCAGCTCCGCCCTTAACACCCATAACCGGACCTAATGAAGGTTCTCTTAAAGCAATCATTGTTGAAAAACCTAGTTTAGAAATTGAATCACCTAAACCGATTGTTGTAGTTGATTTACCTTCTCCGGCTTTTGTTGGTGTAATTGCTGTTACAAGGATAATTTTTCCTCTTGGATTATTTTTATATCGATTAATTGCGTCAAAACTAACTTTAGCTTTATAATTACCATATAATTCTAAGTCATTAGGTTTTAATCCTACTTTTTTTGCAATACTATCAATTTTTTTCATCTCTGCCTTTTGTGCAATCTCTAAATCTGTTAACATGTTATTTTCCCCCTTGTTTTAATTCCAATACCGTTAAACTTTCCACACTAGCTGTTTGTGGGAACATATCTATTGGTGTAATACTAGAAATTCTATATTTATTTTCTAAATCGCTTAGATTTTTTGCTAAAGTTGATGGGTTGCATGAAATATAAATAATTTGTTTCGGTAAAACTTCAAGAACTGCACTTAATACAGCATCACTCATTCCAATTCTTGGCGGGTCTAAAACTAATATGTCTACTTTTTTAGTTTTAGATAAAAGTTTTGGTAACGCTCCTTCAACATGATCTTGAATAAACTCCACATTTTTAACATCGTTTATTTTCGCATTATAAATAGCATCTTTAATAGAGCTTTCAGAGTAATCAATTCCATAAACTTTCTTAGCTGTTTTAGCTAGTAAAAGTGATGTTATACCAATGCCTGAGTAAAGATCATAAACTATTTTTTCACTATCTGTTTTAGCCGTTTCTAACATCAACTCATACATTTTATTCATTTGTTTAGTATTTAATTGATGAAAAGCATCAGAAGAAATTTCTAAATTTAATCCAAAGACATTTTCTTTGATTTTTTCTACTCCAGCTAACAATTTCACTTCATTACTAATCACTAAATTACTCTTTGAATTATCAATACTATAACTCACTGATTTAACTATCTTTAAATCACTGATTAATTCTTTGGCGATAGTATCGAGAATTTTATTATATTTTCTTACTATAAATATAACACTAGCGCTTTCTGTTTGTTCAAGATATCTAACAACTAAATAATTAAGTATCCCTTCCTTATTTCTTAAATCATAAGCCTTTTGATGATACTTTCTCATTAATTTTAAAACATGACGATTTATAAAATTAACCTGTTCATGATGAACCATACATTCATCAACATATACAAAATGATTTGATTCGGGCTTAAAAAAACCTAACGCTAAACCAAAATTAGTATTTCGAAATGGCATTTGTGACTTATTACGATAGTAATATGGTTTTTCCATCCCAATTGTTTTATTTATTTCTAAAGATGTAGTATCTAAATTAGTATATCTTCTTAAAGCCTGTTTAATAATTGATTGCTTAATTTTAAGTTGTTCCTTGTAATCAATATGCTGCATATGACAACCACCACAGTCATCATAAAACTTACATGGTGGAGCTATTCTTCTATTAGAAACTCGTTCAATATTAACGATTTTCCCAATCGCATATCTTTCATAACTTTTGATTATTTCCACATTTACTTCTTCTTTTAAAATCGCTCCAGGTACAAAAACAGCTACTCTTTGATAATAGCCTATACCTTCCCCGTTTATACCTTGTTTTCTTATTTCAAGTTTTAATTTATCCCCAACGTTTAGTTTCATAATCAAACCACCTTACATAAAATATTATAACAAATATTAGCTAAAAATAATAGAATATACTATAAGAAAAAACAAGACACGAACTTGTGTCTTGTTATTTCTTTTCATCTATCGTATATGTACTTACAAATCTTTTTATAAACCTCTTAACTTCCATATTACCTTTTAAGTCTTCAAATTGACTAAGTAAGTTGTTGTTCTCTTCTTCTAAATAATTGTTATCTTCAACTTTTTCAATATATATTAGTTTGTTTTTAGTCTTGGCATGGTGGTCTTTATCGACCAATAACTCTTCAAACATCTTTTCTCCCGGTCTTAAACCTGTTATTTTAATTGGAATATCAATATATGGTTTCAAACCTGATAAAAGTATCATTTTTTCAGCTAAATCAATTATTTTTACTGGTTGACCCATATCCAAAATAAATATTTCACCACCATTAGCAAATGCTGCTGACTGTAAAATCAAACTTACAGCTTCTGGTATTGTCATAAAATAACGTATAACATTTTTATCTGTGACAGTGACTGGTCCACCATTAGCAATTTGTCTTTTAAAAAGCGGAACCACAGAACCATTAGAGCCAAGAACGTTTCCAAATCTTACAGCTGAATAATTAGTTGAACTTAATTTGTCATAATGCTGAATCAACATTTCAGCATATCTCTTAGTAGCACCCATAACATTTGTTGGTCTTACAGCTTTATCCGAAGAAACCAAAACAAATTTTTTAACATTGAACTCATTAGCTAGTTTACACATATTCTCTGTACCGAGAATATTTGTTCTTATCGCTTCTTGAGGCGAGTTTTCCATCAAAGGAACATGCTTATAGGCTGCTGCATGGAAAATGTAGTCAGGGCGATACTCCGAAAAGATATCTTTCATTCTTTTATAGTTATATACTGATGCAATTTGAGTAATAATATTAATTGGTTTAATGACTCCACGATTAATCTCTAAACTTATCTCCATTTGCAAATCATAAACGCCGTTTTCATAAATATCAACCAAAAGAATAGATGATGGTTTATATTTAATTATTTGTCTAACCAACTCAGAACCAATAGATCCTCCGGCACCAGTTACTAAAACTTTTTTATCAGTTAAAAACTCACATATACCTTTGGTGTCAAGTTCTATTACATCTCGACTCAATAAATCCTCTAATTTAACATCAGAAATCTGATCAGGAACATTATCTCGATAATCTTTAAAAGATGGTAATCGTTTGATTTTTATCGGTTTATTCATGAAATAATTAACAATCTCTTGAAATCTTTTCGGTTCTATATTAACTATCGCTATGATTACCTCTTCAATATTCATTTTTTCAATTACATCATTGATTTTAGTCATCGGTCCAAAAATCGGATAACCGGAAAGTAAATTGCCAATCTTATGATCATCATCATCGATAAAACCGATAACATTATTATTTAAATTATGATTGTTTCTAATTTCATTTAAAACGATTTTACCACCAGCGCCAGCGCCTACAATTAAAGTTCTACTTCCTATACCAGTATATGATTTTGGAGTTAATATAGCCAATAATCTCTTAGCGATTCTAGGAGTAACAGCGAAAACTAATTCTAGTAAAGTTGTAAAAATGAAATATATTTCCGGAATAAAATCAACTGATGGTACAAAAAAAGTAATACAAATAATAATTACGTTAGTTAAACTTACTACCCAAGCAATTTTAAAGACTTCATCAAGTCCAACATTAACTAATATCAAATGATAAAGCTTAAAAAGATAGTATATTACTATTTTAAAAACAATTATAATAGGTAATATTAGAAGGGGTTTATAGATGTCATAACTTGGCATCATAACTGACAAAGCAAAAATAGCCAAGATATAGGTAGTAGCAATGCCAAAAGCATCGCCTATCATAAAAAACAATCTAGCTTTATTAATCCCCTTTTTCTTGACAAATAAACTTTTAGGCATGATAATATTCCTTCTTCTTATTATATTATAATTCATAATATAATAAAAACCGGTTATTGTCAATAAAGCAATAACCGATAATTTATGAATAATCAAATGATATATTTATTTTTAAAATTCTGGTTTGTCAATCTTAAAAAAGAATTCAACTCCATCAATTACATTTTTAACTCCATAATCATAACCTAAAGTTTCTAGAATTGTCTTAACTATTGATAACCCTAAACCTTGGCCACCATAGGACCTTGTTCTAGCTTTATCCACCTTATAAAAACTATCCCAAATATTTCCTAAATCTTCCTCTGGAATATTTTCTCCAGTATTACTTACAGTCACAACAATTGCTTTGTTATCTTCAAGTCGAGAATCAATCTCAATGATCCTTTTCCCATCAATATGATTAATAGCGTTGGAAATAAAATTGCTTAAAACCGATTGTAATTGATCATAATCAGAATTTATCTCAATATCAGAAGAATTAATTACTAGAGTAATATCTTTTTCCTTTAAAATCAAAGAAAATAATTTGGCTGTATCTTCTATTAATTTCATAATAGAGAAATTAGTAAACTTAAATTCCTTCTTACCGCTTTCAATCTGAGATAAGTTAAGAAGCTCATGAACCAGATTATTCATTTTATTAGTTTCGTCTAATATTATATCTAAATATTCCTTCTTGGTTTTACTATCCAATCCACTCAATTTTAAAGCTTCAGAATAACCCATAATGACAGACAAAGGTGTTTTAAGCTCGTGGGAAGCATTAGCAACAAACTCTTTTCTCATTTGGTCAACTTTATTTTTGTACAGAATTTCTTTAGCCAATTTATCGTTACTTAATTGCAATTCTTTAATCGCAATTTCTAATTGGGAACTCATCTTGTTGATACTGTACCCTAAATCACCAATCTCATCATCAGAAGTTACTTCTACTCGATGAGAGAAATCTAGTTTAGAAATCTCATCTGCAATTTTATTTATTTCTAAAATCGGATTTGTAAAACGATAACTAATAAAATACATAACTAACCCAGCTATAATCATGAACACAAAACCGATTAAAATTGTAAAAGAGTTAAAAATTCTTATACTATCTTGAATTGAACTAAAAGTAATTGTCGTTATATAAAATAAAAACTCTCCACCTTCAATAGGTGTTGCCGCAAATAATCCTAGCATTTGATAATTTCTATTGTAGTTAGTAAGATCAGAATTAATTTCCATAAAGTATGAATCGTAACCACTTTCAATTCTTACTTTTTTACCAAAGTCTAAGTCAATGTTTCTTGAAAAACTATAGTTATAGTCAATAATTATCTTTGATAATAATCCCGAAGGAATTGAATATTCATTTCCATAAAGGCGATCATATAAGTCAGGATAGGTTTCAAATTCATCAATTTGTATGTTATCTGGAATTTTAGTATTTTGCCTTAATATTTGGACACTGAGGTTATATCTGCTCTCAATCTCTAATATGACATTTTCTAGTTCACTATCATTTATATCAATTGAATTTATTTCTTTAAAAGCCTCGACTAGAGAATCTTCTCTATTATTAATATAAAAACTCCTAAGAATCGTATTATTAAGGATAATTAAAGCAACTATAAAGCCTAATATTATGCTATAAGTAAGAAGAAATAGTTTAGATCTAATTGTCGATTTCATTTTCGATATCTAATCGATATCCCACGCTTCTTACAGTTGAGATATAATAAGAAAACTTGCCTAATTTTGACCTTAACTGTTTTACGTGAGTATCTACTGTCCTTAGATCGCCAAAATAATCATAATTCCATACTGCATTTAAAATTTTATCTCTTGAAAGAGCCAAACCTTTATTATCAATAAAATATCTCAGTAATTCAAATTCTTTTGGGGTTAAATTAACTTGTTCTTCATCAACATAGACTTTTCTGGCAGCCATATCAATCCGAATAACACCAAAATTTATTTCACTGTCGTCTTTACTTGTTTTAGAAAGGATTTTATTAATTCTCGCTACTAAAACACTTGGTGAAAATGGTTTTGTAACGTAGTCGTCAGCTCCTAGTTTAAATCCTTTTAACTGATCATATTCATCGCTTCTAGCAGTTAACATCACAACTGGTATGGTCATATATTCTCTGATTCTTTCTAAAACAAACCAACCGTCATATTTTGGCATCATTACGTCAAGGATGACAATATCAACTTTTTTTCCACTTTCAAAAAGGATATCTAAAGCTTCTTCACCGTCTTCAGCTTCCAAAACTTTATAACCTTCCCTAATCAAAAATTCCGCCAGCAATTTTCTAATTCTAAACTCATCGTCAACAACTAAAGCATATATATTCTTCATATAAACATCACATCCTTCTTAAAATAAAATTCAATACCTTTAAATATAAATATTTCCGTATTGAATTATAATAATTATATCTCTTTATTATGGTGATTTTGTGATAAATAAAGGTGTTACTTGCTATTGTAACACCTTAAATTCATTATTTTTAGTTATCTTCACGTTGATAGTAATAATAATTGTAATAATTGTTGCTCTTTTTAATATCAATATTAGAAAGAACAGCTCCGACAACATTAGCGTTATTTTCTTTTAATTGTTTTAAAGCTAACTTCGCTTGTTCCTTCTTGGTTTTCTTGTAGGAAACTATATATACCACAGAATCTACAAGTTCGCTAATAATCAAAGCGTCAGTAACTGTTAAAACTGGAGGAGAATCTACTACAATATAATCATATTCATCTCTTAGTTTTGTAACTAAATCTTTAATTTTCTTTGATTGTAAAATAACATGTGGAGCAGATAAAGAATTACCTGTCAGCAAGATATCAACCTTTGATTCGTCTTTGATAATCAGTTCTTCAACCGGTTTATCATTTACAATATAATCATATAGACCAATATCATTTATTTTATGAAATGCTCTATGAATTTTAGGTCTTCTTAAGTCAAAATCTAAAACAATAACTTTTTTTCCTTGCTCTGCATATACTGAAGCTAAATTGATAGCTGTAGTGGTTTTGCCATCTTCTGGAGTCGCTGATGTAATTTGTATAACTCGATAAGGTTTATCAATACTATTAATTCTTATATTAAGTTCTAATTTTCGGTAAGCTTCAGCTTGTGGGGAATTTGGTGTTTCAATAACAACATTCTTGTATTCAAATACTTCCATTTAGTCCACCAACTTTCTTTCTTTTATCGTTCCTGGAACAGCAGCTATAACTTTAATGTTTAAATGCCTTTCTAATTCTTCAACCGTCTTATATTTGTTGTTGAAGAATTCCTTCAAAAAGACTACTCCTAAAGAAACGATAACTCCCAAAAGACCACTAATAATAACATTTAACATCTTATTAGGAGAACTCGGACCTGCAGGTAAAATAGCAGAATCTAATACTCTTAATTTGTTTTGTAAAAATATATATGGATCATCTTCGTTATTAGCTATTTCAATAGCATTAGTAACTAGAGTATTTGCAATATCTTGCGCTAACTCAGGTGAAGTACTTTCGACAGAAACATAAAAAACTAGAACTTGGTTAATTGTACTAACGGAAATCGAGTTTTTTAAAGAATTCAAGGATACGCCATCTAATTCTTGAATATCAGCTTTAACACTCTCTAAAACAGTGTTTGAAAGTAAAAATTCTTTGAATGTTCCAATTAGATTATTAGCTACAACAATTCCTGATTGCTCACTGATACCGGTATTTTCAGAATCAACTTCAACAATCAACGAAGTATCAGCGGTATATTTAGGTTCAACGATTGAAAAAGTATAAACCACGCCAATAACAACAATCCATCCAGTGATAATCAATATCAACAAGATGTTATTCCAAATTATCTGAAAAAGATCCTGAAGACTAATTCCCTCAGCTTCTTCATAATCATTAACTTCTATATATTCATTCATTCCAATCTCCCCCGTATAACAAAATTATTTATCATATTATATAATAGTTTAAAAAATAAAACAATATCATAACACATTACCTATTAATAGCTATGATTAGAACGATGATACCAAAAACTAAGTTATATAAATAGAAAAACCTTAATTTACCTTTACGAAATAGGATAAAAACCCATTTTAAAGCAAAATATGTAGTAATAGTACTAACTATAAATCCGACAAAATAAAATATGTAACTCCAAAAATTAGAAGCGTCAAAGTGAGACATCATGTCTTCCAATTCAAAATCAGAACCAAAAATTTGCGAAAAAATAGTGGCGATTGAAACAGGTATAAACATCATAAAAGAGAATTTCAATGCCGAGTCCATCGATAATTTCCTTTGAACTCCGGCAGCTGTAGTAATTCCTAGTCTACTTAAACCCGGAAACAAAGCCAAAACTTGTAAAAAGCCAATAAACAAAGAATCTCTTGTTGTGATATTTGTTTTAACATGTTGATTCGTTTGATTTCTAACAATAAAAAGAATTGTTGCTGTCATCAAAGAACCTAGTGCGATAAATATAAGGGGATTGTTATGATAATATCTGTCTAGATATATTAGAACAATCGCTCCGAAAAATAAAAGCGGTATTGTGCCTATAATAACATTCTTTACATAAAGAAAATTACTTTTAACAATCTTATCGTCTGATCTTTTAAATATATATTTTATAAAATCGCAAAAATACGTTTTAATTTCCAATCTTAGATAATATATAACAGCTATCATAGAACCAAAATTAAGAACAATCAAAAATAACACACTATCATCAATTTTTACATTGAGAATCTCTTGTGCAAAAGTTACATGGCCACTGGAAGAAATAGGTAGTACTTCTGTTATTCCTTGAATAGCGCCAAACAATATATATTTTATTAATTCAATAAATCTTTCCATTTATGTCCTCTTTAAATCGCAAATAGAATTAAAGCTAATATACCTACTATAAAGCAATAAAAACTAAAATACTTAATTTTTCCAGTTCTAAAAATATTAAAAATCAATTTATAGGCAAAATAAGTAGCACCCATAGCCGCTAAGAAAGCAAAACCATAATATAAATATTGTATTGAAGCGATACTTGAACCTTCGCTTGTTAAATCAAGTACTAAAAGTAAAGTGCTAGCTATTGAAATAAAAATATACATCAAAAAAGAAAAATTTAGAGCTTGATCAATGGATTTTCCTTTTTTTAATGCCATTGAAGTAGTCATACCTGATCTAGAAACTCCCGGGAAGACTGCAATAGCTTGAGCGAAGCCAATAAAAACTGTATCTAACCAACTTATTTCAGTATCCTCTTTTTTAAAATGTAATCTACTTACTAATAATAATACTGTTGCCGTAATTATCAATCCAATTCCTGCCAGTAAAATACCATAATCAATCATTAAATTTTCAATTAAAGGTTTAATAAGTATTCCAAACAAACCAGCAGGTATACAAGCTATAAGTACTTTTAAAAGAAAAATTACATTATTCTTGTTTTCTTCCCTTTTATCTTTATTAAAAATATACACAAAAAAAGATTTAGCTAATTCCATTAATTTTTTAAAATATATAATTAAAAAGGTTGCTAATGATCCGGTGTTAAGTAATATTAGGAAAAAGACATTTTCATCCTTAGTCAATCCTACTAAATTTGACATCAACTCAACATGTCCGCTGGAAGATACAGGTAAAACTTCGGTAATACCTTGGACAAGACCAATAACTATGTATTTTATAAATTCAATTATATCAAAAGCCATCTCTTTCCCTCCCATATAAAATCAAAAGAAAAAGCCTTCAAAAATCAGTAGGCTTTTTCTTTACTGACATAGATTACTTATATTCGCTCATCCATAATCCATGAATATTGCAATATTCATAGACTTTGATTTCTTTAGAAAAATCAACGAAGAATTCAGCTTCAGGTTTTTCTTCAGGTTTGAAAGTCTTAATATAGTATTTGTCGCCATTTTCAATGAAAACCCATTGAATAAAATGTTTTTCTAGCATTGGATGTGGAACTGAACCAATTTTAACAGATATTTGGTTTTCATTTATCTTAGTAATCACAGGTAAATGTTTTTCATTGCCCTCTTCTGATTTTTTCGGTTCAAGCAAAATCATTTCTTCATCACAACATACTAAAGTCGAATTTACTGGGTAAGTATAACAAATTCTCTTGCATTTCTCACAAAAATAAATATTCATAATCAATTCCTCCTTTTATTCCTTTGATTAAATATTACCATAAATCTACTATTAATTAAATACCAAATAATTAAATACGAAAGAAAAACAGAAACTAGATTTCTAGTTTCTGTTTTAAATGTAATTTTTATTTTGTCAATTAGCTAACTTAATTAATTTGCCACATTATATCTTGAATTTCTTCTTGAATTTCATCTAATCTTGTTTTTTGTGCAGATGTTAAATCTTCAAAATCAAATCCTGCAACTTCTCCAGAGATTGTGTCAACATAATCTAAGAAATCACTAATAATAGTAGGATATGTATCAACTTCTAAATCTGCAAATATATCTTCTCCTAACAATACAACTACTTCATCAATAATTCCATCAATATTATTACGATTAGCACTTGTCATATAATCATCATAAGCACCGATAATATATGCCATTCTAAAGTATTCAGAATCTTCTGAAGCGTATAATGTTATATTGCTTGAATATTTAGTTTCTAAAGCATTAGCGTACTCTAATAATATGTCTTCTTCATCCATGAAAGCAGCAACACTTTGAATAATTTCATATTGTTCTTCAGTGGTATTGTTAAAGAAAGTTTCTATTGCAGTTATTAATTCTTGGGTATCTGTAGATGCCATATCACCAACTGCTGTTGGAATCACAACTTTAAGCATTTCAATTAACATGCCTCTTACTTCTTCGAATTCAGCTTGAGTACGTTCGCTGATAACTGAATTTAACAAATAAAATACTTGGTCAATAAGTTTTGTTTGATAAATTTCAGAATTTAAATCATATTCATCCCAATCTTGATCCTTATAATATGTATCCCAGAATTCATCTTGATACTCGTTATATTCTACAGCTAACAAAGCGATTGCACCTTCAGATTCAACAAAGGCATCTAATAATTCATTAAATGCATCATCAAAAATTACTTGAAGAGCCATTACTTTTTCAAAAGTC
>CAZJAP010000018.1:15658-17827 GCA_964544325.1 uncultured Candidatus Izemoplasmatales bacterium | reverse complement strand
AACTTAAAATTGTCAAAATATTAACTTATGAAAGCTCACACTGTTTTAACTTTTCCAATGATATAAAACGCCAATTTGGTTTTCAAGGGATTCATCCAAAAGATGAATTTTTAATCAAACACTCTCGTAGAGTAAGTGAAATGGCTGTTTTATTAGGTAAAGCATTTGGTTTAAATGCTTTAGAATTAAAAGAAATTAAAGTAGCAGGAATGTTACACGATATAGGAAAAGTATATATCCCAGATGATATTATTAGAAAATCCGATCAATTAACAAAAGAAAATTGGGATGTTATTCAAACACATACTGTATTAGGGTATGAACTGTTAAAAACAATGAATGAATTTGAAACTGTGGCCAAATATGCTCGTTATCATCACGAGAGAATAGATGGATTAGGATATCCTGATGGCTTAAAAGGCTCAGAAATACCATTTGGGGCTAAATTAATAGCTGTTGTTGATGCATATGAAGCGATGACAGAATCAAGACCTTATAGGCAAGCCTTTAGTAAAGAGATGGCAATTGAAGAGTTAAGGAAAAATTCTGGAACACAATTTGACGAAGAAATAGTTGACGTATTTATTGAAAAAATAATCAAAAATCAATTTTAGTTAAAAGATTTCTCTTTATTCTATTTTTTAAAGTTTAATATATATTTACAACAAAAAAAGAGTTTAAATAAATTAAACTCTTTTTTGTTTGTTAAAATTTTAATTATCCAACAATTTTAGCACTTGAGAAGTCAATTGAACCAAGAACTGATCTTGACCAGCCTTCGATTTTTGAACTTACCATTAAAACGTCATTGTAGTGATAAATAGGGATAATTGGCATATCTTCCATGAAGATTTGATGAGCTTCATATAATGCTTCAAAGTGAGCTTGAGCAGTTGTTGCGTCTCTAGCATCTTTTAGAGCGTCTTCAAAATCTTGATTGAAGTAGTCAGGGTCATTGTAAGCATTACCTTGAGTGAAAATACCAATCATACCAGAAGGGTCCATGAAGTCTGTTAACCAGCCACCACGAGAAATATCAAAAGCACCATCAGTTCTAGTGTCTTGGAATGTTGCCCATTCTTCATTACCTAATTCAATTTCAAAGCCTAAGTTTTCAGACCACATTTCTTGAATTAATACACCTACTTGTGCATGAGCTTCAGAAGTATTATATAGATATACTTTAGAAGATAATTCATCTCTTAAATCTTCAACTGGAGTTGCTGAGTCTGGATATAATTCATCAGCAGCAGCTTCGAAATAAGTAACAGCTAATTCATAAGCACCATCATCGACTACGATTTCAGAATCATTTTTACTATTTTCATAGAAATCTTCTTCATTGTGGTCTAAGAAGCCTGGAGGAATAAATCCAGCAGCAGGGATAGCACCAGTACCAACAGCCTCAACTAATGCTTGACGGTCAATTGATAATGTTAAAGCATAACGTAAGTTTTTGTTACCAAATACAGTAACGTCTCTATCACCAATGTCTCTTGTTCCACCAATTTCAGTGCCTGAAAGGTTGAAGTTAGCGTAATAAGTTCCTAATAATGGATAACTATAGAATTCATCAGAAGTAACAGATAGATTAGGAATTAAATCAGAAGGTACATCAGCCAAAACATCTAATTCACCAGCATAATATCTTGCATATGCAGTAGTTTGTAGGTCGATGAAGAAACCGTTGATTTTCATAATTCCAACTTCTTTTTCATTCCAGTAGTATTCGTTCTTTTCTAGAACTAATTGATTTCCAACTTCATAAGATGTTAGATGGAAAGGCCCATTAGAAATTGCTTTAGCAGGATCTTTTGCCCAAGCACCTTCTCCATCAATTGTAGCGCTAGCTGGAACTGGCATGAAATGATAGAATGCCATTAATGATACAAACCAGTTAGTAGGAGCTGTTAATTTAACTTCAAATTTAGCGCCGTCTTCTAGTGATTTAATACCAACTGCAGCAGCTAATGCGTCTAATTCTGCATCAGTAGCATCTTCATCCGCGAAAGCAAATTCGTTAGCACCAACTACGTTTGTGTATTCCCAAATCCAAGAATACTCAGAAGCATTTCTAGGGTCCATACCTCTTAGCCAAGATCTTACAAAGTCAGCAGCAGTTAATTGAGTGCCGTCTGACCATTTAGCGTCTTCTCTAATGTTAAAGGT
>CAZJAP010000018.1:11980-15558 GCA_964544325.1 uncultured Candidatus Izemoplasmatales bacterium | reverse complement strand
ATCATGAGCGATGAAAAGATATGTTAAACCAAACTCTTCTTGTAAATCTTCGAGCATATTTACCACTTGAGCTTGAATAGACACATCAAGCGCACTAATAGGTTCATCACAAATAATTAGTTTTGAATCCATTGCTAAAGCTCTGGCAATACCAATTCTTTGTCTTTGACCACCACTAAATTCATGTGGATATCTCGATGCGTGTTCTCTTTTTAACCCAACTGTTTCCAGTAAATAAAAAACTCTTTCCTGAATTTCATTGCCTTCCAACAATTTATGTGTCCTAATACCTTCAGAAATGATTTCTGAAACTGTCATCCTTGGATTTAAAGAGGTAAAAGGATCTTGGAAAATCATTTGAATGTCACGAGGGTTTTTATTAATATCTAAACGTTTTTCTAAAGCCTCAGACATTTTTGCTTTTTGTTCATCAATGAGTATTTGATATTTGTTCTTAATTTCATTGATTTTATTTTTATCGTTTTTTGGAATTGATTTTAATTCTATTTTTAATTCATCTTTCAACTCCTGAATTTTTTGATTGAAATCATCTGTTCCAACTGAAATAAGCTTAGAATCAAAATAGACTTCACCACCGGTATTTTCATATAGACCAATAATTGTTCTACCACAAGTGGTTTTACCACAACCACTTTCTCCTACAAGACCGAAGGTTTCGCCTTCATAAATTACAAAATTAATACCATCCACGGCTTTAAGCGTTTTTGTCACTTTACCTAGTAGTGAATGTTTGATATAAAAATGCTTTTTTAAATTTTTAACTTCAAGCAAAACTTTATTATCATTCATTATTTTCACCTCTAGATTTAGTAAAGCCCTCTACATCTGGAGCATTCTTATCTTGAAGCCAACAAGCTGAAACTTGAGTATCGCTTATTTTATATAAAGGTGGGGCTTTTTCAATGCAAATCTCCATAGCATACCGACATCTTGGACTAAAAGGACATCCTTTAGGCGGATTTAATAAGTCAGGTGGAGAGCCTGCAATTGGAACTAATCTTTTCTTTTGACCAACTACATCTTTAGGAATTGATTGATGTAATCCTTTAGTATAAGGATGTTGAGGATTATAGAATATATCATCAACAGATCCTTTTTCCATTATCATTCCACCATACATAACTATGACATCTTGACAGAGTTCAGCGATAACACCTAAATCATGAGTGATAAAGATAATGGTTGTATCTAATTCTTTTTTAATTTTCTTTAATAAATCAAGAATTTGAGCTTGAATCGTTACATCTAAAGCAGTAGTTGGCTCATCTGCAATAATTAATTTTGGTTCACAAGATAAAGCCATAGCTACCAAAGCTCTTTGTCTCATACCTCCAGAGAATTGATGAGGATATTCTTTTATTCTAGTTTCAGGTTCAGGTATACCCACAAGTCTTAAATAATGAATAGCTCTTTCTAAAGCTTCTTCCTTATTAAGTTTTCTTGTAACACCTTTTTCAATTAGTTCTAAAGCTTTTTCTTTTTCACCTTTATCTTTAATAAGATTGGCTTCTTCAGTAGCTTTTTCAGCTGTAATATGTACATGACGTAAAATAACTTCCATCATCTGATTTTTAATTGTGTAAACAGGATTTAGTGAAGTCATCGGATCTTGGAATATCATAGCTATTTCTTTACCGCGATAATCTTGAATTTCTTTAGGAGATAATTTTACTAGGTCTACTCCATCAAAAATAATTTCACCATCAACGATTTTTCCTGGGTCATCAACTAATCTCATTAGAGATAAACTAGAAACACTTTTACCACTTCCTGATTCGCCAACTATACCGAGAATTCCTCCCTTTTTCAGTTCATA
The DNA here is from genome assembly GCA_964544325.1 of uncultured Candidatus Izemoplasmatales bacterium. GTDB lineage: Bacteria > Bacillota_I > Bacilli_A > Izemoplasmatales > Hujiaoplasmataceae > UBA2289. The sequence continues at coordinate 13,721 of CAZJAP010000018.1, read as the reverse complement.
ACTAATGCCTCTGACGGCTTGAACTTCACCTAAATGAGTGAAAAAGGATGTTCTTAGGTTTTTAACTTCAAGAATATTTTTGTTATCCATGTTTTTCACCTACCCTTTTCTAAGTCTAGGGTCAAGTGCATCACGTAACCCATCACCCAAGAAATTAAAAGCTAACATCATAAAAGCAATTGCAATTGATGGTATTACCAATTGATATGGATATGTTTGCATGTATTTAGCTCCATCATTTGCAAGTGAGCCAAGTGAAGCGCGAGGAGCAGAAATACCCAATCCAATAAAACTTAGGAAAGCTTCAGTGAAAACAGCAGTTGGAATCATCATTGCCATCGTAACGATAATTGGGCCTAATGCATTAGGAATTAAATGTTTTTGAATGATTTTGAAGTTCGAAACACCCATAGTTTTAGCAGCTAAAACATATTCTTGTTCTTTTAAACTGAGAACTTGTGCTCTAACCAAACGAGCCATACCTACCCAATAAACGCTTACGAGAGTAACAATGATTGTACCTAGACCGCCACTTCCAAATAACTTATCTAAAACGTTAATTTCAAACCAACTGTCCTTCAACACGACCATTAACAATATTACATATAGAAGTAGAGGTATGGAATTAATGATATCAACAATACGCATCATGATAATATCAGTATTTTTACCAAAGAACCCTGAAATACTTCCATAGATTACACCGATAAAGAAATTAATAATAGCTGCAACGAACGCAATAATCAGTGATATTCCTGTTCCATACATTAATCTAGCCAGCATATCTCTACCATTTGTATCTGTTCCTAAAATATAACTTTTATTCCAAACTTTATCGAAAGGCTGTTTATATTCTATCCCTTCGTAAGTAAAGCTATATTTTATATTTTCTAATTTTTTAATTGGATCTGTCTGATAAGAGAAGTCAACAAAGACCGAATCAATCTCAACATCATTTTCATCATATAATCTGTAAGTACGAGTTTTATTTTCCAAATCCTTATCTGCTTCAGCAATATCGAATTTTTGAATTAAATATCCATCATCAGAAACTAAAATTAATTCTAACATTTCACTCAAATAAACATAAGTATCATCACCTAGTTTATAAATAGTGAGTTGAGGTGGAATGTTTTTATAATCTAACGCTTGGCTTTTATAGTTTTTAGGATTAATTAATGGACCAATAGTTGCAAATAAAATAATAAATATTACGCATACTAATCCAATAATAGCCAAATGATTTTTCTTAAGTCTACGCCATACATCTTGCCAATATGTGAGACTTTTACGAGTTTGTTCTTTATCTAGTTTTTGATCTTGTTCTAAGAATTTAAATTTATTTTTATCCATATGATAGCACCTACTTACTGAGCCTTATTCTTGGGTCTATTAATGAATAAGCAAGATCAACCAATAGAACCATGATTATATAAAAGACAGCGTAGAACAACGTGACACCAATAACTAAAGTATAATCCCTAGCACCAATAGATTCAGTAAAATATTTACCTATTCCATTAATAACAAATATTCTTTCAACAACAAAACTACCAGTCATTAAAGCGGCAATCATTGGTCCAACATAAGTTATTACGGGAATTAAACCATTCTTCAAAGCGTGTTTAAAGATTACTTTTGATTCTGACAAACCCTTAGCTCTAGCAGTTCTAATATAATCTTGTCTTAAAACTTCTAGCATACTAGACCTTGTAAGTCTTGAAACAAAGGCTAATGAATA
>CAZJAP010000018.1:5408-11880 GCA_964544325.1 uncultured Candidatus Izemoplasmatales bacterium | reverse complement strand
TTAAAACTTCTAGCATACTAGACCTTGTAAGTCTTGAAACAAAGGCTAATGAATAACCTCCTAAAGCAATTACAGGTCCGATATAAGATATCGGCCTTGTCAGTCCTCCAACTGGAATCCAAGAAACATTTTGAGCTAAAAGGATAAATAAACTACCGATAACAAAACTCGGTACGGTTATTCCGACAGTTGCTATAATCATCACTCCATAGTCAACATAAGTATTCGCTTTAAGTGCAGAAATAACACCTAATGGAATTCCTAAAAAGATAATTAATATAACCGCTAAGAGACCAACTTGAAATGTTTGAGGAATACCTGTTGCTAATAATTCGTTTACTGAATAAGCAGGTTTTCTAAAAGACGGTCCCAAATCACCGGTAAATAGATTTCCCATATAAGTAAAATATTGTACCAAAAGCGGTTCATTCAAACCGTACGCTTCTTCCAATCTTTCTCTAGTAGCTTCTGGTAAAGGTTTTTCTCTTGTAAAAGGTCCACCAGGGATTGCTCTTAACATGAAAAACACAAGAGTAACTACAATTAATAGAGTAAGGATTGAAAATAGTATTTTTCTGATCAGGTACCGATGCATAAATTACCTCCTTGATAAATTGTCAAAAAGTTCAAAATGTTTATATTACTATATAGTAATATACTCTATTTAGAGCCAATCTTTAAGCAAATTATATAGTATTTAAAAATACCTGTCAATAAGGCTACCGAAATAAAAAGAAATACTTTTTTAATTTTTTTCTTTAATTTTGGCTATTTTTTGTATAAAATGATAAAATATTCTTGAGGTATACTTTATGAAATTAACGAAACTTTGGTTTATTCCAATTATTTTGATTATTGTATCAATAACATCTTCAATAATTGCTTTTGATCAAGGCAATAAATTAAATTTAGGCTATCTTTATATTGATGGTCAACCAAAAGAAATAATATACGAAGGCGAATACCTAGGTATTTTGGGTAATACTGGCGAAGCTTATAAAATTAAAGCGGAATCTCTAAGTGATTTTTTGAGCATAGTTACTTATGATACAAATTCTGATGTTTTAGATGAATATAAGTTATTAATCTCTATAAATAACGGAAATCACGACAGTTCTCTAATTACTTCAACCGTTAGTGATCAAGCCGTTATTATTGACGAAATGGAAGATTATTTATTTACAGTCAATCTTAAAAAGGACAATACATATATTTTTGATTTACAAACTATTGATGATAACCCCGATACTGAAGATATCGACTTGGCTTTAGCAAATATCCCAGAAAACGTATATAATCTAAAGTCCTTAATGGAAGGAGTATCTTTTACCACGTTAATTTTCGCTTTACTTTCAGTAATAACTATAGGGTCAATAATTTATATTAAAAAAAATAAATAAGGAGAATATTTATGAAAAAGTTTATTTCAACAAAAAAAGCCCCTGAAGCTATCGGGCCTTATTCACAAGCAATACTTACTGGCGAAACACTTTATATTTCAGGACAAACCCCACTAGTTCCAGAAACAATGAAGTTAGTTTCTTATGAAGTTAAAAGTCAGACAAAACAATGTTTAGAGAATATTTTAGCGATTGCACAAGCAGCTAATTTCGAATTAGAAGATATTATTAAATGCACAGTTTATTTAGATGACATGAATGACTTCAAAGACATGAATCAAATATATCTTGAATTTTTTAAAAACCATAAACCTGCTAGAGTAACTGTTGAAGTATCAAGATTACCTTTAGATGCTTTAGTAGAAATAGACGCTATTTGCCATAAATAACAATAACACGATAACTTTAACGGTTATCGTGTTTTTTTTAGTTTACTACATTTACATATCTTTTAATAGATGCTTGATTTCCCGAAAGATCGGTTGCTATATAGGTTATGGTATAAATTCCAGCTTTATTAATATTGACTGTTCCATTAATCTCTAAAGTAATATCTTGATTACTATTGTCTGAAATTATTACAGAGCTATCTATCCACTCTTCACCAATCTTTATTGTATCTACTCCACTATTAAGCGCTAAAACAGGAGGGGTTTCGTCAATTACTGTTATTATTCTTACTAATGTTAAATCGAAGTCTTGATAAACAAAATTATAGGTTATATGGTAAGTTCCTAGTTTAGTTATATCGAGAGTGTTTTCAACTATTGAGGTCGCCCTTTTAATTTTAAAAGCTCTAGCTGTTACTCCAGGATCTTCATATGTAGAATTAATTTCAATGGTATCAATGCCAGGGTTCAAGTAAAATTCAATTTGCTGTGGAGTGGCTGTACAAGAGAGAAAAACTGTTGTCATAATAAAAAATAATACAGTTAAACTAATTTTCTTCATCATTATCACCGCTTTCTAAATACCATAAAACATCATCTAAAGGTATAAAGTTATTATCAATAACATAAACATATCTACTCTTCTCATGAATTACTCCATTATATTCAACTTGATAAGTAATTTTATATTGTCCTGTTTCATTGTTATCTACTGAACCAATAACTATAACTTCACCCACATTACTGGTTGCTCCAACTTCAATATAAGATGCGCCTTTAACTATTGTATCAACACCATCATTTAAGGTAATAATTACATTTTCAATTTGGTTGCTAACGTTAATTACTCTCGATAGGTAATACACTAATTCATCTTGATAATAAATGTTATAAGTTATTAAATAATGCCCTACTTTATCTGAATCTACAGTACCTTCAACTTCATAAGATAACAAATCGTTATTTAAGGTTATACCTGCATCATTCCATTGTTCAAATTGAGTTAAAGTGTCCAAACCTGGGTTTAAATAAGCGTTTTGAAAAATAAAGGTTTTTATAAATAGGGGTCTGATAATCAGGTTAGAGTTAATATTTTCTAAACTATTATCCCAACCATCAAAACTGTAGTTAAATATGCTGTCACTGTAATTTTCAAGTGAAGGAGAAGTGCCTAAACTTTCATTGGGGTAAACATAGTATTCTTGATATATAGAATCATTCTCGTCTAAAAATGTTACTAAATACATTAATTCATTTATTTTTGCATATAAAGTTGTGTTTTGTCTAATAACTTGATTGTTATATTTGATATTATCCAACAAAGAATAATACCAACCATAAAAATATTTATCTTCAATATCAACAATAGGTAGATTTTCAATAATACTACCGCTCTGGATTTGAAGTTCATCATACTTTTCGTTTTCAACCATAAAGGTTATTGTATAAAATATAGGTTCAAATTTAGCGTAAAGAGTTAAGTCATCAGTATAAACATAACTGTTATCAACTATATTTTGAAAACTATCTTCTAAATACCAACCAACAAAAGCGTAATCTATTAGAGATGACTCATAGTCTATAATATAAGGTTCATTCGCTTGAACCCAAATACTATCAAGGGGACTACTATTAAAGGTTTCAAAAGAAATTTTGACTAAATCGGATATTACGGTTTTGTAGGCGTCAATTAAACCATAACCATAATAAATATCTTTTCCAATTGTGCCCAAGTCAATAACACTTTGATAGATTATTTCATAAACTTCAGGGAATGAATAGATACCATTGCTTAATAAAAGGGCTAAAACAGCAGCGATATGAGGAGCAGCAAAAGAAGTTCCACTAACTTGAGCATAACCATTGTCTAAGTGGGTTGTATAGATTAATTCTCCTGGAGCGACCAAGTCAATGCTTTCCCCGAAACTAGAAAAATCACTAATTGTTAAATTTTCGCTTATTGAACCAACAGAAATAACGTTTGGTAAAGCAGCGGGATAGATAGGAACATTTGTTCCATCATTGCCAGAAGCAGCTACAACAAAAACTTCATTTTCATATGCATAATCAATAGCTTCTGATATAGCTAAGTCATTTGATTCACTACCTAAAGACAAATTTATAATATCAGCACCATTGTCAACCGCATAATAAATACCCTCAACAATATTAGTGTTTGCATAAGTCTCTTCTCCAGCATTATTTGCCTTAATAATTAATAATTGAACATTATCCGTTATTCCATCTATTCCAAGATTATTATTTCTTTCTGCAGCGATAATTCCTGCGACATTAGTACCATGACCTAAATCATCCTCGACCTCGCTGATTCCAACTTTATTAGTTGAGGAATTATATGAAAGTTCAGAGATTCTCCCTGTAAATTCATCGTGATCTGTATCTATTCCAGAGTCGATTATTGCTATTACAATATCCTCACTTCCGGTCACAATATCCCAAGCATCAAAAATGTTTATCAAATCCAAATTATATTGACCTTGGGTATAATCATTACTAGGAACTTCTTGCCAAGGAGGACTTAATAATTCAATATCATTTATTGAAGAATAAAAAAGAACTTTGTTTGCATTGAATGCAAAGAAAAAAAATGTAAAAATTACACTAAGTATAATTATGAATATTTTTTTAGTAAATTTTGTCAAAATTATCACCGTCCGTATATATATTATATACGAAGATAGAGTAATTTTTATTGGAATAAAATAAAAAAGAACTGTTTATTAAAAACAGTTCTAATATTTTAAGATAAGACAGAATATAATTTTTCAAACGCACGATACAAAAATTCTAAGAAATTTCTGCCGCCAAAGAAAGGTATTTTACTAAAAACAAAATTAATTTGGCTAATTATTATTGTGTCAGGATAATAATACGAAAGTGGTACGAAAATTGTAAAGAAAATAACTAGAATAAATATTATTAGAGAAAGAACTTTTACCCATTTTCGAATTTGTCTTTTATATATTTCTTTTAGTTTAATACTGTTTTTTAAGGCGTTTTCATTTAAAATGTCAACCCTATTTTGCAAGTCAATAACTAGTTCTTTTAGCCCTGAAATCTCTTTTTTTAACTCTACTATATTTTCAATATCATAATGAATTACAGCTGATTTATCAATTTCTTCTTTAGCTTCAATTGGAACTATAATTTTTTCAGGTTTTTCTTCTTTAACCTCTTCTTCAAGATCATCGATTACATCTTCTTTAACAGGAATTTCTTCTTTGATTTCTATTACTGGTTCCACTTTTTCTTGAAGCTCAACTTTATCTTCAATTACTATCTCTTTTTTATCTTGTTTTTCAGTTATAGCTTCTTCAATTTCAATTATTTCTTCATCTAGTTTTGCTGATTCTTCTTCATCAGGAACAAACTTTCTAATTTCTTTAGGTTTTTCATCGAAATCTTTATACATGTATTCAATCATTTGATCTTTATTGATATAAGCAAAAGCAATAATATTATTGAGCCTTGCAAATTCTTCAAGTTCTTTTAAATTGAAGCTATTTAACTCAGAATGTATTTCTGGTATATATTCGTTTCTATTTTTTAATTCATTAACAATAATTTCTAGAACCTGTATTTTAGTTAATCTTGTCGGTACTTTTATACCATATTTTGCGCCAATTTGTTTCAACTCACTTATTGTCGCACTTAAAACAACTCTTTTAGCAAATAAACTTCTTAAAAGGCCATCGAAAGTGCCTTCTTCATCATAAATCATCGGTTCTAATGCTTTTTGAAACAAACGAATCGGAGGTAAAGCTTGAGTATTTTTATATTTATGTCTTCCTTTTTCTAAAAACTCGGTAATTGTTTTTCTAGGAACGCCTTCTTTAATTAAAAAGCTAATTAATCGTTTCCAAAATTCAGCTAAATAAGCTTGGTCAATCTCTCGATTATTAAATCTGTATAATTCATTTTCAAACTGAGTTTCAGAAAATGAATCAATCCATCTTAAACGATTCAATCTCCTTGATTCTTCAAGACGCTCAGGTCCTTCAACATCACTTCCGTCTTTAGATAACTCTTGGAATTCTTTTTCAAGTATAGGGAAAAGAACTTTCTGTAGAGCTCCAAAACGTAATGAACGAGGAAAATTAATATCGAGACCTTCTAGAAAATAGACAATTTCTTCTGCAGGGATATTAACTAAACTATCAACTATTTCATCAACCGAAAAGTCTTTGTTAAGCTTTTGATAAATATCTGACATAATAAATCTCCTTTATAACATCTTTATTATAATGATAAACGTATTATAACACAAAGATATTTAAAATAAAATCGCTTATATTAAAAAAATCCACAAAACAATAAGGTTTTGAGGATTATTTTTCTAAAAGAATTCCTTGAAATATTTGATATTTTCCCAAGATGGGATTAGCTTTTTATCTTCAATTTGATGAACAACTTCAATTATTTTAGAGTTTATTGGTGTGCTTACTTTATATTGTTTTCCAAAATCACATACAACTCCATTTATAAAATCAATTTCAGTTTTACGATTTTTCCTTAAATCTCTCAACATACTTGATTTTATTAATCGATGTCTTTTCATCGATATTGTCAACAATTTTAAACTGATCCATTTTCTTAAATTACTATTATAATCAAGATATTTTACAATGTCTTTTCCTTGTAATGGTTCAATTTTAATATTAG
>CAZJAP010000018.1:0-5308 GCA_964544325.1 uncultured Candidatus Izemoplasmatales bacterium | reverse complement strand
TAATCAAGATATTTTACAATGTCTTTTCCTTGTAATGGTTCAATTTTAATATTAGCTGCTCTAGCTACATCAATACATTCTTTAATAACCTTTAAAGCTAATACTTTTGTTTTTTTATTTTTAGCAATCTCTCCAAAGGTGGAATCTGTAATGACTGATAAACCACTAAAAGCAGAATTGATTAATAGTTTGGCCCATCTAGCTCCAATGAAATTATCCTCAATTGTTACTTCACCCATAGATTTTAGCATTTCCACTATATATGAAAATAATTTTTGATCATTATTACCATACTTGCCAATAGAAAAAGTGAGATTTTCTTTTATTGGTTCAGATGTTAATTCACTGATTCCATTTCCGTGAAAAGTCGCACCCCAACTCATAGCGCAACCGCAGGTTCTATCTTCTCCAATTATTTCAGACACTACCTTTTCTGGCAAACCATTTTGCATTGTACAAATTAATGATTTTTCATGTAAATGAGGTTTGATTGATTCGACAATTTCTTTATTGTATCTTTGTTTGGTCATTAATAAAATAATATCATATTTATCATTCATTTCTGAAGGTAATAAAGCTTTAACTTTTTGGATAAAATTTACTTTTCCAATGATTTGTGCTCCTATGTTATTTAACGCATCAACGTGTTCTTTGTTTCGATTAATTAAATCAATTTCATATCCAGCTTTGCTTATAAAAGCACCGAGCACCGTGCCCATACCGCCAGCGCCGTATATACCTACTTTCATATAATCACATCCATTCACAACTAGTATACCATAAAAAAACTTCAGCCACTTTTTAAAAGAATAAATTTTCCCAATAAAAAACTTTCTTCACTCGTATAACTATATGAAAGGGAAAAAGAGGTGAAAAATATGAAAAAATTTCTCTTAATATTAACTTTATTATTTGCTGGAGTAGGTCTAATGGCCTGTTCACAAAATGCAGAAACTGAATACTCGGACTACACATATCTATCTCTAGAAATAAATCCTGCGGTCGATTTTGTTCTAGATGCTGAAGGAAATGTTTTGACATACAGATATCGAAACGAAGAAGCTGAAGTTGTTGGCGCTGGTCTTAATCTAATTGGTAAAAACTACGAAGAAGCACTTCAATTATATTTAAACTCAGCTATTGATACAGGATATATTGATATTTCTAGATCAGATGGTGCTGTAATGATTCAAGCTGGAGGTAAGGAAGATTCCGTTGACAATTCATTTATGGTTCAAGTTGAGACTAAACTTCAAACATTTTTCCAAGAAAACGCTATAGGAGCTGTAGTTCTTAAAAATGAAGAAGTTGATGAAGATGCAAAAGAATTAGTAGAAACCTATGAAGTGACTTATGGATTTGCTAAGATGGTTTTAGCTTATTTAGAAGCTGATGAGACAGCAGAACTAGCAACTGTAATTGAAATGGAACCTAAAGAATTGATGTCAAATTTCGTTACTGAAGCCAATCAGTATAGAGATAGATATCAAAATCAAGTTGAAGCCGGAGCTCAAGCTATAAAAGATGAGTTAGTAGATGCTTTAAAACTCCAAGTACAAGCTCATAGAGCGGAAGTTACTGCTGGAACTGCTAGTCAACCAGATATAAGCGGGGTTAAGCAAGCTTATATTGATGATTTTGAAGCGTTAAAGGCACAATATCGTAACCGTAATCAAGAACGAATTCAACAAGCTAAAGAAAACGTTTCTGAGAAAGCACCGGTATACTTCTCAGTCGATATTAATCCAAGTGTTGACTTCATTATTGATGGTAATGGTTATGTACTATCATATATGCTAAAAAATGAGGACGCTGAAATTGTAGCTGCTGGATTACAAATGGAAGGTTTGCATTATCAAGAAGCACTAAGACTTTATTTAGATGCAGCAATTCAAACTGGATATATCGATGTTGAAAGAGCTGATAATGCAGTAATGATTCAAAATGCGGGAGTAAATCAAGAATTAGAAAATGCATTTATGAATCAAACTCAGACTATGATGCAAAACTTCTTTTACGAAAATGCTATTGGAGCGGTTGTAATGGCTAAAGGTGAATTTGATGAAGAGGTACAATTATTAGCAGAAGAGTATGATATCAGTTATGGTTTTGCGAAACTTGTCTTAGCTTATTTAGCTACAGACGAAACTTTAAATATTGAAGAAGTGGTCTTAATGACCCCTAAAGAAATTATTGATCTATTAGAAATTGAATGCGAAGAATACATGAATCAATATCGTAATCATGTTGAAGCGGGTTCACAAGCGATTAAAGATGAACTTGTTGAAGCTTTGCAGGCTAAAGTACAGAATCATAATAATGAAGTAGAAAACAATCAAAAAACACAACCAGATATTTCAGGCCTAAAAGAAATGTATTTAGCAGATTATGAAAATATTCATAATCAATATGTCAATAGAAATCAAGTAAGACTTCAGGAAGCAAAAGCAAGTCAAAATAATAAAGCAAATTAAAAAACTAAAAAAAACGAAAAAAGATGAAAAGTCAAACTTTTCTTCTTTTTTTTACTTTTTTTATTATAAAACAAAAAAATACATAGTTTCTTCAAAAAAAAACAAAAAGATAGTATAATAAAATATAATTGATTGAAGGTGGAGTTAATATGAGGACATATCTCTGGGTGATTTTTTTTGGCATAGCTAGCTTATCAGCTTTGCCTGTTGCTAGAATGGATATATTTAATGCTAGCAGTAGGTATAAGTATTTTAAGTATTTAAGTATTGCTATGTTTGCATGGACAGGAATCAATTATATAAAATTTGTTTCACTAAGTGCTAGAGTAGTTTATTATGCACAATTAACTGTTTATCCTTTAGTTTTTTTAATTACAGCATTAATTTTCTTATCATTACTACAATATCTTGGTAAGAGAATACCGAAAATAATCTTTGCAATTTTGATTTTGTTTTTTCTAGCAGATGCTGCGATAGCTTATACTAATGATATTCATCATTTATTTTTGGATATTACAAATCATCCTAGTTTAACTTATGCGATTATTAGGATGGCGCCTCATGGTTTGTTCTTTTATATTCATACAGCTGTTTGTTACACTATTTTGATAATTGCAATGATATCAATTATTGTAAAACTATATGGTAATTTAAGAAAAGATCAAGATGTTTTCCCTTTTGTTATAATGATTTTTGCTTTAGTAATTGGGATAGCTACTAGCATTACTCATATTTTTATAACAGATTTGATGATTGATCCAACTTACATAGCTCTTGTTCTTTTAACAACAATACTATATTTTATTTTTTATATTCGTGATGTGAAGTTGATGCTAAAGGTTAATGGAAATGAGTTTATTCTACATAATTTAAGGGAAATGTATTTACTTGTTAATCATCGAGGGATTATTGTTTCAGCTTCAAATGAATTACTAAATAAATTTTCTATAAATTTATCAAGAGGTATTACTTTCGATGATTTTATGAAAATAATATCTAAAAGAGTTGTAGTTTTGACCGAAAACAGTAAGAATAATCATGATTTTGATGAGAGTAAATTATATTTGCATATGATGGAAAAACAAATTAGTTTGCCTTTATTAAAGCACTCTGGAAAATTTTATTTATTCTATGACGAAACTCAAAATCAAAAATATATTAATGATATAAATTATGTTATGACTCATGATTTAATGACGACAATTTATAACCGTAATTACTTTGAAAGTATTGAATCTGAAATTGAAAAGAGATATCAAAAATATACTCTTGTAATGTTTGACTTGGATGGATTAAAGTTATTTAACGATTATTTAGGACATGAAGCTGGAGATCAATTGTTAATAAGATTCGCTAACGCATTAAAAGTTGTTGTTAATAAATACAGTGGTTTAATACCGATTAGAATGGGTGGCGATGAATTCCTATTGATTGCACCTAATAAAGATATGAATGATATTGAAGAAATTCTTTATGACCTTAAAATTATTACAAATGATAAAGATTTGCTAAAACATGTAGGATTTTCTTATGGTTACTCGCAAAATAATTTCTCTAACAAATCTTTTAAAAAGGTTATGACAGAAGCAGATACAAATCAATATTCTATGAAAATGTTAAGGAAAAAAGCGAAAATTGAATTAGAAAACTTTTTAAAATCAATAACTGGATAATATAGATAAGTGACTTTCAATGAAAGTCACTTTTTTGAGCAAAAAATTTAGTAATATTATCTCCATATGTTATACTTTTTAAATAATTGGGAGATAAAGTATGAAAGAAAAGTTAAATTTAAAAGCTTTAATAAAGACAAAACAAAAAATATTAATCATGGCAGTACCAACTATGATAATTATATACACTTTAATTCATATGATTCTAGTAAGCGATAACTTTATAAGTTATTTATTAAGTGGTTTTGTTGTTCTGTTTGTAATTATTGGGTTAATATATCTTTACATAGATATGAGACATATTGAAATAAATAAGGTTAATTTGAAACATTATGATTTTTTATTTGCTTTTACTGGTGTTCTTCTAACTTATGAGTTAGTTAATTTTTTTCAACTTTCTTCTGTTTTAGTTTCTTCAGGATTAGGCCTTCTCGGATTTCTATTTTTTAAGAAATATTCTGTTGCATTTTATTGTGGAACATTTGCTGGTATGATGTCGCCATTACTTTTTAGCCGATGGGAAATAATTGTGTTGGCTATATTTTGTTCTTTATTATATATTGTAATTAAAACAGCTTTGATTGGTTTTGGGGGAAGACTAGGAACTATTGCTTTCATCTCATCGGTAGTTATAGGCTTAATATTTCAAAAAAACGGCTTAGAAATTTCTTATTCTATTAATTTTTATCTTGTGTTAATCTTCTCTATTAGTGGTAGCTTCATATCTTATTACTTACACAACACATTTAATCTATCCAGTGTATTTGCCTCAGCATTTCCTAGTTTCATAGTAGTTGTTTTATTAGAGATATTTGCATTTGAAATGATTATTTACTCAGTGGTTTTCTTTACAGCTTCATTTATCGGAATGTCTAATAATAAGATTATTCCAAACGCATTAAATTTGCTATTTGTAGGCGTAATACTATCAATAATATTTTTTGCTTTTTATAATTTGTTCAATGGTTTTGGTGGGAAAATGGGTTTTATGGCTTTAATATCTATTATTATATATTTTGGCTTAACTAATTTATGGAAAGACATATTTAAAAACAAAAAAATAAAGGCATATTTTCTTTAAAATTTATATTTTAATAAAAGACTTGATATAAAGTCTTTTTCTTTTTGCTAAAATTAATAATATTTATCAGAAATAATGAT
>CAZJAP010000017.1:0-18007 GCA_964544325.1 uncultured Candidatus Izemoplasmatales bacterium | reverse complement strand
TGACACCAATTTCTTTTATTCCAACAGGTCTTTTTGAATAATGTTTATCAAAGGCCTTTTTATGAGCGTATACTAATGCGGTTTTATTGATTTTTAAAAAGTCATCTAGGCCTCCGCCATGATCATAATGACCGTGAGAAAGAATAAATATATCTACTTTTCCTAAATCAATTTTTAAAGCTTTGGCATTTTCAATGAATTTTCCTGATTGACCGGAATCAAATAGGATTTTATGGTTTTTTGTTTCTAGGTATAGAGATAAACCATGTTCTGATAAAAGCTCATTTTTAGTGGTGTTTTCTATTAATACAGTTAATTTCAATTTACTTCACTCCAGTTTACTTATATGTTTTAGTATATGCTCTAAAAAAGGTTAAAACAAGAGTGAGCGAAAAGATTTAGTAAAAAAAGATTATTCTTTCTTGTTTTTAATTAATTTATGATAAAATTATTAAGGTATGAAATGTTTTATTAGAGGTGAAATTATGGCGAAAAATGAAAAGACTAAAAATAACAAAGAAGTACTTCTGATATCTATTATATCGAGAGTTCTTTTAGTTTTAACTTTGGTTATTTTTTATCTAGCAATTTTGTTAGATACACAAAATCCTGACGAAAACTATATAGTATACGGAATCATTCTTGCTTTTTTGACTATGGGCTTGTCGATGTATTTAAATAACAAAGTTAAGGGTGAAAAAGAAGTTTTAAATTTAGAGAAACAAAAAGCAAATTATGAAAAGCGGGAATTGACTGTAAAGAGTTATAAATCTTATGAAATAGTAGAAGAGACTCTTAAAAAAGAAGGATTAGAAAAGTTAAGTAATGGTTTTTATTTTAAAAAGGCAGCTTCTAGAGGCGTTTGTTATTATGTCAATTTAGTTAAATATCAAAAACTGGAAAATAATTTAGAAAAAGAACTAATTAAATATAATAAGTTCATTGGTGAGACTTGTAAAAAAGTTTCCGGAGTATTATTTTTTGAATTACCTGAGGTTAGTGAAAAAGATAAAGAAATAATTAAAAAATTATCGATTGATTATCTTCTTTTTGAAGAAGCTCCAATTAAAAAGATTGAAAGATCAATAGTGGTGGTTTTAGTAGATAAAGCTAAAAATTGTGCTTATTACTATGATCAAACAGATAGTTTTAAGACGAGAATTTATTCTTATTCTGCACTTTTAGTAAGGAAATTGTTTAAGTAATTTTTTAAAGAGGTATATATGAGGCACTTAATTGGTGATAAGCATTTTTATAAAAGATTGTTTCAAATATCATTTCCAATAGTATTGCAACAACTTTTAACTTCAAGTTTGCAGTTGATTGACAATCTTATGGTTGGCGATTTGGGTGAGTTGGCAATCGGTTCAGTTTCAGTTGTCAATCAACTGTATTTTGTCATTATCTTAATTACTTTTGGTGCTTTAGCGGGAGCGGGAATTTTTACGGCTCAGTATTTTGGTTCAAATGAAAAGGAAAAGCTTAAACAAACTTTCAGGTTTAAATTGATTGTTGCTATATTACTGGTTTTGATGTCTTTATTAGTTTTTTCTGTTTTCGGGGAATTCTTAATTGGTCTTTTTACAAGCAACCCAGTAACTATTAACGGTGGATTAGATTATCTTAATATCGTTAAGTGGAGTATGCTGCCTTGGGCGTTTTCGATAGCTATTTCAACTACATTTAGAGAAATTGGTACGACAAAACCACTCTTATGGATAACCCTTAGTGCTATTATTACCAATACTTTGCTTAATTATTTATTAATATTCGGTAATTACGGTTTCCCTGTTCTAGGTATAAAAGGTGCGGCTTATGCGACGCTTATATCTAGATTTGTTGAGTTTTCATTAATGTTTATATTATTGATTAAAAAGGGTCAGGCTTTTAATACTAGGTTTAAAGATATTTTTAAAATCGAGAAACTAATCTTAAAAGCGATCATAATTATGGCTATACCGCTTTTATTAAATGAATTCTTTTGGTCTATGGGACAAACGATGTTCCTGCAGTCGTATTCAACTAGAGGAGATAATGCTTTAGCAGCTATGAATATTACCAATGCTATAAGTCAGTTGGTTTTTGTGACTTTCGGTGGTATAGGTACTGGAATAGCGGTGATGGTAGGTAATACCTTAGGAATGAATCAATTGGAAAAAGCCAAGGATAACGCTAAAAAAGTCATTGCTTTTGCAGTTGGTTTTGCTTTTGTTACGGGATCACTGCTATTCGTTTTAAGTTATTTCATTTTAGATCTTTATGATATTTCAGCTGTTACTAGAAGAATAGCTGGATATAACATTAGAATCAATGCTATTTTTATACCGGTCTTTTCTTTTAATGTTTCAATGTATTTTACTTTAAGGGCTGGTGGAGATACTAAATCAACCATGCTAATGGATTCAGGATATATGTGGCTTGTTCAAGTGCCGACAATATTTATTTTGGCTCGAGTTACTGATTTAGATGTTATAATGTTATTCTTAATTGTACAGTTACTAGAGTTGCCTAAATCTCTTTTTGCACTTTCAAGATATAAAAAAGAGAATTGGGTAAGGAATTTAGCTTTAGAGAATGAAGAAAATGCTAAAAAGTTAATTTTAGAAACAAATAATTCTTGATATTTACTTGACACTTTGGCTATATTTAACTATAATAAGTTTTGAAAATGATGAAGAGGATAAGGAATAATATTTATTAATTAAAAAGAGAGTTGGTTGTTGTGCTGAAAAACTGACATTAATAGTTATTCTGTCTACCTTGGAGTGAGACTAATCATCTCCGCTATTTTAAAAGTTTTCTAGCGTTAACATTGAAAACATAAGTGCTAGATTTATCTAGAACTAAGGTGGTACCGCGGAATATTTTCGTCCTTTACTTTCAAGATTTTTTTAATTTAAAGTAAAGGACATTTTTTATAAGGAGAGAAAGATAATGTTAGATATTGAAATGATTATGAATGAACCTGAATACGTGAAAATGAGTTTAGCTAAAAGAGGGTTTGATGTAGATTTTACCGGGTTTATTGAATTAAGGGAAAAAAGAAATGAACTAATCAAAAAAATTGAAGAAGTTAGAGCTTTAAGGAATAAACTTTCAAAATCAATTGGTGAATATAAAAGAGAAAAGAAAGATACTACTGAACTTTTTAAAGAGATTGATAAGATTAAAGATTCAGTTAGTCAAGATGAAGTTCTTTTAGAAAGCATCAACACTGAGATTAATCAATTTTTACTTAAATTACCAAATCTTCCAGATGAAGATTTATTATCAGGCGATAAAGAGAATAATGTAGTGGTCTCTGTGAATAAAGATCAACCTGTCTTTGATTTTGAAATCAAAGACCATGTTGAGCTTGCGACTTCACTTGGTTTGATCGATTATGAAAGAGCGGCTAAAATCAGTGGTAGAGGAACTTGGATTTATACTAATTTAGGTGCCAGATTAGAATGGGCTTTAATTAATTTCTTTATTGATGAACATTTAAAAGACGGTTATGAATTCTTGATGGTTCCTCATATTTTAAATTATGATTCAGGTTTGACTGCGGGACAGTTTCCTAAATTTGAAGATGACGTATTTTGGCTTAAAGATGAAAGCCCAAGGAAGTTCCTATTACCGACAGCTGAGACAGCTTTAATCAATATGCATAGAAATGAAATATTGGATTTAAAGGATTTGCCAAGAAAATATTTTTCTTATACACCATGTTATAGAAAAGAAGCGGGAAGTTATCGTTCTGAAGAAAGAGGAATGATAAGAGGCTATCAATTTAACAAAGTGGAAATGGTTCAGTTCGCTAATCCGGATGATAGTGATGATGCTTTTTTAGAACTAATGGTTAAAGCTGAAAGCTTAATGAAAAAATTAGGGTTGCATTATCAGGTCTCTAAATTAGCTGCAGGTGACGTTAGTTTTGCGATGGCAAGAACTTTTGATATTGAAGTTTGGTTGCCTTCTATTAAAATCTATAAAGAAGTTAGTTCAGTTTCTAATTCAAGAAGTTTCCAAGCAAGAAGGGGTATGATTAGATTTAGAAACGAAGAGGGAAAAGTAGAATATGTTCATACTTTAAATGGTTCTGGTTTGGCTACATCTCGTCTTTTACCGGCAATCCTAGAACAGAATCAACAAAAGGATGGTTCAGTAAAAATACCGGAAGTATTGGTTCCTTATTTAGGTGGTTTAAAAGTTCTTGAAAAGGTGAAATAATGGAAGTTGATCGTCTTAGAGCGGAAGTAAATCTTAATAATTTGTTAAATAATTATCAGATTCTAAAAAAACTTTATAATGATAAAGAAATTTTTGCGGTTGTTAAAGCTGATGCATATGGACACGGTAGCAAGGAAGTTTCACTATTTCTTGAAAAGAATGGGTGTAATTATTTTGCGGTGACTGAATTGTCTGAAGCCCTGGTTTTAAGAGAAGCTTCATTAAAAGGAGAAATCTTGATTTTTGGTAAGACTTCTTTAGGAAATATTTCATTTATTCAAGATTATGATTTATTGCAGACGATTGATTCTTATAGTTATGCTTTTGAACTTAATAAGTTAAACAAAAAAATTAGAGTGCATTTAAATATTGATACTGGGATGTCTAGATTAGGGATATTATGCCACGAGAATAAAGATATTGAAAAAGCAGTAGACGAAATAAAGAAAATCTCTAAATTAGAAAATCTAGAGATAAAAGGTATATATACGCATTTTAGTTCCGCTGACACAGATTTAGATTTTACCAATCATCAAAGAGAAGTCTTTGATGACTTAATAAAGAAACTAAAAAAAGAAGAAATTGATTATGGATTAGTCCATATTCAAAATAGTGCTGGTGTTATTAATGTTGAAAGCAACTCTTATGATCTAGCAAGGTGTGGAATAGCTCTTTATGGCTATCCACCGGTAAAAACATCGGAAAGATTCTTACCGGTTATGAGTCTTTATGCAAAAGTAATTGCCATTAGAGAAATTACTGAGGGAGACTCAGTAAGTTATTCAAGAACATTCATTGCTAAAGAAAAAATGACTGTTGCTACAGTAGCTATTGGTTATGCAGATGGATATATGAGAATTTTAAGCAATAATGATTTTTTCTATTATAAAGGTTATAACCTACCGGTTATAGGCAGGGTTTGTATGGGATTAACCATGATAAATATCACAGGAGTAGATATTAGAGAAGGTGAATTTGTTGAAGTGTTCGGCATGAATAAATCTTTAGAAGATATGGCAAGAAGAGCTTTGACGATAACCTATGAATTACTCACTAATATGGCGAAACCTAGGGTTAAACATTTTTATATCAAATAAAAAGTGAAGTCTTCTCAGACTTCACTTTTTTTTATTTGTTAATCATTCCGATAAAATATTTGTGAATTGTTAAATCGTCGGTTAGTTCAGGATGAAATGCAGTAGCTAGTTGATTTTTATCTCTAGCTGCGACAATTTTTCCGTCGACTGTTGCAAGTACTTCCACGTTTTTTCCGACACTTTCAATAAAGGGGGCTCTGATAAAAACGAAAGGAATGTTTTTTTGATTGTTAAAAGTACCTGTTGTTCTAAAGGAACCAAGTTGTTTGCCATATGCATTTTTTCTAGCAACGATATCCATAGTTTTTAAGAATGGTGATTCATAATTATGGATTTCACCAGCTAAAAGCAGTAATCCGGCACAAGTTCCCATTACTGGTAAACCATCAAGAATATAGTTTTTAATAATTTCTTCCATCTTTAAATCTTTAAGAAGTTTATACATAGCAGTACTTTCGCCGCCAGGAAGTATTAATCCATCCATATCTTGTGAAAGATCATTTATGTTTCTAATAGTGAAAGATTCAACTCCTAGTTTTTTAAGGCTGTTTTGGTGTTCAATAAAAGCTCCTTGTAAAGCAAGTATGCCGATTCGCATTTTTTATTTTCCTCTTTCAGCCATTAATATTTCAATTTCTTGTTCGTTGATACCAACCATAGCTTCGCCTAAGTTTTCACTGATTTCAGCTAAGATTTTTGGATTGTTATAATTTGTTACTGCTTTTACAATTGCATTAGCTCTTTTAGCTGGATCTCCAGATTTAAAGATTCCTGAGCCGACAAATACGCCTTCAGCACCAAGTTGCATCATTAAAGCTGCATCTGCAGGTGTAGCTACACCACCAGCTGCAAAGTTTACAACTGGTAATTTGCCGAATTCGTGTACATATTTAACCAAGTCATATGGTACTTGCAATTCTTTGGCTTTGTTATATAGTTCGTCTTCTCTTAAAGATTGAACCATTCTAATTTCGCCTTGGATAAGACGCATATGGGTAACGGCTTGTACAACATCGCCTGTACCTGGTTCGCCTTTAGTTCTAATCATTGAAGCGCCTTCTGAGATTCTTCTTAAAGCTTCTCCTAAGTTCTTAGCGCCACAGACAAAAGGAACACTGAACTTTGATTTGTCTATATGGTAAACATTATCAGCTGGTGATAATACTTCTGATTCATCAATATAGTCAATTTCTAAAGCTTCAAGAATTTGAGCTTCTACAAAATGACCGATTCTTACTTTAGCCATTACAGGAATTGTGACAGCATCTTGAATTTCTTTTATTAGTTTAGGATCACTCATTCTTGAAACTCCGCCAGCAGCTCTAATATCAGCTGGTATTCTTTCTAAAGCCATAACTGCACATGCGCCTGCTTCTTGGGCGATACGTGCTTGTTCAGCGTTAGTAACATCCATGATTACTCCGCCTTTTAACATTTGTGCAAGTTCTTTGTTTAATTGATAACGTTCATTCATCTTAAAAAATCTCTCCTTATATTAACTTGACATTTAGTCTTTATTCACTTATATTATACTTGTAACTGATATCTTTTAAATAATCAGTTATTAAATTTCGGGGGTGGTCAGTTTATGTTAACGTTCTTTTTGGATAAACAGAGTGAAATTTCTCTATATGAACAGTTATACCAGGGAATAAAAAAAGAAATAGAAGAAGGAGTTTTGAAGAAAAATGAGAAACTTCCTTCGAAAAGAAAATTAGCTAATCATCTGAAAATTTCACAAACCACTATAGAGTCAGCTTATCAACAGCTTTTAGCTGAAGGATATATCATTTCTAAACCTAAAGTGGGATATTTTGTGGCGATTGATTTAGAGTTATTGCATAAGATAACTGTGCCGCAAAAAATAAAAATCAAAAGCAAGAAATTGGAAGAGTATTTGGTAGATTTTAAAACTAATCAAATTGATCAGGAAACTTTTCCGTATGAGAAACTTGCTAGGATAGAAAGGGATATTGTTTTAGATAAATTTAAATATAATATTAATCGTGGCGATATCTTTGGGGTTTATGAATTTAGGCAAAGAATAGCGGAGGTTTTATTTGCTTATAGAGGTATAAAGGCAAGCCCTGAACAAATAATTGTTGGTAGCGGTTCAGAACATTTGTTATCGATCCTAGTTTTGTTGCTTGGAAGAGAAAAACTATACGCAGTTGAAAATCCTTCTTATATAAAAAATTATCTCCTATATAAAGCTTATGGAGCTTCAGTAAAAGGAATAATGTTGGATGAAAATGGAGTTGATATCAAGGAATTAAGAAAAGAAAAATGTTCTTATATTCATGTTACTCCGTCCCATCAATTTCCCAAAGGAATAGTTACTCCGGCAAAAAGGAGATTAGAGTTGCTTGAGTGGGCTAGGGAAGATGATGAAAGATATATTATTGAAGATGATTATGATAGCGAATTTAGGTTTTCAGGAAATCCTATTCCAGCTATGAAAGGGATGGATAAATTAGATAAAGTCATCTATTTAAATTCTTTTTCCAAAACGCTCGGGCCATCCTTTAGAATCAGTTTTATGGTTTTGCCGGAAAAACTTGTTAATAGATACCATAAGACTTTGTCATTCTTTGGTTCAAGTGTACCGACGTTAAATCAACTTGTTTTAGAACAGTTTATTGCCTCAGGAGAATATGAAAGACATCTTAATAGAATGAAGAACAATTATAAGAGTAAAAGGGATTTCTTGATTGATAAGCTTAATAATTGTTCTTTTAAAGATAAAATCATTATTCATGGTGAAGAAGCGGGATTGCATTTTTTAGTAGATATCAAAACTAATGTAAGTGATAAGGAATTAGTGGAAATGGCTAAAGAAAAGGGAATAAGAGTTTATTCGCTTTCTGAATTTTATTTAGATAAGTCTTTCTTATCAAATAAAAAAACTATGGTTTTTGGTTATTCGAATTTAAGCTTTCAAGAGATTGGCAAAGGTATTAGTTTATTAGAACAAGCTTGGAAAAATATTTAAATTTTTTTATTCTAAATGTAAGCGCTTTATGATAAAATATTTCTTGAGGAAAGTGGTGAAAATATGAGAGTAGATGAGCATCCAATTCTTGAGTTTAAGAACCGACAAGAGATTCACTTTACCTTTAATGGAAAAGGAATGATTGGATTTAAGGGCGATACCATAGCTTCAAGCTTGGTAGACAATGGCGTTATGAAGTTTTCTGAGAGCGTTAAGAACAAAAGGCCGAGAGGCTTTTATTGTGCTATTGGTAATTGTGGGTCTTGCAATATGACAGTAAACGGTAAAGAGAATGTTAAAACTTGTATGACTCTTCTTGAAGAAGGGATGGTTGTTGAATCCGCTTTAGATGAGGTGACGATAAATGATTGAAAGAGATTTAGTTGTCATCGGTGGAGGACCTGCGGGGTTAAGCGCAGCTAAAGTTGCAATTGAAGCAGGAATGAATGTTTCTCTTTTTGAAAGAAGTTTTTCATTAGGCGGACAATTAATTAAACAAACACATAAGTTTTTTGGTTCCGAATCTCAATATGCTAAAACCAGAGGAATTGAAATTGCTAGAATTTTGATTGAGGAACTTAAAAATAAAGATATAGAAATTTATTTAAACGCAACAGTTGTTGGTTTATATAAAGATAATATTTTAACAGTTTATCAAAATGATAAATATTTTAAAGTTAAGGCTAAAGCGATAATTATTGCAACAGGTGCAAGTGAAAAGTTTTTAGCTTTTGAAAATAATGATTTACCGGGAATCTATGGCGCTGGAGCAGTTCAAACTTTAATGAATATTCATGGTGTTTTGCCTGGTAAGGAAGTAGTGATGGTAGGCAGCGGTAATATCGGTTTGATTGTTTCTTATCAATTATTGCAAGCAGGAGTTAAGGTAAAGGCTGTTATTGAAGCGGCTTCAAAAATTGGCGGGTATCAAGTGCATGCTTCTAAGTTGAGAAGACTAGGCGTTCCTATTTTAACTAATACTACGGTTAAAAGAGCTTTGGGAACAGAACAAATCGAAAGAATAGAAACAGTAAAATTGGATGAATCTTGGCAAGAAATTAGTGGTAGTGAAGAGATTATTTCTTGCGACGGGTTATGTATAAGTGTAGGGTTAAGTCCGCTCCACCAACTTTTATCTATGGCTGAAGCCAAGATGGCTTTTGTTAATGAGTTAGGTGGTTTGGTTCCGATCAAGTCTTGTGATTATGAGACTTCTTTAAAGCATGTTTATGCGTGTGGTGATGTCACAGGTATAGAAGAAGCTTCCAGTGCGATTGTCGAAGGTAAAATTGCTGGTTTAATGGCTTCTAAACATGCCGGGTATATTCATCCAAATTATGAAGAATTAGAAAACGAACTTAACAATGAACTTTGCGTTTTAAGACAAGGACCTTGTGGTGAGAAGATTAGATGTGGTCTTAAAAAGGTTGGTGAATTAGCATGATTGAAAAGACAGGTGTAGCTTCTAAAGAGCAAGTAATGAGCCGTTTCCCTAAGAAAGAAGTTTTAGCGAGACCAAAAGCGATTATCGAATGTTACACAAAGATTCCTTGTAATCCTTGTGAAACCAGTTGTCCTTTTGACGCTATTCATATTGGCAAAGATATTAATGAAATACCGGTAGTTGATTTTGATAAATGTACTGGTTGTGGAATTTGTGTAAAGAGTTGTCCGGGACTTGCGATTATGGTTGCGATGATTAAAAACGGTAAAGCCTATTTTAAAATCCCGTATGAGATGTTACCACTTCCTAAGGTTAAAGAAAGATGGTTTGCGGTAAACCGTAAAGGTGAAGTGTTAGATAAGTTATGTCTAATAGAAAATGTGCAAATGAATAAAGATAAAACAGTTATTGTTACTGTATCCATTGAACAACCATATTTATATGAGTTTGTAACGATAAGGAGCAAAGCATGAATAAAGAAGATATCATCATCTGTCGTTGTGAAGATGTAAGTTTAAAAGAAGTTCATGATTGTTTAGAAGCTGGGTATACTACAGTTGAAGATATAAAGAGAATTTTGAGAGTTGGCATGGGGCCTTGTCAAGGACAAACTTGTTCTAATTTAATTCAAGCAGAAATTGCTAAATACTTAAACTTAAAAAAAGAAGATGTTAAGTTTCAAAAGACTAGACCTTTAATAACTGGAGTTGCTTTGAAAGATATCGCTATTCAAGCTAAGGATGAAGAAAAATGAGAGATGCAAATATTGTGATTATTGGTGCTGGAATCAGTGGACTAAGCATCGCGTATAATTTAGCTCTTCAAGGTGAAAAAAACATTCACGTAATTGATAAAGGTTATTTTACTAACGGTTCTACCGGTAGATGTGGAGCGGGAGTTAGACAACAATGGGCAACCAAACTAAATTGTATCTTAGCTAAAAAATCAATTGAATTCTTTAAAAGAGCTAATCAAGAACTAGGTTATGCTAAAGATATCGAGTTTAAACAAGAAGGTTATTTAATTTTAGCTACTACGAAAGAAGAAGATCTTCAGTTTTCGAAGAATGTAGAGTTACAGAATTCTTTAGGTATTCCGACAAAGAAATTAAGTGTGGAAGAGGCACTTAAGATTGTTCCGCATTTAAATCCAGACAGTTTCATCAGTGCAACTTTTTGCATTACTGACGGACATGTTAATCCGTTTTTGATGAGTGAAGCTTATTACTTGGCCGCTTTAAAGTTAGGAGTAAATTTTCATTTCTATGAAGAGGTAAAAGAGATTGTTGTTAAAGGTAAATCTATTGAGAAAGTTATAACTGATAAAGATATATATTGTACAGATAAAGTAGTAAATGCAGCTGGCGGATTTTCTTATGAAGTCGGTAAGATGGTTGGCGTGGAAATCCCTGTGTTTTCAGAAAATCACGAAATCTTAGTTACAGAGAGAACAAAGCCTATTCAAGGACCGATGGTAATGAGTTTTTCTAAAAATATTTACTGTCAGCAAGTACCCCACGGATCATTTTTAATGGGTAGATCAAATCCAAATGCTATGCCTTCTCATGATATCAGTTCTTCTTGGCAGTTCTTGGATGAAATGGCTTTAACCGTAAATGATATCCTACCTGAGGTAGCTAAGTTAAGAGTTATCAGAACTTGGGGAGGTTCATACAATTTAAGTCCTGACCGTCAACCGATTATTTCTGATATAGAAGAATTAAAAGGTTTTTATATCGCATGTGGATTTAGCGGACATGGTTTCATGTTCGCACCTATCACAGGAGAACTACTCACTAAAATTATTTTAGATAAAGAAATTGATGATTATGCTAAAGAATTGCATATCAATCGATTTAAAGAAAATAGAATCACTGATTATGAACATTCAGTGGTTTAAGAAGGAGGAAAGATTATGGCAATTTATGATTACAGAACAGAACCATTAACAGACTTTTCAAACATCACAAATCAAAAAGCATATTTGGAGGGTTTAAAGAAAGTTAGGTCTTATTTAGGTAAGAGGTATCCACTTATTATTAATGGAGAAAGAATTTTTACCGATCGTTTTATTAAGTCTTTAAATCCAGCAAATCATTCAGAAGTTATCGGGGAGATATCTCAAGCAAGCATTAAGGAAGCCGAAAAGGCAATGGACGCCGCTTTAAAAGCTTTTGAAACATGGAAAAAGACAGATGCAAAAGTTAGAGCGGACGTGTTATTTAAATCAGCTAACATTATGAAAAGAAGACGTCATGAATTAAGTGCACTTATGACACTTGAAGCAGGTAAGCCTTGGGTTGAGGCGGATGCGGATACAGCTGAAGCGATTGACTTTTTAGAATATTATGGCCGTCAAATGTTAAAACTTGAAAGAATAGATGATACAATTCTTTCAAGAAGAGATATTGAAAGAAATGAATATAGGTATATTCCTTTGGGTGTAGGGGCAGTTATTACACCATGGAACTTTCCTTTAGCAATTCTTACAGGAATGACTACAGCAGCTGTTGTCAGCGGTAATACTGTACTTTTAAAACCGGCTTCAACAACTCAAGTCATCGCTTTTAAATTATTAGAAATTTTAGAAGAAGCTGGATTGCCTAAGGGAGTAGTTAATTTTATTCCTGGTCGAGGCAGTGAAACCGGTGACTTTATCGTTAAACATCCTAAAACAAGATTTATCTCTTTTACTGGTTCTAAAGCTGTAGGGATGAGTATTTATGAAACAGCTGCTAAAGTTGTTCCTGGACAAATATGGTTAAAGAGAGTAATTGCTGAGATGGGTGGTAAAGACGCTATTTTAGTTGATGATTTAGTTGATCCTGATATGGCGGCTGACGCTATTGTTAAAAGTGCTTTTGGTTTTTCAGGTCAAAAATGTTCTGCATGTTCAAGAGCTATAATTCATGAGAATATTTATGATGAAGTAGTTAAGTTGATCAAAGAAAAAACAGAAATGATTAAGGTGGGAAACCCAGAAGACTATAAAAATAATATGGGGCCAGTTAATGACTTACAGGCTTTTAAGAAGATTAATGAATATATTGAAATTGGTAAGAAAGAAGGTAAGCTTTTAACTGGTGGAACTTCTGATGAGTCTAAAGGATATTTTATTAATCCGACTGTATTTATTGATTTAGATCCTAAAGCAAGAATTATGCAAGAAGAAATTTTCGGACCAGTATTATCAGTGACTAAAGTTAAATCATTTAAAGAAGGTTTAGATGTTGTTAATGATACTGAATATGGTTTGACGGGGTCAGCTATTTCTAATAACCGAGAACATTTAGAAATGGCCAGAGAAGATTTCCATGTCGGGAATTTATACTTGAACAGAAAATGTACTGGAGCAATCGTTGGTTATCAACCGTTTGGTGGCTTTAATATGAGTGGTACTGATTCAAAAGCTGGTGGGCCAGATTATCTTATTTTACATATGCAAGGAAAAACAATTTCTGAAGCTTTTTAATAAATTTTTGAGTACTCTTTTTAAAAGGGTACTCTTTTATTTATGAGCGTTGTATTTGTTTCGAATTCGAAATAATGTTATAATATTATTGTAAATGAAGGAGGAAAATAACAATGTTAACTACTTATAAAGCAACTGCAAGAAAATTAAATGATGGAATGCAAGTTGATACTGAATCTCATGGTTTTAAGATTTTATTTGATGAACCGGAAAAAATGGGTGGCACTAATAAGGGGATTAATCCGATGAGTGCAATGCTAAGTGTATTGGGGGCTTGTCAAGCAATTGTAGCTAGTATGTTCAAAAAGAAATTCAATATCGAATTTAGTGATTTCCATCTAGAGATAGAAGGGGATATGGACATGAGAGGAATAATGGGAACAAAAGATGTCCGACCAGGTTTTCAAGAAATCAGATTTAAAATGCATTTTACTTCAGATAATAGTGAAGAAGAATTAAGTAAATTCAGCGAATTTATAGAAAAGAATTGTCCGATTAGCGATTCACTCGCTAATGGCGTTAAATTAGTAAACTTAGGTGTAGTCAAGGACTAAAGAAAGAGAGGATAAAAATATGGAATTTTTAGAAAGTTTAAGAAAAAGAAGGTCAATATACGCTATTGATAAATCAATCGGTATTGAAGACCAAGAATTAGTAGATTTTATTAGGGAGATTACTCTAAATACCCCTTCAGCATATAATTCTGAAAGTCAAAGAGTAGTAATATTGTTAAAAGATAAACACGATTTATTATGGGATATGATTAAAGAAGAGATTAAAAAGATAGTTAAACCGGAAGATTATCATAAATCAGAAGAAAAACTTAATAGTTTTAAAGCTGGTTATGGGACTGTCCTTTTCTTTGATGATTTAAACACAACCAATAAATTGATGGAAAAGTTTCCTCTATATAAAGCTAACTTTTCTAAGTGGGCTATTGAACAAAACGGAATGTTACAATCTAATATTTGGGTTGGTTTAGAGAGTTTAGGAATTGGAGCTTCGCTTCAACATTACAACGAGTTGATTGAAGATAGAGTCAAGAAGGAATTTAATTTAGACAATAATTGGTCTTTGAACGCCCAGATGCCTTTTGGAAAGATTTTGGTTCATCCAGATAAGAAAGATAAGAAAGATATTAAAGAAAGAGTTTTAGTTTTCTAAATATAAAAAAACGTTTTCAAAAAAATATTTAAAAAAGAGTCTTGTAATATTTTTTAAAGCCGTTTATAATTATTACAAGTTAATATTTGGTCGTATATATTCGATAATATGGTTCGAACGTTTCTACCTTATCACCGTAAAAGATAAGACTACGGCTATTCATTCAATACTTATGAGACTAACAATTAGTTTTATTTGGTTTGTTTGCCTAGCCTTAGATAATTTTCTAGGGCTTTTATTATGGCCAAATGTTAATAAAAAAACTATAGGGAGGTTCTTAAGTGAACAAGATTCAAGCAGGTTTAAACAAGTATTTCAAGATTTCTGAACGTGGATCAACGATTTCTAAAGAGTTGATCGGTGGGCTAACAATTTTCTTGGCAATGGTTTATATTTTGCCGGTAAATGGTGGATTGTTAGCGGGTGCTGGTATGGATTTTGCGGCTGTGTTTGCAGCAACGGCTATTGCAGCAGCAGTAGCAAGTCTTATTATGGGACTATATGCGAATTATCCAGTAGGTTTAGCATCAGGAATGGGTGTTAATGCATTCTTCACTGCAGTTGTAGTCAATCAATTAGGGTTCTCTTGGGAAGAAGCTTTAGCGGCTGTTTTAGTTTCTGGGGTTTTATTTTTAATCATTTCTATTACTGGGTTAAGAAGATTGATTATTAATGCTATACCTAAGAATTTAAAATTAGCAGTTGGTGCTGGTATTGGTTTCTTTATCGCTTTTGTTGGATTAAAGACTTCAGGAATCGTTATTGGGCACGATAGTAATTTATTGACTTTAGGTAATTTGGCACATCCAACCGTATTATTAGCTGTATTTGGAGTTGTTTTAGCTTTTATACTTTATGCAGTTAATAAGAAAGTTAGCCGTTTTGCAATCATATTATCGATTGTAATTACTGGGGTTTTAGGAGTTTTATTAGGGTTGATTTTTCCTTCTTTAGCACCTTATATGCCTAGTGTTGGCGGCAGTAATTTAGGTAGTATCGCTAATGTCGGTCAAACGTTTGGGAAGGCGTTTGGAGCGATGGGATCACTACTTTCAAATCCATTAGCTTATGCAGTTATCTTCACTTTCTTGTTTGTTGATTTCTTTGATACAGCCGGTACTTTAGTAGCTGTTGGTCATGATGCAGGATTATTAGATAAAAATGGTGAGTTAATTGATGGGGAAAAAGCATTATTAGCAGATGCAGTTGGTACAGTTGTTGGGGCTATTGTTGGTACTTCAACAGTCACATCATATATTGAATCAACTACTGGTATTGAACAGGGAGCAAGAACTGGTTTAGCAGCTACTGTTGTTGGGTTATTATTTATAGTAAGTTTACTTTTCTATCCATTGTTTTCTTTTGTTAACGCTGTGAATGTTGATGGAGTTTTTTATTCTCCTGTAACTTCAATGGCTTTAATTCTTGTTGGGGCAATGATGGTTACTTCTTTAAAAGATATTGATTGGAAAGATAATGTTGTTGTTGCATCAACTTTCGTAACAATTATCTTTATGTTAATGTCTGGTAGCATCGCTGAGGGTATAGCATTTGGATTTATCATTTATGCTAGTATGATGGCAGTTACAAAGAGAAGAAAAGAAGTTTCGCCGGTCATGTATATCTTAGCGGCTCTATTCGTTATCAATTTCGTAGTTAAGTTTTTAATTTTAGTTTAAGAGATTTTAAAAGATGGAAAATTTTTCCATCTTTTTTTTAAAATAAAAAAGTGAAAGGATGATTTAAAATGAATAACAAAATGATTATCGGTATCAAAGAAAAGCCTAGTACAGGTAAATGGTTTGCTCTTAGTTTTCAACATGTTTTTGCAATGTTTGGTGCTACTATTCTAGTACCGATGGTAACGGGACTACCGATTAGTGTTGCTTTATTTAGTTCTGGAGTAGGTACTTTGATTTATATCTTATGCACTAAAGCTAAAGTTCCGGTTTATTTAGGAAGTTCATTCGCATATATTGGGGTTATTGCGGCAGTTAGCGGATATGAGGCTACAGGAACTGGCAATTATGCAAGTGCTATGACCGGTCTTCTTGCGGTTGGTGTGATCTATGTAGTGATTGCCTTGATTATAAAATTAGTCGGGACCAATTGGCTTCATAAAGCATTGCCACCGGTTGTTATCGGACCAATGATTATGATTATCGGTTTGAGTTTAAGTACTGTCGCTATTGGAAGTGCTGGACTTTCAGGCGGTACATGGCAAGAGATGGTTGTAGCTTTATTTGCATTTTTAATTGTTATATTGGTTGCGATAAAAGCTAGAGGGTTTTTAAGAATAATTCCTTTCCTTTGTGGAATAGTTGGCGGATATATTTTAGCTGTTGTTTTAAAGATAGTTGATTTTACAGCGGTGATTAATGTTTTAGAAACACCTGCTTCTTGGTTTAAAATACCAGAATTCATGTTCTTGGGATTTAAAGACGGAAATGCTAATGTCTTAGGCACAGAAATTACCTTTTTAAAGATGAATTTTACAGCGCTTTTAACCATAGCACCTTTAGCTTTTGTTACAGCGGCTGAACATATTGGCGATCATGCTGTATTATCAAAGATTTGTGATAAAGACTTTTTTACTGACCCGGGACTTGACAAAACTTTAATGGGGGATGGTTTAGCGACAGCTTTTGCGGCATTAATCGGTGGACCGGCAAATACAACTTATGGTGAAAATACATCAGTAGTAGGAATGACAAAAGTAGCTTCAGTTTATGTTACTGGAGGTGCGGCTGTTATTGCGATTATTTTAAGTTTCGTGAATGTCTTTACTACAATAGTAGCTTCAATACCAGGAGCGGTTATGGGCGGTATGAGTATTATACTTTACGGTTTTATAGCAGCTAACGGTTTAAAAGTTTTAATCGATAATAAAGTAAATCTTGCTTCAATGAGAAATATCATTGTTGTAGCTTCAATGCTTGTGATTGGACTTGGAAATGCAATAATAACATTTGATAGTTTTAAAATTTACGGCTTGTCTTTGGCAGCTTTGGTGGGGATAACTTTAAATTTCATTTTACCGAAAGATAAACTAACAGATTAACATTTTTAACCAACTCACTTTAAAACTAGTGATTCACCTTGTATAATAAAATCAGAGTAAATCACTAGTTTTTTTTGAGGTGTAATTTATGTGCGGAAGATTATCGATAGCAGTAAGTAAAAAAGATTTAAAAGAATATTTAAATGATTTCTATGGAATTGAAGTTTTGCCTGAAGAAATCAGCCTTCCTAAATTTAATGTCGCTCCTGGTGAAGATTTAATATCTTTAGTAAGTGACGGCGAGAAGTTTAGGGTAGGACTTTTAAAATGGGGCTTTGTTCCTGAATTTAAGAAAAAATTAAATAAACCGATTATTAACGCTAGAAGCGAGACTGTTGATAAACTATATAGTTTCAAGAAATCTTTTTATGAAAGAAGATGTGTTATCTTAGCTGATGGTTTTTTTGAATGGGAGAGAAGTACTGGTACTAAGACGCCATACAGGTTTGTTTTAAAGAATAAAAGAATATTTGCATTTGCCGGTCTTTGGACAGTTTCAATTGATGAGTTAAATCAAAAGGTATATACAACCACAATCATTACCACAAAGGCTAATTCATTGATGA
>CAZJAP010000016.1:0-18334 GCA_964544325.1 uncultured Candidatus Izemoplasmatales bacterium | reverse complement strand
TAAAGCTAAATCTCATCATGTGGTTGATTTGCAAGAATGTCATATTATGCAGAAAAAATCTTTTGAAGTATTAAATTTAATCAGAAATCTTGCAAACCAGTATAATATTAAAGCTTATAATGATGTAACTAAAGAAGGCGTTTTAAAATCAGCTGTTATTAGAGAATCAAGCAAATATAAGGAAATTTCAATTTTATTTAATGTTGCTACAGATAAAGTGCCTAATGAGAAAGAACTCATTGATGCTTTGGTTAGTAATGTGCCTGAAATTACGGGTATTGGCATTAGTAAAACTATTGATGAAAGTTTTCTATCAGATGAAGAAATAAGATTAGTTTTTGGTAAAGATTTTGTTAGAGATGAGATATTAGGTAAACAATTTGAAATTGGATTTAGATCTTTTTTCCAAGTGAATACTTTACAAGCTGAAAGATTATATAAAAAGGTTATTGAATTCGCTAGATTCAATGGGTCTGAAAGAGTCATTGACGCTTATAGTGGAATTGGTTCAATTTCTCTTTGTATAGCTGATAAAGTTAACAAAGTTTTTGGAATTGAAATCATTAAATCAGCAATTTATGATGCAAAGCGCAATGCAAGAGTTAATGGCGTAAAAAATGCTTTGTTTGAACTAGGCCATGTTGATAAAGTTATTGAAAAATGGAAGGGTTTTAGTTTCGACACAATTATTGTTGATCCACCACGAAAAGGTTGCTCCAATGAATTGTTAGATACAATCATTAGAATGCAAATTCCTAAAGTTATATATATATCTTGTAATCCCGCTACTTTGCAAAGAGATTTAGAATACTTGATAAATAACAAGTATAAAGTAATAAAAATCGCACCAGTAGATATGTTCCCTCTAACTTCTCATGTTGAGTCGGTTACACTACTTACTTTAGATAAATAATTAAAAAAACAACCAAAAGGTTGTTTTTTTTGTTATTTAATTTTTTTTTAAGGTTGCATAGCTCCAAATAATACTAACCAAGCTAATAATGTTTTAGCTACAAGACTTAGCGTAATATAGACTCTTTCTCCATATAAATAGTTTTTCCATTTGCCAACGCCTTTATATTGTAGAATCATATTGATTGGGAATGTGTTAAAAGCTACGAAATAAGTTCCGACAATTGCCCAAACAAACCAAGGAACCATATCATAATTTCCATTGCCCACCATATAAAGAATAATTACAATCCATGGAGCTAAACCAGCTATTGAACCAAATACAAAAGCTCCCCATTTGATATCTTTCTTTTCTTTACCTGCATTTACTTGTTCCATTAAAAGCCCAAATAAATTCATGCTGGCATTAACAATAAAAATTAATACCAAAGATCCAATGTCGTAGATACCGAACAATGTTGCAATAAGGACAATCATTATTGATGAACTTAATGCATATTCATACCAACGGAATCTATTGATACCTTTTTCTAAGTCGCTGTTGTAAATAGCATTTGTTTTCTTTGGAATTGAAATGATTGCATGAGCAACAGCTGATAGCAGCAAGAATAATGCTACAAAAATTCCGAATGGAAGATCAAAAAGTTCTTTCACCGCTGTTTCCAATGATTGTGTAGTTGTATTGTACTCTAAGTATAATTGAGTAATAGTAGGCTTGAACTCAGAAATTGTTTGAATAACTGTTGAAGCTAAAATTAACATTAAAATCCCTTGTACAAAGTGCAAAGCACCCATAATTAAGTTAAATTTTCTTAAACTTTGAAGACTTGTTTTTTCCATAAAAGTTTACCCTCCTTATATTTTATGTCTTTAATATATCATATACTTGATTTTATTCAATCTAGTTGCTCAATTTTTTTATTATTATTAAAACTATAATATTGTATTGACAATAATGTATTACATACAGTATAATTATAAATGAGGTGATAATATGAATGTAAAAGAAACCGAATCATTCAAGATAGAACTTAGAAGGGGTACTCAAATTCTAATTGTTCTAAATGAATTGTCAGAAAAAGAATATGGATATTCATTACTAGAAAAATTAGTTAGAAAAAAAGTAAATATTGAAGCAGGAACATTATACCCTTTATTAAGAAGGCTTGAAAATCAAGGAATGTTGGAGAGCGAATGGGATACAAGTGATTCCCGACCCAGAAAATACTATATAATTAGTGAAAAAGGTAAGGAAACATTAGA
The DNA here is from genome assembly GCA_964544325.1 of uncultured Candidatus Izemoplasmatales bacterium. GTDB lineage: Bacteria > Bacillota_I > Bacilli_A > Izemoplasmatales > Hujiaoplasmataceae > UBA2289. Next base: position 16,159 of record CAZJAP010000016.1, on the reverse strand, counting down.
AGAATTAACTAAGGAATGGGAAGCAATCAAAAAAGAGATTGCAGAAATTTTAGGGAGGTAAACCAAATGAATAAATTAGTCGATAAATATGTATATGATGTAGTTAGAAGACTACCTGTTGAAATAAGAGAAGATGTAAAAGAAGAATTAAAGGCAAATATAAGTGAAATGATAGTAGATGAAACTAATGATGAAGAAGTAAAAAAGATTTTATATTCAATGGGATCTCCCAAAAAACTAGCTGCTAGTTATATGAAGGGGAAAAAGAGTATTATATCAGCTGAGTGGATAAGTGATTACAAACATGTATTAAAACTAGTTTTAATCATCTTGGGATCAATAGCTTTTATATTTGGTTTAATAGAGGCTTTGCAAGAATATGAATCAACAACACCATTAGGCATTTTTGTTGAAGTTTTTAGTGAGGTAATTAGTGATGTAATAAATTCTTTACTTAGTGGTTTTGCTATAGTTACTATAGTTTTTATCTTAATTGATAATTATGGAGATAAGAGTGATGATTGGAAGATTGAAAATTTGCCTGAACCACCAAAAGAAGTTAACTTAAGAATATCTAGAACAAGTTCTATCACAGGATTAGTTTTTACAATTATCTTTGGGTCATTATGGATTTATATTCTTTATAACAGTAATATTTATTTTGCTTGGTATAGCAATACAAATGGATGGAATTTAATAGCTTCTTTATTTAATTTAGATTATACAAGAGTTTTTGTTCCTATATTTTTAATTTCTATAGTGTTGGATATTGTAGTTTATATTTTAAAAATAAAGTATTCTACTTGGAATAAAAGCCTAGCAATTATGTATGTATTTTCTAAGGTTGTCTCTGTTATAGTAGTAGTTATATTCTTATCTGGTTCAGACCTAATTAGCAATCAATTTATATCTAAAATTGCTTCTGAAATAGATTTCACTCAGAATGTGGTTTCTAACTTTATTAAAATAATGAGATATTCAATTATAGGAATAGTAATATTTGCTAATGTTGTCGATTTGTTATCAATTTACTTCAAAAGATTTAAGTATATAGAATAAATTTTTATATTTACTAAATTTATTATTTGATTATGTATAAATAAATGCTTGATTATTTTATGGAAAATAATAATATGGTAAAATATATATATAATTTATTTACGAGGTGAAAAGTATGCAATATCTAAATGGACATGACTTATATCAAATGTTTAATTATGGAACAACTTTTGTTATTAAAAAAAGGAAAAAATTGAATGATATTAATGTATTCCCTGTTCCGGATGGAGACACTGGTAATAATCTTGTTTCTACTATGCAAACTATTTCTCGAGAGTCAAAGCCTCAAGATTCTTTTCAAGCAACTTTAGAATCGATTAGTGATTCAGCTTTAATTGGCGCAAGAGGCAATAGTGGCGTTATTTTTGCGCAATTTGTCAATGGTTTAAGAGCTGCTTCAAAAGGAAACGATAAAGTTACTTTAGATGAATTCACTGAAATGGCTATTGAAAGTGTGGAACATACATATTCTTCTTTAAGTAATCCTGTTGAAGGAACAATGTTAACTGTTATTAAGGATTGGGCTCACAGTCTAAAGTCTACTCTTTCAGCAGCTATTGATATTAAAGATTTTTTCTTAGTTGCTTTTGCTATGGCGGAGAAATCTTTGGAAAAAACTAAGGAGCAATTAGCAATTCTTAAGAAAAATAATGTTGTTGATAGCGGTGCAATGGGCTTTGTTCTTTTCTTGAAGGGGATAAATAGTTATTTTAATAATGAAGAAATTGAAAAAGCTGATTATGAAGAACTTGAGATTGTAGATGCTCATGATTTTGAAACCGAGGTAAATTATCGTTATTGTACTGAAGGTTTAGTTGAATATCAAAATCAAAAAGAAGAAGTGATATTAGAAAAACTAAGACCTTATGGAGATAGTTTAATCGTTGTTATGGGTAGCAAGATGTTTAGAATTCATATACATACCAATACACCAGAGTTAGTTTTTCAAGAATTAACTAATTTTGGACATATTGTTAATCAAAAAGTTGATGATATGATTGGTGATATAAATATGAAACACAATAAATCGGATACAGTGATAGTAACTGATTCAATCGCCGATATTGATCAACAATATCTTAAGGATAATAATGTTGTTGTAATCCCAATAAATATTAATGCTGAAAATGTTACTTATTTTGATAAACTTACAATTAATAATGAAATTTTGTTTGAATTGATTGATAAAAGTTTGGAATATCCAACTACGGCTACACCTACTATAAAATATATAAATGATTTATTTTCAAAATTACTATTAAATTATAAGAATATTTTGGTTATTGGTGTATCTAGTAAATTAAGTGCTACTTATAATGTTATAAAAAAAGAAGTAGAACAATTGGTTGCTAAAGGAAAGAATATTAGAATAGTTGATACTTTAACAAATTCAGTAGCGGAAGGCTTATTAGTAAAAACAGCTGTTGATCTTTTGAAAAAAGGAAAAACAATTGATGAAATAGAAAAACAATTAAATGAGATGAAATCAAAGACAGAGATTTTGGTTTGTTTAGAAACTTTTAAATATGCTACCATGAGTGGAAGATTACCAAAAGCTGTTGGTAAAATTGGAATGTTTTTTGGAATTAGACCAATTATGTCAATTAGTAAGGAAGGAAAAGGAGCTGCATTTGGATTCGCTCTTTCTCAAAAAGGTATTACTAGAAAAATTGTGAAGCATGTGTTGAAAGATTTGGAAGAAAAAGGCATAGAAGAATATGCTTTGATTCATTGTTTAAATAAGAATTTATTAGATGAGTATGTCGATTTATTTACTAATATTATAGGGAAAAAACCTGCATATTTAGCTGAAGTATCAAGCGCTACAGCAATTCATAGCGGTAAAGGTTCTGTAGCAATTGGTTATATTAAGAAATAGGGAGGTTTAAATTATGGGTATTGAATTAGCAGCTTTAGTTATTTTTATTTATTTTTTAGTATTTTTTATAGTAGCTACAATTATTAAAAACAATAGTATAGTTGACATAGGCTGGGGTTTAGGCTTTGTCATTACGGCTTGGATATTATTCTTTATTAAAGGTGATTTTGGAGTAGAAAAGATTATTTTGAATGTTTTGGTTAGTTTATGGGGACTAAGACTTTTCTACTATATATTAAAGAGGAATATTTTCGCAGAAGAAGATTTTAGATATAAAAAATGGCGAGAAGATTGGGGAAAATGGGTTGTGCCTCGTGCTTTTCTTCAAGTTTTTATGTTGCAAGGACTTTTTATGTTTGTTGTAGGATTAGGTGTGTTTTGGGTAAATGTAACACCTAATTTAAGTTCTAATTTGAATTGGTTTTTAGTAGTGCTTGGAATTATTATATGGGTTATCGGTTATTTCTTCGAAGTCGTTGGAGATAGTCAACTTAAAAAGCATATTGCAAATAAAAATAAAACTCAAAAACTAATGACTACAGGATTATGGAAATACACAAGACATCCAAATTATTTTGGTGAAGCAGTAATGTGGTGGGGTATATTTGTTGTAGTTTTAGCGATGCCAACTGATTCATTTTGGAAATATTTAGCGATTATAAGTCCTATTGTAATAACTTACTTATTAAGGTTTGTTAGTGGTGTACCAATGCTTGAAAGGAAAATGAAAGAAGCTCCTGGTTGGGATGAATATGCGCAAGCTACTAATGCTTTTATACCTTGGTTTCCTAAGAAAGATAAATGAGTAGATTAGTTGAGGTTTTACCTTCAAAAATAAATCCTCAAAATATAGCTTATTTTATGATAAAGAGCTTTAGGGTTTATAATAATTACAGTTTGTTTGAAGCTTATAAAAAGGCGAAAAAAGAAGGGTTAAATCTTTCTATTTATATAATTGAACCATATGAACTAAATTGTAAGAATAAAAAATTCTTTGAAGAAAAAACTATGGATTTAGAAGAAAAACTATTAACATTTTCTTCTGAGGTATATAGGATAAATAGAGATAAGGAAATTGAAATTTTAATAAAAGACATAGATTCTATTTATATGGATAAAGTATATCTAAAGCATGATTTAGATTTTTTTGAATCAATCAAGCAATTAGCTTATAGAAAACACATTGGGCTTTTTACGGTTGAATCTAACGTATTTGTCCCAGTTAGAGTAGCTTCTGATAAAGAAGAGTATTCAGCTAGAACAATCAGAAATAAAATAAATACAAAGCTGAATGATTATCGAGATGAAGTTTTAACTGATTTCAATTTAACAATAGCTGAAACAGAAGCTTTTAATGTTTTAAATGATTTTATAACAAATAAATTAGATAATTACCATTTACATAATGATCCTTCTATGAATTATACTTCACTCTTGAGTCCATATCTAAAATATGGTTTTATTTCGCCAGTTGTAATATATAACAAGATTAACCATATTAACACAGATAATTCTAACTCTTTTTTAGAAGAGTTAATCATCAGAAGAGAACTAGCTTACAATTTTGTATATTTCAATCCCACTTATGATGATTTCAACTATATGACATATGATTGGGCTTATAGGACGATGAAACATCACTTAAATGATGAAAGAGAATATATTTATACAAAAGAAGACTATATTAATTTCAAAACACATGATGAATATTTTAATGCAGCTATGAGAGAGATGGTTTTTTTAGGAAGAATGCATTCATACATGAGAATGTATTGGTGTAAAAAAATCATTGAATGGTCACCTTCTTATGAGGAGGCCTATCGGATCGCACTTGAATTAAACAATTATTATTTTCTTGATGGATTAACTCCTAACGGATATGCTGGTGTAGCTTGGTGTTTTGGAAAACATGATAGAGCTTGGACGGAAAGAAAAATTTTAGGTAAACTAAGGTATATGAATTCCAATGGTTTAGAAAGAAAGTTTAATATTAAAGATTATGTAGAAAATATGAAAAAAGAAGAAGAGAGGTTAAAAAAATGAATTTTTTAAAAATTTATATTATTGCGTTTGTTGTATTCTTAGCTATTGATGCTCTATGGTTAGGATTAGTGGCTCCTAAATTTTATAAGGCGCAAATAGGTCATTTAATGGCTGAAAAACCAAATTTTATCGCGGCGGGAATTTTTTATTTGTTATTTATTGTGGGTTTAGTTTATTTTATTAAACCAGGAATTGAAGCCGGCGAATTAGGCAAGGTAGTCCTATCAGCAGCTATTTTTGGTTTTATGGCTTATGCCACATATGATTTGACAAATCTTGCTACTCTTAAGGATTGGCCAATTACTGTGACAATCGTTGATTTAATTTGGGGAACATTTTTATCAAGTACAATTAGCTTAGTAACTTATTTGCTCTATCATTGGTTCTGGTAATAAATGAAGTTATTTAATTTAATTATTGTTTTAGATAAAGATGAACAAAAAGTTTTAATGTGTTATCGTTCTAAAGAACCGTATTTGGGTAAATATAATTTGGTTGGCGGAAAAATAGAAAAAGGCGAAGACATTTTAAATAGTGCATATAGAGAACTATTTGAAGAAACCGGAATCAAAAGTATAGATATTAATCTTTTTCCTTTAATGGAGTTCATTTGGAATGTGCTTGATATGAAAATGTTTGTTTTCATTGGCAAGTTAGATAAAGAAGTAGAGTTAATAACTGAAGCTCATGAATTATTTTGGATTGATGTAAATGAAGATTTTTTTGATTTAAATAAATATGCCGGAGAAGGCAATATTGGACATATGATGGAAATTTACCGTCAAAATAGAGATTTATTGTTTAAAGATTAGAAAGAAATTTCTAATCTTTTTCATTTAAGATAAAGTTTACTTAAACACTAAGTTATAGTATAATTGATGTGATAAGAAAGGGTTTTCATAACCCTAAAGAATATAGAAGGAGATTTTTATACATGAATAATTACTCGTTGCCTCCATTTAGAATTAAAATGGTAGAGCCAATCAAGCTTATTACAAAAGAAGAAAGAGCAAAAAGGCTAAAAGAAGCAGGTTTTAATCCTTTTAGATTAAAATCAGAAGATGTCTTTATCGACCTTTTAACAGATTCAGGAACTGGAGCTATGTCACATTTTCAATGGAGTGCATTGATGATGGGCGATGAAGCTTATGCTGGTTCTAGAAGCTTTTACAGATTAGAAGCCACTGTAAAAGAAATTACAGGATATAAATATGTTATTCCCGCTCATCAAGGAAGAGGCGCTGAACAAGTAGCTTTACCGAATCTAATTAAACGTGAAGGAATGTTTGTTATTTCAAATATTCATTTTGATACTACTAGAGCTCATGTAGAATTAGCTGGCGGTAGAGCGATAGACTGTGTATGTCCTGAGTGTTTTGATTTAGAACTTAATTATCCTTTTAAAGGTAATTTTGATATTTTGAAATTAAAAGAGATTATTCAAGAGAAGGGCAAAGATAATATAGCAGCAATCATTATGACCATCACCAATAACTCTGCCGGTGGCCAACCTGTGTCATTAGAAAATATGAAACAGGTAAGTTCTATTGCTAGAGAAAACAATATTCCTGTTGTGATTGATGGAGCAAGATATGCAGAGAATGCATATTTCATCAAATTAAGAGAAAAAGGCTATGAAAATAAAAGCGTTAGAGATATTGCCTTAGAAACATTTAATTTAGCTGATATATTCTTAATGAGTAGCAAAAAAGACGGATTAGTAAATATAGGTGGATTAATCGCTATCAAGGATGATGAAGATTTTTTCAGAAAATGTCAAGTTCGAGTAATTCCAATGGAAGGATTTCCAACTTATGGTGGCCTTTCTGGAAGGGATATGGATGCTTTAGCGGTTGGGTTAAAAGAAGCCTTAGAAGAGGATTATCTTCAATATCGATTAGATGAAATTAGATATTTAGGAGATAAATTACGAGCAGGTGGAGTTCCGATTCAATATCCTACCGGTGGACATGCGGTTTTCGTAGATTGTGGTGCGATTTGTCCTAATATACCTTACGATCAATTTCCGGCACAAGTAGTTTGTAATGAGTTATACCTAGAAGGCGGAATAAGAGCTGTTGAAATAGGTTCTTTACTTTTGGGTAGAGATCCTGATACTCATAAAAACATTAAAGCAGACAAAGAATTTATGAGACTTACTATTCCGAGAAGAACATATACATTAGAACATTTAAATTATGTTGCTGAATGTCTAATAAAAGTTGCTAAAAGAGGGCCAAAATTAAAGGGTTTAGAATTTGTTTACGAGTCTCCTATTTTGAGACACTTTACTGCTGAATTTAAACCTGTTGAATAAAAGGAGATTTTTATGAATGCACTAAATATCAAGTCTGAGATAGGCGAACTAAAAAAAGTACTGTTGCATAGACCTGGAAGAGAATTAGAAAACTTAACGCCAAAGTGGTTAAGTCAACTTTTATTTGATGATATTCCATGGTTAGACTTAGCGCAAAAAGAACATGATGCTTTTGCTGATATTTTCAGAAAAAATGGAGTTGAGGTATTATATCTTGTCGATCTTGTATCTGAAAGTATTGATATAAGCGACGAAATAAAAGATGAATTTATAAATCAATTTATCGAAGAAGCTTCAATTACTAGTGACACTTTAAAAACAATTGTATTTAAATACTTAAAATCAATGGAAGATACTAAAGAAATGGTTAGAACAACCATGTCAGGGATAAGAAAAGATGAAGTTCCTAATTTTACCAAACGAACTTTATCAGATTATATTAGAGACTATCCATTTGTTACAGACCCTATGCCTAATCTATATTTTACGAGAGATCCATTTTCAATTATTAATAATGGGGTATCGATATCAAAAATGTTTTCTATAACAAGGTCAAGAGAATCAATTTATGGAGAGTATATATTTAAATATCACCCAATATATGGTAATAAGGAAATACCACATTTTTATGGTAGAAAAATGACTCCTACTCTTGAAGGCGGAGATATTTTAGTTTTATCGGATAAAATCTTAGCTGTAGGCGTATCGGAGAGAACACATCCAGCTGCCATTGAAAGGTTGGCTAAGAATTTATTCTATTATAATAAGACTAATTATGAAATAGTTTTAGCTTTTGACATTCCTAAAAGCCGAGCTTTTATGCATTTAGATACAGTATTCACGCAAGTTGATCATGATAAATTTCTTATTCATCAGGAATTAAGGCATGAAATTAAAGCTTATGAGATTACAAGATCTAAAACATTAAAAGAAAAATTAGATGTATTGCCTATAGAAGGTAAGTTAGATGATATTTTATCTAAGTATTTAGGTAAGAAAATAACTCTTATACCGTGTGGCGGAGAAGATGATCCGGTTGCTAGTGATCGTGAGCAGTGGAATGATGGAGCTAACACAATTGTTATTAGACCTGGTGAAGTAATCGTTTATGAAAGAAATCATATAACAAATCGAGTTTTAGAAGACCATGGAATTAAAATACATAAAATGCCATCAAGTGAGCTTTCTAGAGGTAGAGGCGGTCCAAGATGTATGTCAATGCCTTTTGTTAGAGAATAGTTGACAAAAGTATTTTTAGTGGTATAATTAAATTGAGGTTATTGACATATGTCAAAAACGGAGGTGATATTATGCCAAGAAGAGATGGTACTGGACCTAATGGATATGGACCTTTAACTGGTAGAAAAATGGGGAATTGCAGCCGCGGTTTAGGATACGGTATGGGTTATGGAAGAAATAATCCTAATTTCCAAAATTCAAAAGATGAATTGTTAAAGGAAAAAGTACTATTAGAACAAAGACTAAAAGATATTGACAAAAGTTTAGAAGAAAAATAATAAGTAATAAGCGACATTTCGTCGCTTATTGCACTTTAAGGAGAGAAAAATATGATAATAATTTTACCAACTAAAACAAGTGGAGAAAAATCTTTTATTTCTGAAAATTTAGGTAGATCAAACTATTTTTACGTTTACGATACTGAGAAAGAAATGGGAGAAGTATTTATTAACAAACATCTTGATCAACCTCATGGTGTGGGTATTAAGATAGCTGAATTTATTTTAAATCATAAAGCAGACGTATTAATTACTCCAAGGGTAGGAGAAAAATCCTTAGATTTACTAAAAGGCAATGTTAAAATCTATAAATCAACCGAAAAAATTGTAAAAGAAAATATCTTAAGTTATTTAAATGGTGATTTAGAGGAGTTAGATTAATTTGAAAATTGCAGTATTAAGTGGAAAAGGTGGGACGGGAAAAACTCTAGTATCCGTAAATCTGGCATATGCAATAAAAGATGCTGCATATGTAGATTGTGATGTTGAAGAACCTAATGGTGACTTGTATTTTAAAGCTGATTATAATGAAAGTCCTGTTTTTGTAGAGATACCGGAAATCAATCATGAAAAATGTACACTTTGTGGAAAGTGCACTGATTTTTGCAAGTTTAATGCTTTGGCAATAATTATTGATAAAACCAGAGTATTTTCTCAATTATGCCACTCATGCGGTGGATGCAAATTGGTTTGTCCTGAAAATGCAATTACTGAAAAAAGTAAAAGTATTGGTGTAATCAAGGAATCTATTTTTGATGGTCATAAAGTTTTATCCGGAGTAATGAATATTAAAGAAGAGACTGGCGTTAAGATAATAGATCAACTAATTGAAAAAACGAATGAGTTAACTGAAGACGTTGTTATAGATTGTCCTCCAGGAAATGGTTGTAGTGTCATGGCTAGTATAAAAAATGCGGATTATTGTGTTTTAGTCGCTGAACCTACTATTTTTGGTTTGCATAACCTAAAAATGGTGTACGAGTTAACTCAAGTTTTTAATAAAAAGACAGGAATCATTATTAATAAATATGATGGAAATAAAATAATAAATGATTTTGCAGAAGAATCAGGCATTGATATTATTCTAGAAATTCCTTTTGACAAGAGAATAGCTCATTTAAATTCCGAGGGTAATATTTTATCTCAACAAGATACTTATTTTAAATTATTTAATAATCTCTATGAAAAAATTAGAGGTGAAGTTCAATGAAAAAGATTCTGATTTTAAGTGGTAAAGGCGGAACAGGAAAAACAACTGTTGCCAGTAATTTTATTAACATATCTCAATCAAGAGTTTTCGCTGATTGTGATGTTGAGGCTCCTAATTTACATTTAGTATCAATGGTTAAAAGTGAAAAAAAGCGCGAAAACTACTATGGTCTGGATAAGTCAATAATTAATCAGGATTTATGTTTAAAATGTGGTTTATGTAAAGAGGCCTGTAAATTTAACGCTATTAATTTTCAGGATAATAAGTATGTTATTGATAAATATTCTTGTGAAGGGTGTGGAGTATGTAATTTTGTTTGTCCCGCTAATGCAATAGATTCTTATCAATCAATTGATGGAGAGATAATTCTTTATGAGGAAGACAAAATATTCTCAACAGCGAAGTTAAAAATGGGAAGTGGTAATTCTGGATTATTAGTCACTAAAGTCAAAAAAGAGTTACAGTCTCATTTGAAAGAAGATGACTTAGTAATTATAGACGGACCTCCAGGAATAGGTTGTCCGGTAATTGCATCAATGTCTGGGGTTGATATGATATTACTAGTAGCTGAGCCATCAGTTTCAGGAATATCCGATTTAAAGAGAATTATAAAAACTGCCAATAGTTTTCATATTAAAATAGCTATTTGTATTAACAAATTTGATTTAAATAAAAAATTGACAAAAGGAATAATTAAATTTGTACAGGAAAACAACTATAATTTTGTCGGAAAAATAAGTTATAATACTGAAATCTCAAAAAGTATTAATGAAGGTAAATTTCTTGATCAAAATTCTCATATATTTAAAGAGATAGAAAATGTATATAACAACACAATTGAGTTGCTTAATTAAGCAAATAATTTAGAGTAAAGAAAATAATATGTTATAATTATCACAAATTAATAGAGGTGATGATTATGTTTCAAACAATATTACTGATGCAGAAAGAAAAAAAATATATAATTCAAGGAATGATAGTTTTAGTTTTATTTTTGGGTATATATACCTTGCTTGATTATTTAAATATAGGATATAAAGCAATGATTGATGAATACGGACTTCTATTAGTAGTTGGTAATATTTTGCTGAATATTATAATGGCATTTATTACTGCTTTTATGTGGAATATATCTACGGCGATGGTTAAATTAACCGGAAAAGAAGGAAAAGGTACTTTTGTTTCGAGTTTTGCAGTTCTGTTTGGGATGTTGACTTACGGTTGTACACCTTGTGTTATCGCATTTTTTTCAACGATAGGAATCACATTTGCTGTAGCCGCTTTGCCTTTAGCGGGTCTTCCTTATAAGTTAATAGCTTTGGTTTTGCTAATAGTAGGTTTCTTCTGGTTGAAATATGAGTCAAACCATGTTAAATGTAAAATAAAAAATTAAAACCCATTTATTGGGTTTTCTTTTTTTAATTGAAATAGTTAAACTATAATGCTATCATTTAAGTATATCTTGAAAGAAGTGATAGTGTGAATATTTTAAAAGCGGAAAAGATTGATAAGTTTTACAATCAAGGAAAAACTGTAAATCATGTACTAAAAAAAATCTCTTTAGAAATAAATAAAGGAGATTTTTTAGGCATTGTAGGTCCTTCTGGTTCAGGCAAGACAACGCTTTTGTATTGCTTGAGTTCTATTGAAGAGATTGATAATGGAAATGTTTTTATTAATGGCCAAAACTATAAGGATATGAAAGATAATGATATATCAGAATTAAGACAATCAGAATTCGGTTTTGTTTTTCAGTTTTACAATCTTATACCCAATTTAACAGCTTATGAAAACATTTTACTGGCAAGTGTAATTGCAGAAAAAGTGGATGAAAACAGAATTGATGAGTTGATTGAATTAGTAGGTATGACTAAATATAAAAAATATTTTCCGAATGAACTATCTGGAGGTATGCAACAAAGAGTTGCTATTGCTAGAGCTCTTGTAAATAATCCTAAGATTTTATTTGCTGATGAACCAACAGGTAATTTAGATCAAAAAAAGGGAAAAGAAATTATGGAACTTTTAAAGACTCTTAATGAAGAAAAAGGTATTACTATAGTTTTGGTTACTCATAACGAAGATTACCTTAAGTATTGTAATAGAACAATAAATTTAGTAGATGGTGAAATTATTGAATAAAACAAGGTTTATATTTTTATTAGCAAAAAGAAATTTATTCGCAAATAAGAAAACAACCTCAGTGATAATATTTACTTTGTCACTTATTTTTTCTATGTTCTTTTTAATGCTGGGTGTAGAAAGTATTTATAGGGATATATTTTCCAAAGAAGCCCAAAACGCATACCCTAACATTGATTTGGTAGTTAGTTATGATGAATATTCCAGTTCAAGACTGATTAACAAAAGAGTCCTCTCCGAAGATTATGATGATATTAATTATGCCTTGGCTTTTTTTAATTTACAGATTCCTTTTGAAAACAATAATAGAATGTTTTATATTAACTTACTATCATCTTTACCTCATGAATTTGAAATAATGATGGATATAGATGTTGAACTCAGGCCAAATGAATCTATTGTGACTAAAACATTTGCCATTGATAATTCCTTGGAAATTGGAGACAAAATTGAACTAAACTTATTTGGAACAACTTATGAATATTCGATAGCTGATGTTATTGACGATTATGGTTTTTTTAAAGGGAACAGTATTTATGTTGACAAAGAAGAACTTTTAGAAAAAGTCTACTCATTAAGCTATTTATCAAATTTTGGTAATGTAGTATATGTAAGCACAAATAATATCGATAAAACTTATGAAGAACTAAACCAAGATTTAAATTACCAAGATTATGAAATAAGTAGAGTCGTAGATCAAGTAAAAATACAAAGTATCATTAATGAATATATTTCAATTATTCGTTTAGCAGGTTTTATTGTTTTAATTTCTTTAATAATAGTTTTGAACTCACTTTTTTCAATTGTCATAAGGGATATCTATGAAGAGATAGGCGTCTTTGAAACCTTAGGGGATAATAAAAAAATGGGTTATTTCGTATGCCTTAGTCAATGGATTATCTACTTATTAACAAGTTTTATATTCGGATATTTTCTAGCTTTAGGTGTAGCGAATATTGGTGCAAATATTTATGGTGTAACAGAGTTTATTAGTATTAAAACTTTTGTAGTTTTAGAATCTCTGGCTATAATATCAATAGCTGTTTTAATAAAGAATATTTATTTGATTAAAAAATTCTATAAGAAAAATTCTGTTGATAAAATCAAGGACAAGCGTTTTGTTTTGGCCAATTTTAATTATTTTTTACTTGCCTTATCTTCTTTAATAATGATTGCTGTCTTGGTTTTTGATTTATTTTCTATTAAATACAAGTCATTAATAGTTGTATCTTTATCAATATATATTTGTTTATCGCTTTTGTTAATTTCTTTAAAAATATTATCTAAGATACTTACTAAAAAAAGAACGAATTTTGCTCTGTTTAATTCAAAACATCTTCAAAACAACAAAAACATTCACCAATCTTTAAATGTTATTTTTGTTTCACTAATAGTTATAGCTATTATGTTGACTGTAAGATTTTATATATCAGTTCAAATTGAGCAAATAAGAAGTTATAACAAAATCGATATATTGATGGTTAATATAATTGATTATGATGAAGAATTGTTAAATGAAATAAAGACTTATGACGTTGATGAAGTAAATCCAGGTTTCATGTATTTAAATATAGTTGCTCAAACAGAAGAAAATGATAGCTTTTTAATTAAAATGGTTTCATCTGTAGATAGAGAAGATTTTAGTGATTTCTATGGATATGATTTAGGGGAAATTAATCCTATTTATGAAAATAACTCTTATCCATACATTTTATTTCCGGAGAATTACAAATTAGTTTATGGTTTTAAAGAAGGGGATATTATAAGATTGAATTTAGAACCAAGATTATCTGATGTTTCATTTGTGATTGGCGGATTTATAAAAACTGACTTTGATCAGTTCGCTTATACTAATTTGACTGATAAAATAGAGGAGTTATCACTTGAATATAATTCTTTAATGATTAATAGCGAAAATTCAGAAGCCGCTTTAAATCAACTTATAAGAAATTACAGTCAAGATATGTATTATTTTGTGGATGCTCAGGCAGAAATAGAATTACAATTGGACAGAGCTGATTCAATATTAGCTTTATTTACTGTTTTGATTATTTTTGTTATTTCAAGTTTTTTATTAGTAGTTTTCAATAATACCGTATTAAAATATTATTCTCTGAAAAATGATTATGCTAAGGTAAAAATATTGGGTATTAAAAATAGACAAATTATCAATAACTTATTTAAAGAGATTATTATTTTATTCTTGTGTTTAATCATTGTAGGAACTCTAGAGATTATTTTATTATCCAACTTTTTGAAATATTTGTTATTATTTTTTGATTATTACAAGAATTTAACGGCTAATATCTATGCAGTTATAATCTCTTATTCTGCAATTTTATTTGTCTTGCTAGTAAGTTATCTGTTTTATTTCTTAAGAATCAGAAAATTAGAAGTATCTAATGAAATAAGGGTATTTTAGATAAAAATAGTTATATTTTGCACTAAAACGCCATTTTATAACACAAATTTCAAATCAGTTGTTTAATAATGTTTAAATAAGTATTATAATAATAGTACAAATTATATAGAATCTATTTTCTTGTAAATAGGATATATGATTTTAATAAAGGAGGAAAGAAATGAAAAAAGTATTTTTATTGTTTCTCATGATTTTTGCTGTTACAGGCTTTGTAGCTTGTAATAACTCTGGATCAGAAGTAGAAGTTAATTATGATGAACAAATTGCGTTTCCAACCAATTTAAGTATAAACGGAAAAATTTTGAGTTGGGATGCAGTTACAGATGCTAAAGGTTATGAAATTTATGTGGACGGTGAAAAAGTTGACACAGTTAAGACAAACTCTTATGATTTTTCTGGATTAGAAGGTTCTAGAATAATCTTTACTGTAGTTACAGAAGCGCCAAGAGGAATGGTTAACTCTGAACATAGCGTAACAATAGCTTATGTAGAAGATGCAGCTGGTGAAGTTGCTGCTATGAATCTTGTAATTCAAGAATCTAGAATGCCGATAGGAGAAGATTTTGCAGAAGCTTTAGTTTATAAAGGCATGTTAGCTAGTGAGTTTGAAGATATGGTAGATGCTATGGAAACCTTTGTTGACGCTACCAACTCTATCAATAGTGCTGACGAAGCATATGATGCAATTGACGCAATGATGGAAAGTGTTGAAAATCCTGAAGCTATTATTTATGCTTTGATTAAGACAATGCTTCCTGAAGTTATCGACCAACAAATCAGTGATTTAGAAGATCAAAACGATTATTATCAAGATATGAAGGATAGCGGATACTTCTATTATCAAGATTATATTGATGAAAACAATCAAGAAATTGCAATGCTTGAAGAAATGCAATCAATGATGGCTGATTCTGAAGATGAAATTGTTAAGACAGTATTGTTTGTAATTGAATATATCATGAGTATTGAAGAAATGATTTCTGACGATTTGATAACAGGAATTACAAACCTTTCTGAGCTTGACAGAATTGATGATTTGAACGTTGCAGAAGTTGTTTTAGTTAAAGAAGAAATTGTTAATATTTTAAATGAAACAATGCCTAAACAATCAGAAATAGTATTAGCACTTAATACTGTTTATTCAATGACATCAATTGTTGAAGAAATGGAAGACGTTCAATTCGGTGAATTAGTTTATCCTGAAAAAGCTGCTGCGCAAATGTTAATGACTTTTGAAGCTTTTATTAAATATCTTGATAACTTTGATCAAGCGTTCTTTACTGAGTTAAAATCAATCGGTACAAGTGATGTAAGTGATGAAAGAATGCAAGCAGAATTGATTATTCTTCAAATGGATTATTTAGATAATTATTTAGAAGAAAATGAAACTTTATTAGATGAAATCGAAAATATTTATACTGATGAAGAAAAAGAATTGATGTTCAATGACAGTATCGCTATGGCGGAAGATGCATTAGAAGCTGAAGGGTCACCAATTACTGATTTATCATTCTTGACTTTTGAAAAAGTAATGGCTCTTCAAGTAATTTTTGATGATGCATTTAATGAA
>CAZJAP010000015.1:0-19564 GCA_964544325.1 uncultured Candidatus Izemoplasmatales bacterium | reverse complement strand
ATTTCTTTACCAAATTTTGCATATAATTTTGACTTTACTGCAGCCGTTTTCTCCATAGCTGCTTTTCTTACTTCATGCGCTCTTCCCATATTATCACCTTTTCATTATAGTTTTATCTTTAAGTAATTCCACTCTGTTTTCTTTCTTTAAATAGCCTAAAGCACGCTTAAAAGCCGCTTTTGACATTCTAAACACTTTAGAAATTTCATCAGGATCACTTTTGTCTGTATATTTCATTTCTCCGAAGTTATCTAGCAAGTATTGATAGATGATGTTGGCATCTTTGTCCAACATAAGCTCTTTATTAGCTATTAAACTGCCAGAATAATTTCCACTTTCATTTTTAGATATAATCTTAGCATTAACTTGTTGACCGATTCTTGGTAAGTCACGGTAATTGTTTTTGTGAATAAAGATTTCATGACCTTCTTCTGTGAAACAGATAATTCCATTGTCTAAATAATAGATGTTTCTTGCAGGGTATTCTTTGCCGATTTCTAAATCATCTTCTGGATAAAACTGACCAAAAAGTTCAAACCTAGTCAGTAAACGTGCAAATAATCTCCCATGCTTTTCTTTCATCGTCACAAAGATTTTGTCTCCAGGCTTAGGCCACAAACGATGGCTCTTGGGCAAATCATCAATTGTAAGTAACAAATCTTTGACCATTCCGTAATAAAGAAAAGCCCCATAATTATAATCACTGGAAACAACTTCTAAACAAGCCACTTCATCTTTTGTGATGGATGGTGGTTTAGTTGAAGCGGTTACTCTTGATAAATTATCATCATAAAGAAAAACATCGATTTCTTCACCAATCTGATAAGGCCGTTCTGCTTCTTTTTTATGTAAAAATATTTCTTGTACGCCATCAGTTAAAATATAACTGATATCAGCTTCTCGTTTAATTTCTAAACGATTGATTTTTCCTAATTCCATTGATGTTTTCCCCTTATCTACTTATCTTAAATATTATAACAAAAAAAGAGAGAGTTGTCTATAAAACTCTTCTCTTATAAGGCGCAAATTTAATCTGTTCTCTCATTCTTTTCCTTTTCAATCAATTGAATGGAATTATAGCGAAATTTCCTAATGAAGTCCCTTAAAGAATATTCACAATATTCCCAACCTTTTTCAACCGCTTTTACAATGTAGTTAAGATAAAGACCAAGTACATCTCTTTCTTCATATGCTTGCATTGAAAAAACAAGATTGTAACGCTTATCGATCACGATGTATTGTTTTTTATAGCCGGCAGCCATTTGGTAGTTAGTATGAACCCAGAAATGATACCCATAATAAAATGGCGTTCCCGGTTCTTTAACTTGTTTTCCTAAAGCTTCGTCTAAATACTTTTTAGATACTATTTCCTTATCTTCCCAAACGCCATCATTTAATACTAAAAGCCCAAATCTTGACATATCCTGTAAGTTGATATTTAAACCAGTACATCCAAAACTATATTTCTTAACTGAATCCCAATGTGGTTTATTAATCCCAATATGTTGATATAAAAATTCATCCAAAAAGTCATTTAATGATTTACCAGTAATCTTAGTCACAATTGCTGAAAGTATAAAACTAGCAAAATTATTATACATAAATACTTCACCAGGTTCATTAGTCAATGGGACATTAAAAAACACTTCAAACGGATTTGTTGATGGCGTTAAATCAATAAACAAATCTTTTTCCTGTCCTACTGTCATTGTTAAAAGATGTATAACTTTTAATTTTTCATACTCTTTTAGATAATCTTTTACTTCTTCATTAAAATAGAAAAGAACATAGTTATCTAAATTCAACAAATTCTTATCAAGCAAAATACCAATCGCTACAGATAAAAACGACTTTGATACAGAATAAACATTCTTAGCTGTTTCAATTTCATAATCGTGCGCATAAGCCTCAAATACCTTAGAACCGTCTTTGACAAGCATCATCGAGTGAATATTAAATTGTTCGTCTTCTATTTTGTTGAACATATCAACTAATAATCCCTTGTTGATGTTAGCCTCTTTACACGATACTTTGTTAAATTCTTTTTTGGGAAATACCATTTTCAAAAACACCTCCTAATTACTTATTATTAATTATTAATTCTTTATAAAAATTAAGTGCTTCAACTAGTGAACTTAATTTAATAGACTCGTTATTTCCGTGCATCTTTTTCAATTCTTCATTATCCATTCTGACAGGCGAAAATCTTAAGGCCGCATCACTTACTTCAGAATAGAAACGGCAATCAGTTCCCCCTAACATAACATAAGGGCTAATTAAAGCATCAGGAAAAACTTTTTTGATGATACTTTTCAAATATAGATATCCTTCATTGTTAATATCAACAATTTTAGAAGTTTCTCTTTTCGAGATGATTGTCGCACTTATATCATATTTCTTAGCAATCTTTTCAATAACTTTAAAACTTTCTTCAACGTTTTGGATAGGATGAGTTCTTAGATTAGCAATAATATAAGCTTCTGAAGGAATCACATTTTCAGCATCCGATCCTTTCATCATTGTAAAAGCGATGGTTGTTGAAAGCAGCGCTCGACCAAAAGGACTTAACTTCGGTAATAGTCTTGTTAACAGGCCTCTAAAAAGCCACATGTTACCAAAAAGATATTTATTAATTCCTTTCATTGAAGGAGCTGCTGTTTTAAAGAGTTCTTCAACTTCAGGAATCATTTTGGTTTTTAATGGAAAATGATTTTCTATATCAGTAACTAAAGCAGCTAATCTAGCAATAGGTGTATTCTTTGGTGGAGTCGATGAATGTCCACCGTGTGATTTAGCTGTAAGTTTAATATCAACATAACCTTTTTCTAAGATTCCAACAACAGCCATTGGTTTTTGAAGTGATGGTAAAGCATTGGATAATACGGTTCCACCTTCATCAACAACCAAAAACGGTTTAACATTGTTTTCCTTTAACCACTCAACTGTTAGAGAAGCTCCAAAACCAGATGTTTCCTCATCAGTAGAACTAGCTAGATAAACATCATTTTCAGGTACATAACCAGAAACAATTAACTCTTCACAAGCTTGATAAAAACTGAAGACAGTTGATTTTGTATCTAAAGTACCTCGACCATAAATTTCATCTTTTACAATTTCTCCACCGAAAGGATCATAATCCCAAAGTCTATCAACAGCTGGAACAACATCGATATGACTCATTAATAATAGCGGAGCTTTATTGCTTTTGCCTTTCCATTTAAGGATTAATGATTCCCCTTTAAACTCCTTGACTTCCATAGTTTGAAAAACATTAGGGAATAATTCTTTCATTACGTTTTTAAGTTCAATAAATGATTCTTTATTATCAATTTCTTTATCATAAGAAATCGTTTTTACTTTAATCATTCTTTGAAACTTAAGTGCATATTCATCCCTTTTCGACTCATCAAATTCAATTAATGGTACTTCTTCTTCACCCTTTAAGAATAAAGTTCTAATAAAAGCAATAAACAGCAAAAGGATTACTAAAGCTAATAAGCCTAAAAATATATAAAGAAAAATCACAAATAACGCCTCCTAAATAAGACCTTTTTTCCATAAGACTCGAGCTACCAAAATAGTAACCAAAGCACTTAAAACAATAACTATAACTATATTTCCATAAACAAACTTAGCTGATATTAAGCTTAAAATTATTACAAAAATCAATGGTGCAACCACAAGTTTTAAATGATTTTTAAAATACTTATAGCCTAAAGCTCCAAAAAGAGCTGATACTACCCAGTTAAAGGCCGGAGCCAAAACCGGTGAATTTAAAAGCGGTCTAAGAGGAATTAACATCATTACTCCCAAAGACATAATTACAACAGTTGTGATTGATGAAAAAGCAACAGCTACAGTTGAAACAATTTCATTTTCTTCGGTATTAATCTCAGTTTTAGCTAGTTCAGTAGCGTTCATCACACAAGGAATCTTTAAATTAACTAAATTTCCAGTAATAAAAGCTAGATAAGTCCCGCTTGTTCCAAGAATAGGTCCATAAGTTATAACTTCGATAATCCCACCAGGTAAATAAAGAATCGATAAAGCCATAACTCCAACAAACAATTGATTTACATCAGGAGAAACACCAGTAATAATCCAAATCAAGAATGGTACAGCGAACATGATTAAGATACCAATGACAGTAAATATTCGACCTAAAAAGTGCATTCTTTGACGATATTCTTTCATTAGTAGATACCTCCTAAGCCAAGTAATACTGCAATAGTCATACCTAAAATCATTGAAAGAGAAAGTTGGAAGTTCTCTAACCATTTTTGCCCCTTCTTCTGAACCAAATAATCAAAGAATGACATAAAAACAAAAGAACTTACAAAAACAATTAAAGGCACAAAAGTCGTTCGGTCCAATACGTTCCCTGTATAAGCTCCGTCAACTACTTCTCTTACTTCATAATTAATCATTTTTGAAAAAGCATCACCGAAATAAGCGGCTATCAAACCAATGAAAACTGATTGAAAGATAAGATTAGAAAATGAATTTTTATTCTTTGTATCTACTTTATCAATAACTTTTTCTTGGTATTTTTTAAAGAAAAATAAAGCAAATAAACTCCCCCAAATAATTGCAATAGTCATCACGAAGGAAATTGTCACAAAATTTTGAATAGTTAAAGTAGATACCGTAACACCTTCAGCCGCCACACTAACAGCCATCAGTTCATAATGTAAAGCTCCTAAAACACTTAATCTAATCCATGGTAAAGGTACTCCTAAAAGTCCAGCCATGGTTATAACTCCAATAAAAATACCGATTGATGGTAAAATCGAAAAACTAACAGAAGAAATAACTGTCTTTTTTAAAATTTCTTTTGGCATATTTATTTCTTTTCCTCTTTTATAAGCTTTAAAAGCAAAAAATAAAGAACCACCAATAATAAATACAGTTACAAATCCACCAATTAAATACATCCACCAAGCTTCTTTAATCACCGCTACATCAGTTGCTAAAAACATAAGTTACCCCCATTTAAATTTTAATGATAATAGTAATTGTACAGAAGTTCTTTATCAAATACAATCGATTATACGAAAAAATTACAGACAAAAATCATCTGTAATTAAAGACTATTTACTCATCGTCAACTTAACCACTGCATCTTTATAGTTAAGTTCCGCTGCTCTTCTAAATAAACTTTTTGCTTTAACATTATCCTGAACAACACCAAACAAACCTTGTTCATAAACAAGACCTAATTGATAAAGTTCTTCACCATCAGCTGGTTTTTCACAAGCTTTATTAAGCCACTGCAATGCCTTATTAGGCTCTTTAACTCTTAAAATCTCATACATTCTGACCATAGCTTTTGTAAAGCTCTTTTCAGCCGCCATCTCATACCAGTAACGCGAAATTTTTTCTGAATAAAAAGAAGAGTCTTCATTTTTATACATATCGCCTAATAAATACATCGCAAACATATTGTTAATTTCTTGGCTTAGAGGGCTTTTAATATAATCTATCAATAATTCTTTAACATTAGATAGATTTTTATCAGCTTTTCTCTTTGACATCTTTTGATTAATGGTTTCATCATAAAGAAGTTGTGCTAATTTATATTTCGCACCAATATTACCGTTTTCAATAGCTTTTTCAAAATTCTTTTTAGCTAAATCTGGCGTTGGTTCGGTGCCAATACCTTTATCATAAAATATGCCCAACCAATAAAAACTAGAAGCGCTATTATATTCACTAGCTTTAGTCATAAACTGCATCGCCAACATATCAGTCGCATTTTTAATCTGTTTACGGTAATGAAGAAGACCTAGATTTATCAATGCATCTACTTCATTATCTTTAGCCGCTTCTAAATAAAAATCTCTCGCAACTTGATAATCAATCGCAACACCTTTACCAAGTCTATATATATCTCCTAAAGCATTTTTAGCTTTTGAATTATTTCTATTAGCCGCAATCACCAAATAATCCTTAGCTCTCTCAAGGTCAACTTCTACACCTTGACCATAAAGATAAGATAAACCTAAACCTAAATAACCTTCAACCTCATCCAACCCATGCAATATTTTAAAATATTTAATTGACTTATCATAACTAACTTTAACTGATTTAGTACCGTAATAATAGGCAAAAGATACTCTTTTAAGCGCGTCGACATCATCAAGATTAGCTAATAACTCATCATAATAAAACCACATTTCATTACGATATAGGTCAGATTTCTTTTTTAAATATGGATGGGGCTCTTCATAAAGCTTTTTAAGATAATTAATTGCGTTAATATTTTTATTGACGGCCGCTTTATCAAGATGGAAAAAAGCACTCTCAAAATCATTTTTAACTTTCTTACCAGTAAGTAACAACTGTCCTAATAAAAACATCCCTTCAGCATTATTATTTTGTGCACTTAACTCAAATAATTTTAAAGCTTTATCTTCATTTTTACTTGTCCCAATACCAAGTAAATAGTATTTACCAAAAAGATGATAACTATCAACTTCATTTAAATTAACCGCTTCTTCTAACTGTTTAAAAGCTTTCTTTTTACTCTTTTTTGTACCGATACCATTTAAATACATTTCACTTAACTTAATATATGCATATCCATAATTTAAATCAGCTGCTTTCTGATAATAACTAAAAGCATCCTTTTCATTATTTTTAGCTAAAAAATATTTACCTACATTAGCCAAACCAACCGGATTATTTTGATCAGCTGCTCTTTTATAATATGTAAAAGCCACTTCAATATTCTTATCTGAGCCACGACCGTAAAAATATTGATCGCCAATATCATTAAGTTCTTTTGGAGTCATTAAATTAACCATTAAATATACCCCCTAATTTCCATCAATGCTTGTTTACAGTCATCAGAGTCTCTTTTAACGCCTGATTCATAGTATTCGCTAGCTTTAGGATAAGAAGAATCAACCCCTTCACCTTTTTCATAAGCTTTACCGATTAAATAATAGATCCTTCCTTCTTGATAACTTTCATATTTCTTCAAAATATTCAAAGCTTGTTGCAAATCTTTATCAACACCGATGCCATCATGATAAACATCATATAACAAAATGATGGCTGGCAAGTATTTTTCTGTAGCTGCAGCTTCTAGATAAGGAATAGCATCTTCAGTTAATCTTTTTTGTACTAAAGCATTTCCAGCTTCAAATAATTCTTCAGTTGATCTAACATCATTTTTACTCTTTGTCCCGATAATACGGAAATGGTTCATCGCCTCAATAGATCCGGCTAACAAAGCTTTATTAAGCCATTTATAAGCATTATTCAAATCTTTTTTTAGTCCTTCACCACTAAAATAAAATGTTCCGATTTTATACATAGAGTAAGCATTATTATTCTTTTGTAACTCATTATAAATTTTGATGGCACTACCCAAAGACTTTTTAACGTATTTTCCCAACTCATAAAAATTAGCGATTCTTAATTTAGCATTTTCACTATGTATGGCTGCTTGATAAAGTTTAAAGGCTTGTTCATAATTCTTTTCTACGCCTCTACCCTCTTCATACATTCTTCCCAACATATAAATGCCTTCTTCATATAACCCTTCCCAAGAAAGTTTAAACATGGAAAAAGCCAAGGAATCATCCCTATCAACATAATAACCATAGTAATACATTAATCCAAGGTAATATGCCGCTTCAGCAGATTCTTTAGCGATTTTCTTCAGCAATGAAAAAGCATCACGATAATTTTTAGCTAAAAAAGCTTCTCTAGCTTTTTCAATCAACTCGATTCTTGCCATAATCTTTCTCCTTTTTCATAAATAAGTATATCACAGAAAAACCTCTTTTAAAACTTCATCAAAAAGAGAATATAAAAATAATTTAATCGGTTTATCAATCTTATCTTCCAAAAAGCTCTTATATCCTTTAAGTTGATAAAGATAAGCCTCATCATCAATGTTTTTAAGCTTATAATCGATAACATAAACTCTATTTCTGTCAATAATCAATAAATCGATTATTCCTCTGAAAATATTCGAATTATTTTCTTGATAAAACTCATATTCTTGATAAAACGTAGGATCCTCTAAATTTTTAAAAATATCAGTACTAACTAAATGCCTAATTGAACTCTTTAATTTATCTGGAAACTCTTTAACAGAACTTTCAACATCAAAGAAATCTATTCTCTCTAATAATTGATGGTATTTATTTCCAAGTTCAATAAAACTTATTACTTCATCATCTAATATTTCAACAATTCTTTTTGAATATTTTACTTTTTCTATGTCTTCTTCTTTAAAATCAAACTTAACCAACTTAATTTTATCATCAGTTTCTTCGATCTTTCTTATTTTGATATCAGAATTTAAAACTTTAAAATCAATAATCTGATCTTGACTCAAATTTAACCCTTGATACAAAAGATGTTTTAAACTCAGAGGTTTATTCTTATTAACTAATAATCTTTCATCATAATCAATGTAAAGCACTAATTTATTAATAGCTCTAGTCATTGCTACATATAAGAGTCTGATTCTTTCTGAAATATCTTCTTGTTTTTCTTTATTAAAATAAAGCTTTTGCATAAAATTAAAGTAAAAACCATCATGATAAGATTTTGTAAGAATACCATATTTCTTATTGAAAATAAAACTCTCCTTATTTTCAAAATTATTAAATTGTTTATATAAACCAATTATATAACAAACAGGAAATTGCAATCCTTTAGACTGATGCATTGACATTAATCTAACAGCGTTAACTTGTTTCTTTGCTTCTGCATATTGAATATCAAAGTCGTTATTTTCAATAATCTTTTCTAAGTATTTTATTAAATCTACAAAGGAAAAACCCTTAAATCCTTTAACCTTAAGAAGGAAGAAATCAAGTTTTTCTTCTTTGTTTTTCGGATTATCAAGTTCTGCAATATGTTTATAAATATCTGCTTTATGATAAACTTTTTCCAAAATATTAACCGGTGGTAAAAGCCAAGATGTAGCGATTATTTCTTTAATATCTTCATAGACTTTTTTTAAGTTTTTATACTTTAGTAAATTTTCAATATCAGTTATTTTATCTATCTTTTCAAAAGCTAAATACTCTGAAATTTCTTGATCTTTTATTTTATAAACAAATGATCTAGCAACAGAATAAAGTGCAGTTTTAAAATACTTAAGAAAATACTCTTCATCTTTAAAACTCATTATTAACAGCAAATATTGGAAGATAAAACTAATCTCATCACTTGAAAAGAACGGTTCGTCCTTAAAAACTTGAATTGGAATATTATAAGAAGATATTACTTTGGCGTAAGTAAAGAAATCAACCTTTTGGGAAGCAAGAATTGTGATATCCTTGTAATCGACAATCTCATATTCACTATTCTTTAAAGAGTAGATCTTTTCATAACCATCTATTCTTCTTCTAATATCTTGGGCAACAAGATGAGCTTCAATTTCAGCTTTGTTTAATTCCGGGTATTCTTGATTAATCTTTTCTAAATCATAAAGTCCCAGTTTAAAAGAATCCTTCTCATGTAAGGGGAAAGTTTCATCAAAACCAGTAATAAGAACTTGCTCATTAGTATAATTAATCCCACCACTACTTTCTGTCATGATTTTCTTAAAGATTTTATTTATTTCTTCTAAAACGTAACCATTGGTTCTAAAATTTTCTTGCAAGAAAATAGCACTACCAGTATTACTCTTTTGATAATCGTTATAAATACGCATAAAATTATTAGGATTAGCATCACGAAATCTATAAATAGACTGTTTAACGTCTCCCACCATAAAAAGATTATTATCGGAGATTAAACTTATAAAATAATCTTGTAAGTCATTGGTATCTTGATATTCATCAACCAAAATTTCTTTGACTTTACTTTTAAACTTATTTCTCACATCAGGAAACTCTTCAAACAATCTAATAGCTAAAAACATAATATCATCGAAAGAAAATAACTCTTCCTTAATTTTTATTTTCTCAAATTCTATTAAATAATCTTTAACAATTTCTAAAATAGTTTTTACGCTATCAACACTTTCTTTAAAATTAGCTAAAAAATCAGAATATTCTTCCAAAAACAGGTTAGAAAACTCTTTCTTTAACTCCTCAATATATATATGAATTTCCGGTTTAAGAAGCTCTTTGTTTCTCGGTTTTTTAGGCATTTCAACAACATTTATAGTTTTGAAAAAACCTTCATTATCTTTATTTAGGAGTTCATTAACAAGGTTATTAAGTTTTAATAAGTAATCTTGATAATCATTATCAAGAACACCATAGTTAAGATATTCTTTTTCTAAATCAAGTTTTAAAAGAGATAAATCTGTCCTTAAATAATTAAAATACTCATTGAGATACTCTTCTAGCAATTTATCTTCTAGGTAAATCTCATCATAGTTATTTATGATATCAAAATAATTAGGATTCTTCTTAAAGCTTCTAGCAATACTATAAACACTTTTTTCTAACCAGTCACTAGACTTAGAAAAATAGCGATGAAACAATTGATTGAAATTTTTGTTATTGTTAATATAGTATCTCTTTAATACTTCATTGATTGTTTCAGTTTCCCTAGACATAATAATCACTGGGTCAACAATTCCGATATTATTATTTAGTCCTAATAAATAATGATATTCTTTTACTAATTTAAGGGTAAAAGCATCAAATGTCGAAATAATAGCATTATCTATCTTTTCAATTTGATTTAAAAGATTTTCCTTGTAAATTTCATTTAAGATTCTCGATTTCATTTCACTAGCTGCGGCTTCAGTAAAGGTCAAGATAACAAGTTCATCAATATTAACTCCTGATTTTAGTTTTTCGATAACTCTTTCCTTCAAAACACCAGTTTTTCCTGAACCGGCGCTGGCACTAACTAAAATATTCCCGCCACTTTTTTTAATCGCTAGGTTTTGACTTTTAGTAAAATTCATCTTATTCACTCTCCTAGCACTTTATTCTTAGAATAACAAATAGAACCATAATTACAGTATTTACAAGAAACGGAATCATGGGTTAAATTATCAAAATCGGTTAAGATAGGTTTTATCTCAAAATTTCCTTGTTTGATTTTTTTTGTTACACTATGAATTAAATTTTCTATTCTTTTCATCAATAAATCAATTTTTTCTTTAGAAATAATCGATTTGGAATTTTTGTAAAATTCTCCATCTTTAGTAATCCTGACATTGACTATCTTTGATAAAGATGGATCAATTCTTTCAACAACTGAAGTTAAGTCTATAACTAAACCTTTCATTCTATAATCAGTTTCCTTGTTTCTTTCTTCTTTTTTAATGGAGGTTTGTTGATACAACATACCTGCTGGTTTAAGATTAGGATATGCCAAATTATAGCAATACATATAGAAAGGCAACTGCAAAACGTAATCCTTTTCAATATCTTCAGGATTATAGTTTTTATCGCCATACTTATAATCAATTATCAAAAAGTATTGATACTTATTATCAATCATAACTTTGTCAATTTTCCCAGTTAAAGTAAAATCTTGATCATATGGTAAGTTTATCTGATACTCAGGTACTTTATCTTTAAATTCACTTAATTCTTCAAAAGAACCTACAACTTCCTTGATAAGGTTAATATTCTCTTCTATTAATTCTTGATAAAGCGAAAACTTATAGGCGTCGTTTTGAGGAAATTCCTGAGCATTAATTATATCGGCTATATTATAATTTACTTTCTTGGTATTCAATTCTAACACTTTATGAGTAACATTTCCCATAAACGCATATATATTAGTCTCGAAATTATCTAAACGCAAAAGATATTTAAGATAATAACTAAAAGGACATAAATTATAAGTTTCTAATTTATAAGGGGTTAAAGTATTATTCTTAGCAAGTAAATAATCAAGTGTTTTTTGATTTATACCAGTAAAATATGGGTAAAAAGCCTTAAAATTATCACTGAAAAGATTATTAAGTCTTGATAAGTCTAAAGTATTAATACTATAATTTTGAAAATCAAAACGCTTTTTTGCATAATCTAAATATAGAAGACTATTTAAATAGCTTTCGTTTTTAACTAAATATTCGTAGTTTATAAGTTTAAGTTCCCTATTCAAAGATAGTCTTGATACATTAGTTTTTTCAATTATTTTTTCCGGGTAACAAAGAGTTAAATTTTTAATCTTTTCTAAAAGAGTTTTAACCATTAATTGATAATTTTTACTTAAAATATTTGAAGTAGGATAACAAATCTCTTTAACTTCCAAATCGCTTAAATAATCATTATCTAAATATTTTTTCGGAAAATTATCTTCATAATAATTCATTAAAATATAATGTTTGTTTTCTTGATACAACAAATCATCAAAAGAACATATTCTAATAGCGTTAGCATTATTTAAAAAATTTATCTTCTGCTTTTTAAGTAGGTGAATAAATATTTCTAAATTATCCATGACAAGAGAAGTTTCAAAAAGGTTAAATAAACTAATAACTTTTTTTATAACTTCGTTTTGGGCTTTTTCTTTTAAAAAATCTTTTGCTTCTTGATAACTTTTATTTTTTAAGATATCAATAAGTTCCTTAACTAAAGGAAAATCTAAGATATCAACAGGCTTATCAATATTATATAAAATTTGAGCATCATTAAATAATTTTTTAAGATGTAAATCATCTTCATCTGTAGAATTTAAAATTATTATATCAGACAATAATCCGCCATTTTCTAAGATTTCCACACATTTTTCATATACAAAATAAGCTTGTTCCAACTTATCCTTAGTCTTAAATATTTGTACGGGATTTTTTGAAATCTCATTTATATTAAGGTCTATTATTTCGCCTTTAATATAACCTGGAACATAGATATTGTTTACCCGGTATACTCGGCTATAGAGCTTTTCATTAGGCAGTAAAATCTCATCCTTTAACAAAGATTTTTTGATACTTTGCAATTGAACTATTTTTTTATTTTGATAGTTTGAAAAAAGATCTATATAATCGAAATATTTTTTCATTCTTTCACTTAAATATGGTTCAAGATTAAAGTTATTTTTTAAGTAAAACAAATAATTATTATCCACTTTAGAAAACGAATGATAAGGATTAAAAAAAGATAAATTCAAAAATTTTGAATCAGCACTAAGCTTATTCAAAATTTCTTTTTTATCTTGATTATTACATACTAAAAGTGAATGATTAATTATTTTGTTCAAAGTATCCAAATTTATCACCTTATATAAATTATACCATAATTTATTTCTTCTTATTACCCTCAAAATAAATAAAAGAAAAAACTTCTAAAACAAATTTGTTCTAGAAGTTTCTTCTTGGAAAAAATCAATTATTCAATCGCAATAAATTTCTTTTCTTTTACATTAGTGCCTTCTTTTGGAACGAAGACCTTTAATGTTCCTTTATCATATTCAGCTTTAATATCTTCTTCAGCTATTTCATCACCTACATAGAAACTACGTGCACATGATCCTAAGAATCTTTCTCTTTTTAGATAATGAACATCTTTCTTTTCTTCTTGTTTTTCTTTTTTAGCTTCAATTGTTAAATATCCTTTTTCTAAAGTGATCTTGATGTCTTCCTTATCAAAGCCAGGTACATCCATTTGTAATTCATATCCCTTTTCTAGTTCAAGAATGTCTGTCTTTAAACTTGCATTCATAGCTCTAGTGGTTGGTTGGAAAAAATCATCGAAGAAATCATCGAAGAATGATAAAGAATCGTTTCTTTTTACTAATTTTGTCATAATAATTCCTCCTTATTATTTTATTATTATTTAAATTAGCACTCTCTTATACCGAGTGACAATTATATTATATCACAACAATTAGCACTGTCAAGTGTTAAGTGCTAATTTTTTTTAATAAATAAAAAAAGTTTGCAAATTAACCGCAAGCTTTCTCTTTAAAATTTTAATCAAATACTCCTGTTGAAAAGTATTTTTCCCCTGAATCAGGGAATATAAGCACTATATCTTTATTTCTCACTTCTTTTTCTTTTAGATAATTCATCGCAGCTATTAAACAAGCTCCTGCGCTTATACCAACACTAATCCCTTCAATTCTAGGAATCAATTTAGTAAATTTATAAGCGTCATCATCACTAACTTTTACAACCTCATCCACAAAATTTGGATTGTATATTTCTGGAATAAAGCCAGGACCTGCGCCTTGGATTTTATGTTTACCAGGTTTTCCTCCAGTTATAACCGGAGATGATAAAGGTTCTATTCCAATAATTTTTGTTTCATAACCTTTTTCTTTAAAATATCTTCCAACCCCAGTAATGGTTCCACCTGTACCGATAACAGAAAAGATATAATCTATTTTAGGCAAATCTTTGTCTAATTCCACTGCTGTAGTCAAATAATGACTCATTGGATTATTTTCGTTTTCAAACTGTGACGGTTGAACAGCTTTTTTATTCTTTTTAAGCAATTCCTTAACAACTATATTTGATCCGGTTATACCATCTTCCGCTTTAGTAAGAATAACTTGAGCTCCATAATGTTTTAACACTTGAACTCTTTCTTTAGAAACCGATTCTGGCATTACAATGATAACTTCGTTACCAAAATAAGCTCCAACCATCGCAATACCAATACCGGTATTGCCAGAACTTGATTCAATCAATGTGTAATCTTCATCAATTATTCTGTTTTCATACATTTTCTTAATCATATAATATGCAGGTCTAGTTTTAACGTTGTTGCTAGGATTAAAACTTTCTAATTTAGCATATAGATTATAAGGTAAATCATACTTTTCTTTAATTTTATTTAATTTTACTAAAGGTGTATTACCAATAGTATCTAAAATCGAATTATAAATTGCCATTTAACTTATTCTCCCTTAAAAGCAACTCTGATTCTTTATTAGTTACAACCGTATTTTCAGGAATGCTTTTGATAATAAATACGTTAGAGCCAATTACTGAGTTTCTACCGATAACAGTTTCTCCTCCTAAGATTGAAGCATTTGCATAAATAGTAACATCATCTTCAATAGTTGGATGTCTTTTCGTCCCCTTTAATTTTTGTCCTTTTCTTAAAGAAATCGCTCCTAAAGTAACACCTTGATAAATTTTTACATTATCGCCAATAACTGTAGTTTCACCAATAACAACACCTGTACCATGGTCAATAAAGAATGATTCACCAATTTGAGCTTTTGGATTAATATCGATACCTGTTAATCGATGAGCATATTCACTCATCATTCTCGGAATTACCTGAACACCAATTTTATCAAGGCAGTGAGCGATTCTATATACTGTAACAGCATATAAACCTGGATAAGAAATTATTACTTGATCGAGATTAAAAGCTGCAGGATCACCTTGAAAATGCGCAACCGCATCTTTATAAACTAATTTTCTTATATCTGGAATATGTTTAATAAACTCAACACATAAGACACAAGACCTCTCTGATAACTGTTTTGATTTTTCCGCATCAGCTAAATACAAAAGCGAATACTTAATCTGTGTTTTTAACAAGCGATGTAGTTTTCTAACAACTCTTTTAGTATGAGCTTTACAAGGCACTTCACTTAAATGTTTATCTGAAAAATAACCGGGGAAAATAACTTCTTTAGTTAATTCAATGATTTTTTCTACTTCCTTAACTTGAGGAATCTTACATGAACAATGATCTTTTTTAATCATCACTTCTTTATATGATTCTCTAATAGCTTGGATAGGTTTAGTTAATTTCATTTTTCTTCACCTCTTACAATAGATAATTATATCATATTTCTTGAATTTACTTATTTTTAAGCATAAAAAAACGCGAAACAAATCGCGTCTTTAATCTTTAAATATATTTTGAAAATATCTTTTCTAACTGTTTAAGAGATTTTTCTCCAGTTACTCTTTCTACTTCTTGATCATTTTCTAAAATAATCATAACCGGCAAAACATTTCCCACATTATAATCTTTTATTTCTTCTTGATCTTCATCAAAATCATAATCAATTATTTCAATCTCAGGATGACTAGCAAATAATTTATTCCATTTGTTTCTCATCACTAAGCAACTCATACACCAAATAGCGCTAATTCTAATCACTTTCATAAATTTATAATCTCCTTATAAGCAGCTATAAAATCATCGATCTCTTCTTTTTTCGTTAAGTGTGATAAAGAAATTCTAACAGAAGTTTGAGCTCTTTTATCTGAACCTGTCAAATACTTAACAATCAAAGACATCGGTCTTTCTGAACCACAAGCAGTTGATGTGGAGATAAAAATATTCCTTTTTGACATTTCTTCTTGAAGGCTGTGACTTAAAATGTCTAAAAAACTAATATTTAGAATTTGCGGCAAAGAATACTTATTAGAATTAAATTCAATATGTTCTAACTCACTGAGTTTTTCTTTAAAATATTGATTTAGTTCTTTTATATAAGAAAATCTTTCGTCAAAATCCATAAATACATATTCTAAAGCATTTCTAAGAGATAATATCATTGGTGTAGCCGGGGTTCCGGAACGATAAATACTTAATGATTTTCCTCCATTAATCAAAGGCATTAGCTTAATATTCCCTCTTCTAAATAAGCCTCCAATGCCTTTTATACCATAAATCTTATGAGCGGAAAAACTAATTAAATCTACTACTTGATAATTAAGTTTAATCTTCCCTACAGCTTGAGTCATATCGCTATGAAAAATAGTATTTGGATATTTTTTGATAATTTTAGAAATCTTGTCTAAATCTTGGACAATTCCAGTTTCAGAATTAACAGCTCCAATAGTAACTAATATCGTATCTTCCGATAAAAGCTCTTCTAATTCATCTAAATCAATAAGACCATATTTATCATTACCAACAATTTCAATTTCAAAACCTTCTTTTGCCAAAAAATTCAAACAACTGACAACTGAAGAATGTTCGAAATTAGACGTAATGATTTTTTTGCCCCTTGATTTATTTTGCATCGCAACACCCTTGATTGCCAAATTATTAGATTCTGAAGCTCCAGATGTATAGATCAATTCATAATCTTCTAAAGAAAAGATTTTCAAGATATCTAATGTAGCTTGGTTAATCTTACTTTTAGCTTCCAGACCTAAAGAATGAAGAGAATTGGGATTAGCAAAATACGCTTCATTATCATGAGTGAATTTTAATAAAATATTCTTATCCACAGGTGTTGTTGCACTATAATCAAAATAAATCAATGTTCTCACGCTTTCTTTTTTAAAGATATTTTTTTTCAATCAACAAAGTGAATTGCTTCTTTATTGAGCCCTAGAGCTGATTCATGAACAAGTTCTTGAATGGTCGGATGAGCGAAAACAGTTTCTTTAATATCCTCAGCTTTAAGTTTATTTTGAATCGCTATCGTATAACTAGCAATTAGATTTTCAGCTTCTTTACCGAAAACAGTTGCGCCAATCATTTCCAAAGTATCTTTGTCTTGTAACAACTTGATAAAACCAGTTTCCGACTCTAGAATAAGCGCTTTTCCATTTGCTGAGTAAGGAGTTTTTATAATGTTATACTCAACACCTTTTTCCTTTAATATTTCTTCAGTAACACCTACTGTAGCTATTTGTGGTGAAGTGAATATCACAGATGGGATCGCGTTATATTCCATTGATTTATCTTCACCTAAAATATTATCAACGGCCACTAAAGCCTGATGAGATGCTACATGAGCAAGTTGCATAATATTCGTAACGTCACCAATCGCATAGATATTATTCAAGTTTGTTTTCATATTTTTACTTACTTTTATTCCCGTTCTTTTATCAAATTCAATCTTAGTTTTTTCTAAGTTCAACTTATCTAAATTAGGGCCTCTACCAACAGCTTCTAAGACATATTCACTATCGAGATATTCTTCTTTGTCTTTTCTTTTAAAATGAACCCTTAATAAACCTTCAACTTCTTCAATTCTTTCAACTGCACTTTGAGTATAAATATCGATATTAAGTTGTTTAGCAAATCTAACAAGTCTTAAAGCAACATCTTTTTCTATTGAAGGCAAAATTCTCGGTAAGAATTCAACGACATTAACTTTAACTCCCATATTGGCGTAGATAAAAGCAAACTCCATACCGATAATACCGCCACCGATAACAGTCATTGATTTAGGTAGATGCTTATTGTTAAGCATTTTTTCTGAATCAAAAACCATATCAAGTTTAATCCCTTCAATCGGTAAATGTTTAGTTTTAGAACCAGTCGCAATAATTATATTTTTAGCTTTAATCAAATATTCTTCTTCTGTCTTAATTAAAACTTCTTCATCATTAACAAACTCTGCAAAAGCTTCAATAACTTCAACGTTATATTTCTTCAATAAGTAGGTAATTCCTGAAATTAGTTTATCTTTTACTTCGTCTTTATGTTCAATTACTTTAGCTAGATCTACTTTTATTTCTTTTGCAGAAACACCTAAATGTTCACCGTCAAGTAAGTCATGATACATCTCAGCTGACTTTACTAAAGCTTTTGTCGGAATGCATCCCTCATTAAGACAAGTTCCACCAATCCACTTCCCATCAACTAAAGTAACGTCCAAACCTTTCTTAGCCGCATATATAGCCGCAACATATCCACCAGGTCCGGCACCAATAATTAACAAATCCTTTTCTATTGTTTTCATTTCCTTTAAGCCTCCAATATTAATTATTCATAAAAATTATAACAATATTCCTCTTCTTTTACAACCACATAAACTATCAAATAAGATTATATTAGCACTCTAATGTTGACAGTGCTAATTACTGGGTGTATAATATATTTGATATTTAGGATTATTAAAGGAGGTAAACAAAAATGTATCAAGAACCTAATTATGAAAACGATCAAAATGTCTTAGAAAAATTTGGTCGTAATATCAATGAAGCTGTAAAAAAAGGTAAAATCGATCCCGTAATCGGTAGAGATGAAGAAATTAGAAGAATCATTAAAATTCTTTCTAGAAGAACAAAAAATAATCCTGTCCTTATCGGCGAACCAGGTGTAGGTAAGACCGCTATTGTTGAAGGTCTAGCCACTAGAATTGTTGAAAAAGATGTTCCTTTAGGTTTAAAAGACAAAATAATCTATGAACTTGATTTAGCTGCTTTAGTAGCCGGCGCTAAATACAGAGGTGAATTTGAAGAAAGATTAAAAGCAGTACTAAACAAAGTGAAAGAATCTGATGGCAAAATAATTATGTTTATAGATGAAATCCACATGATTGTTGGGGCTGGTAAGACTGAAGGAGCGATGGACGCTTCCAATATGTTAAAACCAATGCTTGCAAGAGGTGAACTTCACTGTATCGGCGCTACTACTTTAAATGAGTACCGTCTTTATATCGAAAAAGATAACGCTTTGGAAAGACGTTTACAAAAAGTTTTAATTACCGAACCGTCAATTGAAGATTCAATTTCAATTCTAAGAGGATTAAAAGAAAAGTTTGAAACTCACCATGGCGTCCATATCCGTGATGAAGCGATAATCGCCGCAGTTATCTTATCAAACCGTTATATTACAGATAGATTCTTACCTGACAAAGCTATTGATTTAATTGATGAAGCTTCTGCTTCCATCAGATTAGAAATTGATTCAATGCCAGCTGAACTTGATGATATCACAAGAAGAATCATGCAACTTGAAAT
>CAZJAP010000014.1:18932-20373 GCA_964544325.1 uncultured Candidatus Izemoplasmatales bacterium | reverse complement strand
GTTTTATTAGCCATTTTGATTTTCACCTTCTTTTAAGTATTCTTTGTAAGAATCTATTTGTTCTTGTAAGTTAGGAGTTATAGTTTCATATGTATACTTAAATATTTCTTCTAATTCAACATCTCCAGTTTCTTCAACTTTTTTAAATGTATCAAGGACATTTTGCTTGTGCGCTTCGAGAAGTTTTTCATCTTCCTCTTCACTCCAATAATTTTTATCAATTAAGTATTTTTTGAATCTTTTAATCGGGTCTTTTTTTAACCACTCTTCAACCTCGGTGTCTTCTCTATATAGTTTAGGATTATCAGAAGTAGTATGAGGACCTATTCGATAAGTTACAGCTTCAATAAGCGTAGGGCCTTCTCCTTTTAGAGCTCTTTCTCTAGCAGCTCTAACAGCTAGAAACATCGCTAATGGATCATTCCCATCTACTTGAATTCCTGGAATACCATAAGCAATGGCTTTTTGAGCTAATGTCTTCGCTTTTGTAGCTTTATGTCTAGGGGTTGAGATAGCATATTGATTATTTTGAATTATTGTAATCATAGGCAAATCATAAGTAGCAGCAAAATTCATTCCTTCATGAAATTCTCCATGAGAAGTGCCGCCATCACCGATAAAAACAATGGCTACTTCATCCTTATTATTTAATTTGCTAGCATAAGCAACTCCAGCAGCATGATTTATTTGAGAACCTATAGGCACGTTGATTGGTAATACTTTTATTCCATCGTCATACCTAGAGCCTCTTTCATTACCATACCAATACAAGAAAGCCTGTTCTAAAGTAACTCCCTTATAAAGCATTGCATTAAACTCTCTAAAAGCAAGAACTAACCAATCTTGTTCTTCTAAAGCGGCCATAGGTCCAACTTGAGCAGCTTCTTGCCCAATGTTTGGAGCGTAGGTAAGCATTCTTCCTTGTCTTTGAAACTGTAAGGCTTTTTCATCTGCGGTTCTTCCCAGAGTCATAGTTTTATACATTTTTAGTAGAACTTGCTTCGAAATTTTTGGCTCAAGTTTTTTATCTATTATGTTTCCTTCTAAATCTAATATCTTAAGAATTTCTCCTTTTAAAGGATTAAACTCATCAAAAATCATAAAAACCCTCCTTATTATGGTAAATTTTATGTTTAGTTATATCTTAATTATAGTTTATATATTCACTAAACCGAAGCGACATGCTTAACAAGTTAGCATATGCTAACCAAATGCTTAATAATGTTAAAATCTTGTCATAGTTTTAAATGATTTTTTAAAGTATTTATTGAACTTAAATTTTTTTATTGTGCTATAATTATTGATATAAGAGGTGATATAAATGATAGTTAATAATTTTAATAATTTAGTTGGAAAAATAATAGATTCTCCTGAAGCAAAAAACGCTAAAATGAAAGTATTAGTAGGGGAGAATGAAGGATGGAAAGATTATGTGATGAGG
>CAZJAP010000014.1:0-18832 GCA_964544325.1 uncultured Candidatus Izemoplasmatales bacterium | reverse complement strand
TAAAATGAAAGTATTAGTAGGGGAGAATGAAGGATGGAAAGATTATGTGATGAGGATTATTGAAGTAGAAGAAGGTGGTTATACTCCAAAACATCAGCATCCTTGGCCGCATATAAACTATGTTATTTCTGGAAGCGGAACTCTAATGATTAAAGGTAATGAAAATGAAGTTTCTTCTGGTTCTTATGCTTATGTACCAAGTGATACGCTTCATCAATTTGTTAATAACGGAAAAGAAGTGTTTAAGTTTATTTGTATTGTACCTAAGGAAGGTCATAAATAACATTTGGGGTCTAAAACTAAACTTAAATATCAAAACCACATAAATTTATTTATTAATTTAATCCCTAGATATAGAGAAAAACAAGCGAAATTATTAGCTTGTTTTTTTGTATAGGATTGATTACAACATTTATCTTAATTTTGATATAATAGTTAAGCAAAACACTTGATAATATTTCGAATTCGAAATATAATATAACCATAATTAATAATAGGAGGGTATAATATGAAAAATTTAATAGGTATACATCACGTTACTGCTATAACTAGCAGTGCTGAAAAAATATATAATTTTTTTACATATATCTTAGGTTTAAGATTGGTTAAGAAAACAATTAATCAAGACGACATTAATACATATCATTTATTTTTTGCTGATGATAAAGGAAGTCCGGGAACTGATGTAACTTTCTTTGACTTTCAAGATATAGCTAAAAATCATAAAGGTAGTGATGAGATATCAAGAATAGGTTTAAGAGTTAAAAGCGATCAAGCTTTGGCATATTGGTTAAAAAGATTTGAACTTTATCAAGTCAAGCACGAGGGAATAAAAAAAGTTTTTGGAAGAAAAACAATTTTCTTTGAAGATTTTGATGATCAAGAATATGCACTTTTCTCTGATGAATCTATAAGGGGTATATCAGGAGGGGAACCATGGCATAAAGGACCTATTCCTGATGAATTTGCAATTATAGGCTTAGGTCCAATATTTATAAGAGTAAAAGATTTTTATAGAATGAAACTATCATTGACAAATTATATGGATATGAGATATATTAAACAAGAAGATAAGTACCATTTATTTGAGATGGGCGAAGGTGGAAATGGAGCTTCAGTAATTATTGAGGAATCTTTATTATCTAGAGCTTGGCAAGGTTACGGTGGAGTTCATCATGTCGCTTTTAGGATTGAAGATAGAGAACAACTCAATCAATGGATAGATCGTTTGAATAAAGTTGGAGCTAGACATTCTGGTTTTGTTGACCGTTTTTATTTCAAATCATTATATACAAGGCTATATCCAAATATTTTATTTGAATTTGCCACTGAAGGCCCTGGTTTCATTGATGATCAAGAAGATTATGAAACTCTCGGTGAAAAATTAGCATTACCACCAAAATTCAGAAATAATAGAAAAGAAATCGAAAAATTAGTTAGACCGATTAATACTGTAAGAAGTAATCTTGATATTAAAAAGGAGTATTTATAATGAATAATTTAAAGACTATAACAATCTTATTTAGAGCTTATAATTCGCTAGAGAAAAGAATAAAAGGCGACATTTTACAGTATGGTTTAAATGTCAGTGAGTTTGGCGTTTTAGAAGCTTTATATCATAAAGAAAAATTAAGCGTCAAAGGTATAGTAGATAAGGTTTTAACACCTAATAGCTCAATGTCATATGTTATCGAAAATTTAGAAAAAAAGGGTTTTATTACAAAAAAACAATCTGATAAAGATAAAAGAAGTTTTATGTTGGAATTAACGAAAAGCGGAAAATCATTAATGGATAAAATATTCCCTATACATAAAAAGAATATGAGATCAATTTTAGATGTTTTAGAAGATGAAGAAGAACAGATTCTTCAAAAAGCATTGGTTAAAATTGGGAAAAACGCGAAGTTATGATGGTACATAAATTTATTAAGAAATCTAATTCAAGATTAATGATTCTTTTTCATGGTACAGGTGGAGATGAAAATAGTCTTAT
Source organism: uncultured Candidatus Izemoplasmatales bacterium (assembly GCA_964544325.1). GTDB lineage: Bacteria > Bacillota_I > Bacilli_A > Izemoplasmatales > Hujiaoplasmataceae > UBA2289. Next base: position 16,839 of record CAZJAP010000014.1, on the reverse strand, counting down.
TCCTTTAGCTGAAACAATAGATAATGAATCTTCGATTTTAGGGATTAGGGGTAATGTAAATGAAAATGGTCTAAATCGTTTTTTTAAAAGAATTAGACCAGGAGTTTTTAATCAAGAAAGTCTTATTAAGGAAACCGAAAATCTTAAAGTTTTTCTTGATGATTTTTTATCTAAAAATAATTTTTCTTACGACAACATAAATTTAATAGGTTATTCAAATGGCGCAAATATATTAGCTTCCTTGTTGTTAATATATGGAAAGATGGCTAAAACAACAATATTATTGCATCCTATGGTTCCTTTTAGGAATAAGGAATACGCTAATTTAGAAAAACAAAAAATATTACTCACTTCTGGTAAAAATGATCCTATAGTATCTTTTAAAGAATCTGAAGAATTAAACAGTATTTTTCTTAATAAAAGAGCGGACATTGATTTTTATGTTTATTTTGAAGGTCATAGTATCAGTAATAAGGAAATAGAAGATATTATAAAGTGGTATAGAAATAATTGTTTTTAAAATGAAGTAGAAGTATATAAAAAAAATCTCTAAAATAAAATTAGAGATTTTTTTATAATTAATCGTTTGGTTGTTTTAAGAATAATTTTTTAATGTTAGCTAATTTTCCAAATACAACAACTTTATCATTTTTACAAATAATATCATCTTTAGTAACATTTGCGTTAGTGTCTCCGCCTCTAATAATTGCTAATACATTAACGAAGTGTGTGTTTCGAATATTACTTTTCTCAAGAGTTGTTTCCTCTAATGCCTCTGGTAAATTTATTATTGTTATTTCAGCGATAGAATTTTTACCAACATTATCTAAAACTTCAATAATATTAGTTTGACTACCATGAATTACTCGATTTGTAATTCTTTCAACCATTCCTTTGAAAAGTAGTTCGAATAGCTTTAATTTTTTTAATATGTATAGAATTATAAAAAATACTCCAATATATAAGAAGAACTTTAAAACATCAGTAGATGTTGCCGAACCTAAAGTTATAAAAACATTAACCAATACAGAAATAACGGTCACATTAAGAATGAAACCAGATAGCATAGTAATATTTGCAATTCTTCTTCTAACTCTAGAATTTACAACCAATTCGGCTTCTTGAGTGGTAAAGCCACTATTTGTAAAAAGTGAAATTACCTGAAATCTTGCTTTGTCATTTGTTAATCCTGTTAATTTAAATATAATGGTAAATATTTCAATAAAAATGACATATACTAATATTATTGAAAAACCCATAAGAATAAGTGCATTAATTCCCATATATTCACTCCTTGTATATTATATTATAATTTATTTTATTTTAAAAAATAAGGTCTTAAGGTATATTTTTATAATAATAATGATAATTTGCTTACCTACAAATCACAAAATATTGATTTATATGGTATAATAATATTGCGAAAAAAAATTATAAATTTGAAAGGAGCTTATTTATGAAACTAGAGAAAAGAACTGAAAGCTTACAATCAGTTAGAGAGGGCCATAAAATACCGGGGGTGTTATTTGGTAAGTCGATAGAACCGGAAGCGATTCAAGTTGATGAAAAAGAATTTAAAGACGCTTTTAGAAAATATGGATTAACCCAAACTTTTGAAGTTAAGTTAGGTAGAAAAAAACATAATGTTTACATTAAAGGGATTCAAAGACATCACATTAACCATAATCAGTTTTTAAATATTAAATTATTAAAAGTTATGGCAGGAGATATGATTAAGGCTAGCTTACCAATCAATTTAGTAGGCAAAGAAAAAGTTGAAAAACCTGGTATTCTTGTTCAACTATTAGCTGATAGTATTGAAGTTGAATATGGCATTGGAGAAGGTTTGAATCATATTGATGTTGATGTATCAGAGTTAAAAATCGGTGATTCAATTCGTGTTGAGGACATTCAATTGCCTGAATCTATAATTGTTTTAGATCCAATGGATAAATTGGTTGTTAATATTACTGAAACTAAGTATGAAGAAGAGGAAGAAACTGAAGAAGTAGATCCAATGGATGTTGAAGTTATAACTGAAAAAGTTGAAGAATAAATAAACTAAAATTCTAAAAAAGCTAGCTAATATAAATAAGCTAGCTTTTTTTAATTTTTACATATTTAAGAATAAAAATTCAAGTTAATTACTAGAATTTTTACGATAATCAGTTGGAGAAACGCCTGTTATTTTCTTAAAAGAATTGGAAAAATGAGAACTATTTGCAAAATTTAACAGTTGAGCAATATCTAAAATATTATGATCAGTATTTTTTAGCATTTTTTTAGCTTCTTCAATCTTAGTCTTAATAATATATTCGGATATAGTAATTCCCATTTCTTTTTTAAATAATCTAGATAAATGTTCTTTGGTAATAAACAATTCCTTAGCGATATCTTCCAAAGATATTTTTTCAGTGAGATTTTTTCTAATGAAAAGAATGATTTTTTTAATATTAGAACTGTTATTAGGTAATGTATAGTCTCTTACTACTTTAGAGTAAGTGAATAAAATTTTTTGGGCAATATTTCTTAATTCGCTAGAGAGGCTGATTTTATTGATTTGAAATTTGATGTTATTAGATATTTTATTGGCTAAATGTAAATCAACTCCGCATTTAAGTATTTCTCGATTACATAAAGCATCAAAAATCATTAGATTGGTTTTCATATTAGTGAAAGAATTATTTTGATAAATAAGCATTTGATTTGCTGTTTTATGAAAATCAAAATTAACCGCAGCTTCTACATCACCATTTCTAACAATTTTTAGTAATGACTTTTCAATTTCATAATTTGACTCAATCATTTTTGTATTAAAATTAAATGCTTGAGATTCATAAAATGAATGATTATCTATTTTTTTAACTTGAACATTATGAATTTTGATGTTTTCAAAATCTAATGTGTTTGCATTTTGGATAAGTTTAATTATAAGGTTTTGTTGAAATTCACTTAATACTTTTAAATTCCCATAAAAATTTTCTAGCATATAAGCTTCTTCATTAATAAATTTATAGTGCATTATTAATTCGTCGATGTCTTTTTCATAGTCGTCGTTTATTAAAAAAGGCCCAAAAATAATATTTTTTTGATTTAAATATAAACATAAGAAAGTAAGACCGTATTTATATTGAATTCTTAATATCTTATTATCCTTATGATTTGTAATAATCGTATGTTTATTTTCATCTAGTTCATATTTAAGTTGTTCTGGTAATAATAAATGATTCGTTTCATATGATTTAGAATTATTCTCGTAAAATGAGAAGGAGACATTTGTCATGTTAAATATATTATAAGCGATTTTTTCTAATTTCATAGTCTACCATCCTTCTTTACAATTATATTTAAAACCAAGGCTAGTGTCAATATAATATAACAAAAAGTTAATATAATGACATAAATTTCCAGAGTGATTTAAAAAAAATCGCTGTATAAGCGATTCTTTTTTATATCACAAAATTACCGTTTTTAAATATTTGAACTTGTTTACCGTCTTTTTTAACACCTACAATATTCATATCTTTGCTTCCGAACATAAAGTCTGAATGAGACATAGAGTTGTTATATCCATATTTTTCAAGTTCTTTAATTTCCATGTTAGTACCGTTTTTAATATTCATAGGGTAAGCTCTTCCCAAAGCTAGATGGCAAGACGCGTTTTCATCAAACAATGTATTAAAGAACAAAATGTTAGCTTGAGATATTGGAGAATTATAACTAATTAAGGCGACTTCACCTAAATAAGAGCTTCCTTCATCAAATTCTAAAAGATTTTTAAGAGTTGATTTTTCTTTTTTAGCATCATAATCAACTACTTTTCCATCTTTAAATTCTAACCAAAAGTCTTCAATTAAATTACCTTGGTAGTCTAACGGTTTAGTTGCTACAACTTTTCCATTCACTCCGAATTTATGTGGCATAGTAAAGTTTTCTTCTGTAGGAATATTTGGGTTAAATACCACTCCAGTAGTTGCTTTTTCTTGACCTCCAGACCAAATATGATTGTCAACTAATTTGATAGTCAAATCAGTGCCTAATGAGTTTGTGAAATGTAGTGATTCAAATTGATAATCATTTAAAATTTTATTGTGATTAATTAATTGTTTATTGTGTTTATTCCACTCATCAATCGGATCTTTATCTTCAGAAACTCTAGATGCATTAAATATCGCTTGCCATAAAGCTTCATCAGCTTCATTTTCTTCCATATTAGGAAAAACTTTTTTTGCCCATGTTGGATTTGATGCGGCTATTATAGTCCATTGACTTCTATTCCCCATCATATGTTCACGATAAAAATTTAGGGCTTTACTACTGGCTATTCCAGCAGCTTGCATTTTTGAAGGATCAACTCCTTTATTAGCGCCTGGTATTGGTGACACTATTGAAATAACACATGCTCCATTGTCAACTAAATAGTGCATTTTATCAATTGCATATTGCGGAATATCTTGTAAAGTTTCAATCGCTTCATATTCATAAGAATATCTACTAGTTAATTCATCTCTCCAATTAACTATAACTTTTTTTGCACCAGCTTCATATGCAAATTTTGTAACTTTTCTTGCTATTTCAGCGGCTTGAGTTGGAGCGTTAACAAAAACTACTTGATCTTTTTGAACATTTGCTCCAATTTTTACAGCTAAATTAGCTAATTTGTCTAATAATATTTCTTTTGGCATTATAAAATTCCTTTCTAAACATATTCTTGAAATAATTATATCATGATTTTATTAAAATCAAAACCATAGTTTATCTTATAATTTAATATATTAACTATCGATTTATTTGCTTTTTATTATGGTATAATTAAATTAATTCTGTGTATAAAGGAGTAGTTTAAAAATTATGGATGATAGAAAATATGTCAGTTGGAATTTTATCGAAGATTTTATGGTTGATGCTTTTGAAAAAATTGGTGTACCTAGACAAGATGCGAAAATATGTGCAGATATTTTAATGGAAAGTGATAGGAGAGGCATTGAAAGTCATGGGGTTAATAGATTTAAACCTATTTATATAGATAGAATAAATGCGGGGATACAAAATCCAGTTACAAAAATTGATATTTTAAGAGAAACTGCAACAACTGCAGTTTTCGATGCTAATGATGGAATGGGCATGGTTGCTAGTTATAAAGCTATGAACTTAGCAATAGAAAAGGCCAAAAAGTATGGAATGGGTATGGTAGCCGTAAGGAATTCAACTCATTACGGAATTGCCGGCTATTACGCAACCATGGCTGCTAAAGCAGGGATGATTGGTATTACTGGAACTAATGCTAGGCCATCAATTGCTCCAACATTTGGTGTTGAAAATATGTTAGGAACAAATCCGTTAACTTTTGGAATGCCTTCAGATGAAGAGTTTCCGTTTGTATTAGATTGTGCAACAAGCATTACTCAGAGGGGAAAAATAGAATATTTCGCTAAAACAAATAAGTCTACGCCTGAAGGAATGGTTGTTGGTAGGGATGGATTACCAAAAACTGATTCAAAACAGATTTTAAAAGATTTAGTAAATAATGAAGCTGCATTATCACCTTTAGGAGGCATCGGTGAAGAACTAGCTGGGTATAAAGGTTATGGTTATGCTACTGTTGTAGAAATCTTAAGTTCAGCTTTACAAGCAGGTAATTTTTTAAAAATGTTAAGTGGCCGAGATGAAAAAGGAAATCTAATACCATATCATTTAGGACATTTCTTTATAGCTATAGATACAGAAGCTTTTATGGGGTTGGAAAGTTTTAAAAAGACTACTGGAGAAATATTAAGATCTTTAAGAAATAGCGAAAAAGCTCCAGGAGAGAGAAAAATATTTACTGCTGGCGAAAAAGAATATTTAGTTTGGCAGGATAGAAAGGATAAAGGTGTACCTTTAAATCAAGCTTGTATGGATGACATTAGAAAGGTTAATGAAATGCTTGGTTTAAATAAAAAACTACCTTTTTAAAATCAAATGGGAAAATATGATGAAAATATAAAAAAATTAACTCCTTTACAATTCTATGTTACTCAAAAAAAAGGAACTGAAAAACCTTTTGAAAATGAATATGATAATGAGTTTAGAGATGGGATTTATGTTGATATAGTTTCAAAAAAAGTTTTATTTTCTTCTAAAGATAAGTTTAACTCACATTGCGGATGGCCTTCTTTTATTAAACCGGTATCGAAAGAAATGGTAACTCAAAAATATGATTTTTCTCATGGCATGATTAGAACTGAAGTTCGTTCAAAAGATGCTGATAGTCATCTAGGACATGTTTTTGATGATGGCCCAAATGGGAATTTAAGGTATTGTATTAATTCTGCAGCTTTAGAATTTATTCCTAAAGAAGAGATGGAAGAAAAAGGGTATAAAAAATATCTATATTTATTTGATAAGGAGTAAAAAATGAAAGAAAGATTAAAAAGAAATCGAGAAACTATTAAACCTAATTGGCTTGAACTATATACTTTAAAAAGCGCTAAAAGACAAGGCTTAAGTAGGCCAAATCAATTTATTCAAATAAAAAAGGATGTTCCTGTTTATGACTTGGAAAAGGATTTTCAGAACATAAAACAAAAAACATTAAACGAAGTTATTAGAAATAGAAGAAGTTTAAGGGAGTATGAAGATGTTACTTTGAATTTTGAAGAGTTTTCATACTTGATTTGGGAAACTTTAAGATTAGATAGTTTTAGAGAGAATGCGGTTTTTAGAACTATTCCTACTGCAGGTGCTACTAATTCAATGGAAACTTATATTTATATCAATAATGTCGAAAATATGGAAAAAGGAATTTATTTATATCTTCAAGATAGACATCAATTAGCTTTAATAAAAAGAGAAGATAATATTGAAACTCTTGTTAATGAAGCTTTATTAAGGCAACTTAGAGGTGCTCAGGCAGTTTTCTTTTTTACTTGTGTACCAGAAAGAACAGAATACAAATATGATTTTTGTGCACATAAAATGATTGCTATTGAAGCCGGACATGCTTGTCAAAATTTGTCATTAGCTGCTGAGGTTGTTGATTCTGGAATATGCGCTATTTGTGCATATGATCAAAGTAAAGTTGATGATGTTTTAGGTATAGATGGTGAGAATCAATTTACAATCTATTGCGCTACTGTCGGAAAGAAAAAAATAAAATAGATTAGAGGAATCTTATGAAAATAAAAGATATTAAGTATTGTTCTTTTAAAGAAGTACAAGAAATGGATAGATTTGACTTAAAGTCAATGCCAAAAAGAGCTAAATGGTATTTACAGGTTTTAGCATGGATTTTAAGTATTCCTGAAACGTTTTTAAATAATGTAAAAATAGAAAAAAGAAACATGGATAAAGTAAAGGGCCCTTATATTCTATTATGTAATCACAATAGTTTTTTTGATTTTAAAGTTGCTACACGTGCGTTTTTTCCTAGAAGAGCAAACTATATTGTCGCTGTCGATGGATTTATTAATCGGGAAAATTTAATGAGAAATGTTGGTTGTCTTGGAAAAAGAAAATTTGTTGCGGACCCTTCAATTGTTAAACAATTGAAATACTCTTTAGAAGTTAACAAATCCATAGCTGTTATTTATCCGGAAGCTAGATATTCATTGATTGGGACTACAGCCATTTTACCTGATAGCTTAGGAAAATTAATAAAAATGTTTAAGTATCCAGTAGTTACCCTTATTTCTCATGGGCATCATTTGCATGAACCTGTTTGGAATTTAATCAAAAGAAGAGTTCCTATGAAGTCGGTTATGACATATTTATTTTCAAAAGAGGATTTAACAGATTTATCTGTAGAAGAAATTAATTTAAAAATTAAAGAAGCATTTTACTATAATGATTATGAATATCAGCTTAAAAACAATATTAAAATAAAAGGTAATAACCGAGCTAAAAACCTTCACAAAGTTTTATATCGCTGCCCACATTGTCTAACTGATTTTACTATGAAGAGCGAAAACAATAACCTTTATTGTGAAAAATGCAATCATAGTTATTATGTAGATGAATTTAATAAACTTAATGAAACAACAGGTGCAACGATTTTTAGTTTTATTCCTGATTGGTTTGAATGGCAAAGAAAAGAAGTTAAAAATGAAATTGATAAAGATATCTATAATCTAGAGTGTGAAGTTAATATTGATTCTCTTCCTAATAGTTCAGGATATTATCGTTTAGGTTTAGGAAAACTAATTCATAATAAGAATGGTTTTCTATTGACCGCTAATTTTGAAGGAGAAAAATTTAAAATTCACAAACCCGTATTATCTAATTATGGTGTTCATGTTGAATTTGATTATTTTGGTAAAGGTGATTGCGTAAGTTTTTCTACCAATAATGACACATACTATTTATTCCCAACTAACAAGAATTTCTCTGTTACCAAATATCATTTTGCTGTAGAAGAATTATATAAAATACAAAGTAAAAACTCTACTCGTTCAAACGAGTAGAGTTTTTTAGTAATATGCAACATGGCCCTGTGTTCTTGTTTCAGTTCCAACTTGATAATGCTTATCTTTCTTGATTATAATTTGTCCATTACCAAAGCCGCCAATTACATTTTCATATTTTATTTCATGTCCCTTAGATTTGAGGTAGTCAGCTATTTCTTCTGGGAAGCTTGACTCTAAAGCCACTTCTTTTTCCTTATCCCATCTAAATCTCGGTGCATCTAAAGCTTCTTGAGGATCCATATTAAAATCAAACATATTCATAATTACTTGGAGATGTCCTTGAGGTTGCATGAAACCACCCATAACTCCAAAAGGCCCAACAGGTAAATTGTTTTTCATAATAAAACCAGGGATTATAGTATGATAAGTTTTTTTGTTTGGTTGAAGACAATTATCATGACTTGGATCTAGAGAAAATGTATGGCCTCGGTTTTGCATTGATATGCCTGTTCCGTCAATTACAATTCCGCTTCCAAATCCCATATAATTACTTTGAATAAAAGAAACCATGTTACCATCATTATCAGCAGTAGCCAAATAAACCGTTCCACTTTTTTTATATTCAATGGGATTATATACTTTAGCTTCACCGGAAATTTCTTTAAATCTTTTTAACGCGTATTCATCACTTATTAGATATTCAGGATTAGCCTTCATATATAAGGGATCAGTAACATATTTCATGGTATCTGTAAAAGCTATTTTTATTGCTTCAATTTGATGATGATATGTAAGAGGGTTTGTTAATTCATATGATTGCTTTTTCAAAATGTTTAAAGCCATTAAAGCTGTTATTCCTTGGCCATTAGGAGGTAATTCTAAAATATCATATCCTTTATATTTGACTGATAAGGGTTTTACAAATTCGACATCATAATTTTTAAGATCTTCTTTATCAATAAAACCATTATGTTTTTTCATAAAAGAATCAATCTTATCAGCTAAGTATCCTTTATAAAAACTATCGCTATTACTATAACCTATTTCCTCTAGTGTTTTGGCCATTAATTCATTTTTGAATATGTCACCTACTTTATAGAAATTCTTGCCATTTTTAAATGTTTCAAAGAAATGTTTGAATTCTTCTCCTTTATTAATCTCTTCATATTTCTTAATGGAATTTTCAAAGTAGTAACCAACATTATGCCCGATAGCAAATCCATTTCTAGCGAGGTTAATTGCCGGTTTTAGAACTTCGATTAGAGTTAATTTCCCAAATCTTTCAATTAGTCTAGCCCAAGCTTTTGGAGCTCCCGGTACAGTGATAGGAATTACCCCGTATTTAGGCATTTTACTATGTTTTAAATTTTTCACTTTTTCTATAGTTATATTTCTAGAACTACGCCCAGAACCATTTAAGCCGTATATTTCGTTATTAAAATAGATAATGGCAAAGGCATCGCTTCCAATACCGTTACTACAAGGTTCAACCACTGTCAAACAAGCTGCGGTAGCCACAGCAGCATCCACTGCGTTACCGCCTTTTTTTAATATTTCTAATCCAGCTTGCGCAGCTAAACCCTCTGAAGTTGCGACTACTCCATTTTTAGCATATACAGCTTGTCTTTTACTAAGATAATTGTTCATTTAGATAACCTCTTAATCAAATAATATATAAAAATACTAACATAAAAATCTGTTGTAATCTATATTAAACTATAATAAATATGGTAAAATTAAATCAAGTGATATTTATAATTTTCTTTAATATATGATAAGGGGTAAAGTCCATGAAATGCATTTTATGAAAAGATTAATATTTTAGGTGAATAAAAAATATGACAATTTTATCTTTTGTTAGCGATTTTTTTTCTCTTGGATTCGGAATCATTTTTGTTTTAATTCTAGCTTTTATAGGCATACTGCTTTTAAGGAAGAGGGATGACTGAATATGATTTTTGACGCATTTTTATTTGGGGTCGAAATAGTATCATTCACTCTAATCATTCTTTTTTTGAAATATCTCATATCATTATTTTTTAAGAAAATCGATATCATTGTTTTAGTATCTTCAACTTTATTGACTGCCCCGACTTATTTTTTTATTATTTTTGGTCATGAACTTTTATTTGGAAGATTGAGTTTTTATACTTATTTTCTTCTTGTATTGACTGTAAGTTTATTTGAGTATAATATTATGTTAAAGAGATTATACAAGAGATTATCAAGTTCAACGATTGTATTATTTTTATTTGCTTCTAACACAATAGCTTATGGATTAGCAGAATTAATAAATATATATTTTATTTAAGAAAGGATATTACTATGGTTTTAAAAAAGTCTTTACCACCAGAAACTATATTCAATACAAGTGATAAAAAAAATCCAACTGAGATCGTTAAAATATACTATAATGAAAAAGAAGTATCATATAATAAACCTATTGATAATTCTAATCTATGGGTGAGAATAAATGGTTTGAGTAACACTCAGGCTATAATAGAAGAATTAAAAAAGGTGAATTTGGATTATTTGATTGTTGAAGATATATTTAACGTTACTCAAAGATCTAAAATTGAAGAAGTTGATAATGGATTATTTGCAATTATTAAAACAGCATCATATTTTGATCAGGATTTTAGCCATGAATATTTAAGTGTTTTGTTAAAAGATAATATTGTCTATACATTTGATGAAGACGAAGTAGGCGTTTTAAATAATATTGAAGAACGACTTAATTCTAACTTAGGTAAAGTAAGAAATCATGATTCAAGATATTTATTTTATGCAATAATCGATACCTTAATAGATATCAACATTATTTTCGAACATGAAGCAAGCAGTTTAATTTTAGGTTGGGAAGAAAAAATAGTAAGCGAAAGAGTACAAAAGATTGAATATTTGCATCAAATTCGTAAAGAAATTTTGTTGATGAAAACAAATATCTCCTCAATTGTCAATTCTATTGACTTAATTGACGACATTTTAAAAAATCCTCATGTAATAGATTATAAGAAATATTATCAAGATTTAATTGACCATTTATATCGCTTGAATGATAAACTTAATCTTGATTGGGAAAACATAAAAACTTTATATGAAATGCACATGAATAATATAAATGAAAAGACAAACTCAATTATGAAAATACTAACAATATTTTCCGCGACTTTTATACCTCTTTCTTTTATGGCAGGAGTATTCGGAATGAATTTTGTATATATGGAAATATTTAATAATCCTAATGGGATGTGGATTTTTGCTGGAATATGTGGATTTATTTTTTTCATGATGTTAGGTTTCTTTAAATATAAAAAATGGTTCTGATTTAATTTAATAATAAATAAAAAATGCGCTTAAAGTCTAACTATTAAGCGCATTTAAATTTTTAAGAAATTATAATTCAGTAACTAGAGTTACTATGGTTTTAATGATTTCTACAGCTTTTTTCATTTCTTTTATTGAGGCATATTCAAATGGTCCATGGAAGTTATATCCACCTGTACCCAAATTAGGACAAGGTAGTCCCATAAATGTCAATCTAGCTCCATCTGTTCCACCTCTAATAGGTTCAATTATAGGATTTATACCGTTGGCTTGAATAGCTTTAATCGCTATGTCGATGACTTCTTGATGATTATTTAAAATTTCTTTCATATTATAATATGAATCTGTAATTTCAATACGGATTGTGTTTAGACCATATTTTTTATTTAAATAATCTTCATTTAATTTAAAATCTAGTTTTTGATTTTCGAAAATAATTTTATCATGGTTTCTGATTATATATGTCATTTCACATTTTTCGACAGAACCATTAATATGTAATAAATGATTGAATCCTTCATATCCTTCAGTTATTTCAGCGCGCATAAATCTTGGAAGTAAATTATTAAATTCATTTGCAACATCAATAGCATTTAACATTTTGTTTTTAGCGGATCCGGGGTGAACAGATTTTCCGGTTATATGAACTTTAGCTGTAGCAGCATTAAAGTTCTCAAAAGCAATTTCGCCTACTTTTGAACCATCAAGAGTATACCCAAAATCAGCGCCAACTTTTTTAGTGTCAAAAAACTTAGTACCATTTCCTACTTCTTCATCAGGTGTGAATACAATAACTATATCTCCATGTTTATAATCTGGATTTTTAATTACATATTCAGCAAAGTCCATAATTTCAGCTACACCTAATTTATCGTCTGCACCTAGAAGTGTTGTTCCATCGGTAACGATTAAATCATCCCCAATTTTATCATTTAAATTAGGGAAAATCATTGGGTCTAAAAAGATGTTTTTTTCACGATTTAATGTAATTGTTTTACCATCATAATTATTAATAATTTTTGCCTTTACATTTGTTCCGCTTGCATCTGGGGATGTATCGACATGCGCTATTAGCGCTATTGTTTTGGCCGGTTTGTCGAGATTTGATTTTATTCTTCCAATGACATATCCGTATTTATCAATGGTTGTTTCTATACTTAAATCTTTTAATTCCTCGACAAGATGATTTAAAAGAATCATTTGTTTTTTTGTGGAAGGGTAATCTTTTGCATCTTCTTTTGATTGTGTATCGAATTTAGTGTAATTAAGAAATCTTTCTAAAACATTCATTATTAATACCTCCAGTTTATCTTTAGCATATATATTATAAAACAATATTGATTAAATTTAAATAATTTTGTTCTACTATTCTATGTTAAGTTCTTTGTGGTATAATTATTTTGAGGTGAAGTTAATGACCAAATATGTTTTCCACAAACAAAAACTCTCTGATAAATTTGGAGTTGGCTTAGTCAAATTTGCATTTAAATTTAAGGCTGCTAGAGAAAGATATAACTTTAAATTTAAAGTAGTATTTACTAATACTCTATCAAATGATTATTCTTATGGTAAGAATATAGATTATCAATTTATTGATATCAATGGAACTAAAACAGAAACAATTTATTTTAAAAATAAAGAAAATAAGTTCGCGCTAATTCAGTTGCATGGTGGAGCATATGTGTCAGGTTACAATGATACTTATCGTAAAGTTGCTAAAAAATATTTAAAATCAAATGAAAATTTAAAAATATTTTCGCTTTGTTATTCTTTGGCTCCTGAATACCCATATCCTAAAGCTTTAGAAGAAGCAATCGATTTATATCAATATATATTGAAAGAGGGTTTTAAACCTAATAATATAATTATTGCTGGTGATTCTGCTGGGGGTGGTTTAACTTTAGCGCTTGGACTGGCATTAAAAGATAAGTCTATACCTTTGCCAAAAGCGATGATAACCATGTCTCCTTGGACTGACTTTGCTGCAGAAGGAGAATCATATGAGAAAAATAAAGACAAAGATCCATTTTTCGGAAAAGGAACTGCTCCTTTAGCTAAAACTGATTATGCCCCTGAAACAGAGTTTAAGAATCCGTATGTTTCACCTAAATATGGAAATTTTACCGATTTTTGTGATTTGCTAATGTTTGTAGGGGGGCATGAATTGATTGAATCTGATACACTAGATTTAGCAGAAAAAGCTAAAAATGCTACGGTGCATGATTTTGAAGGAATGTTTCATGTATTCCCTTTAGGCTTTAATAAAATGGCTTCATCAAGAAGTGCGTGGAGAATTATTTACGAATTTATAAATGAAAAATTGGAGTGTTAATTATGAATAAAGAATCAAACTTTGATACATGGTTTAGGTTAGATAACTCTGGAAAAATATTTCCGGAAGTTTCTAACCATCGCGAAACAAATGTATTTCGAGTAGCTGTTAGTTTAACTGAAGAGGTTGATAAAGATTTATTACAATTAGCAGTAGAAGCGATTTTAACTCGTTATCCAATGTTTAAAGTAAAACTTAAGAAGGGTTTATTTTGGAGTTATTTTGATTATAATGCCAAACCTTTTAAGGTTGAAGAATTAAAACATTATGTATGTGGTGAAATTCATCCTCGAAAAAATAATAGCTACTTATTCCGCGTTATGTATCGAAACAAGGATATTATTATCGAAATGTTCCATTCATTGGCGGATGGCGCTGGAGTAGTAATGCTTTTAAAAGCTTTAACTTATGAATATCTTGTTCTAACAGGAAAAGATATTAAACCAGACAATCTTGTTCCTACTAAGAATGAAAGACCAAGTATGGAAGAATACGAGGATGCAAACTCAAAATTTTATGATAAGAAAAATAAAAAGCATGTCCCTGAAAAAAGAGCTTATAGAATTAAAGGTACTCCACTTTCCGAAGACTTGACTGGACTTATATCAGGAACTATGTCAACTAAAAAAATGATTGATTTGGCTAGAAGTAAAGGGATGACAATTACTCAATATTTCACGGCTTTGATGATGTACACTATATATTTAACTCAAATTCAATATCGAGGACACATTAAGAGTAATCAAGCTCCTGTAAAAATATTTGTACCCGTAAATTTAAGGAAACACTTTCCTTCAAATACTTTAAGAAACTTTTCTAATTTTGTTAAAGCTAGAATGGTTATGACTAAAGATGACATAAGCTTTGAAGAAATCATTGAACTTGTTAAGGAGCAATTTGAAAAAGGCATGACTAAAAAAGAACTTATTCGCAAGATGAGTGAAAATGTTGCTTTTGAAAAGAATGTTCTATTGAGATTTACACCTTATTTCCTAAAAAAATATGCCTTGAAGATAGGTTATAATATGTTAGGCATGAAATTAAATACAATGAGTTTAACAAATATTGGTAAAGTCGATTTCCCTGAATCAATGCAGCCTTACATTTATGATGTGACAGCTGCAGTATATTCAGGCAGATTCAATACTTTAAACTGTTCAATAATGTCTTATCAAGATCGGTTAAAAGTTACTTTTACTAGATCTATCATAGAAACTAAAATTGAAAGGGAATTCTTCCGTCACTTTACCGAACTTGGCTTTGATGTTGAAATCGAAAGTAATTATGTGGAGGAATACTAGAATGAAATATTGTGATAAATGTAAAATAAAGATTAATACTAACAATACTTACTGTCCGCTTTGCCAACAAGTATTAGAGGGCGAAAACACAAAGAGTTTGGTTGAAAAGTATCCTGAATATATTTCAATTAACCGCAAAATATATCCTATTACAAAAAAAATATTTTTGTTTGCTACAATTGTTTCGATAGTTATTTTATTAATGATTAATTTGGCAACTTTAGATTCTAACCCTAAACTATGGTCATTAATTCCAATCGGCAGTATTTTCTATTTTTGGATTGTTATAAGCCTAGGAGTTCTATCAAGAGAGAATATGGCATTAAGGCTTTCTATATTGACATTTCTTTTAATAGGATTATTAATCTTAATTGATGAATTGACATATGAACCGCTCAACGCTACAAGTCCTGAAAGATGGTCTTATGATTATTTGATGCCATTCCTTCTAGCTTCTTTAAATTTAGCGATTTCAATAATTATCCTTATAAAAAGAATAGATTACAGGGATTATATAATGTATCTTCTAACAATCGTAATTATGTCTCTTATCCCACTTTTATTAGTTTTCTTAAATATAATAGTTGAACCATGGCCAGCAATATTAGCTTTTGGAATAGCGATATTTATTCTCTTGTTCATTATTTTTTTCTTTCCAAAGTCAATTAAAGACGAAATAAAGAAAAGATTTCATGCTTAGAAAAAATAAAAAAGTCAGAATTTAATGATATAAATTCTGACTTTATTTTTTATCCAACTAGTATTTTTTCAACTGCGTAGTTTATATGTGAAATTTCTGGATGGCCCCAATTCTTATTCATGATTCCAAATATTGTTATTGGACCTAATCTACCGATAAACATTAATAGTGACAATAATACTTTAGATCCTGGTAAGAGGTATGGGGTAATTCCCATTGATAAACCTACTGTACCAAAAGCTGAGAAAGTTTCGAATAAAACTTCTAAGAAGGTCATATTATAATTAGTGTTTTCAGCTTCGATTAATGAAACGATTATAAACATAAAAATTGTTACTGAGAAGGCTAAGATGGCTAAAACAAATGCCTTATTTTTATTTTGATCTTCTATTTTTCTTTTATGAGTTATAAATTGTTTTCCGGTTAGAAAACTTGTAATTGATTTAAACATTACATAAAGAGTAGTCGTTTTAATACCACCACCTGTTGAGTTAGGAGAAGCACCGACGAACATAAATATCATAATTACGACCAATGTAGTATATGAAAATGTACTTATATTGACTGTAGAAAATCCAGCTGTTCTAGTAGTTACGCTAGTGAAAACAGCTTCTAACCAACTGATATTTTCATATTCAAATAATTTAATAACTAGTGTGCCGATAACAATTAAAAGAAATGTAGTTTTTAAAACTATTTTTGAGTATAAACTTAGGTTTTTCCATGATTTCTTTTCAATAATATCTCTTATAACGATAAAGCCGATACCACCAATTACAATCATTACCATAGTAT
>CAZJAP010000013.1:0-24728 GCA_964544325.1 uncultured Candidatus Izemoplasmatales bacterium | reverse complement strand
GTTATATCCCTTAGGCATAAACAAGGCACAATCATCTTTTTTATAATATTTTTCTGCGAGTCTAGCTAATGGAATCAAATTAATTCCATACCCGTCTTCAAAACAATCTAAGTTATTATATCTAGCTGCTATTCTAATGACATTAGCTATCATAACTCTTGAACCGCTAGCTGCACCTAAAAAGGAAATATCATGATTACCCCACTGAATATCAACATTCTTCATCGTGAGTAGCTTTTCCATAATCAAATGTGGTAAAGGGCCACGATCAAAGATATCACCGACAATGTGTAATTGATCAATTGCTAACTTTCTAATGAATCGAGATAACTGCAAAATAAATTTACTCTCTCTTTTAGTTAAGAAAATAGCTTCAATAATTGCTTGATAATATTTTTCTTTATCTTCATGAGAAGAAGATTCAAATAATAGTTCTTGGATAATATAAGAGAATTCTTCTGGCAAAGATTTTCTTACTTTACTTTTCGTATATTTAGTAACTATCTCTTTAGCAAGCAAGATCATATAGGATAGTTGTTGATTAATTAGTTTTTGAAAAGTTTCTCCATTAAGTTTCTGTTTATACTTATTAAGCATATCAGTCGGATAGTAGATAAAAAAAGCTAAACGATTTTTCTCTACTTCTGATAAATTAGGAAAAATCAAGTCAATCTTTTCCTTGATAATTCCTGATGCATTCTTTAAATAATGATTGAAAGCATCGTATTCACCATGAATATCGGTAATAAAGATTTCCGTACCTTTTGGTAAATTTAAAATAGCATTTAAATTTATCAATTCTGAAGCTACCATTTGAATGGTTGGATATTCATTGCTTAATAATTCTAGATATTTGTTTTGATAAGGCATTTACTTAAATCCTCCTTTAGATTAAAGCATGTACAACAATCCTAATAATAATCCTAAAAATGTTCCTATGGCATAACCGATAGACCCAACAATTAAACCTGGAACTGTTAATTTATCATTTTTTAATTGTTTAGTTATAGCAGGAACAAATGCTGGTCCATAAATCCCGGCAGTAGCACAAACAATCATACAATCTGTATCAATTTTAAAGAAACTAGCAATAATAACATTTAAAATAAAAGACCCAACAGTAATAATTCCATAAAGAATAATCAATTTACCAAAATCACCGGTAATTTCCAAAAAGTTTACTGATAAAGCAATCGCAAATGAAAATACCAAAATAAGATAATGACCGACAATATTCGTTCCTTTTACTTCTCTTACTCGTTTATTAAATGAAGCTATTATGCCAAATACAGTAACACTAATAAGTAGACTAGGAACTAAAACATCAAATAGCCTTCCTTCTATACTTCCCATAATAATCCAAATAATAACTCCTATCAAAGCTCCTATAATAGCCATAATCAAAGCTAGTAAAAAAGCTTTAAAAAGTGATTTATGGGTCTTGAAATCCTTTAGATTAAACTCTTCGTTGTTTTCAATCTGAGATTCTTCTTTTAAATATGAAGAATTCTTATTATTCTTTTTTAACAGTAGATTAACCAATGGTTTAGCTAAGGTTAATAAGAAAACATAAAAAACTCCACCGATAATAATATCTGAAAGGTTAGCTAAAGCAATTGTTTGTGAGTCTAAACCAAAAATATTAGTAATAGCATTTAAATTCGGTGTTCCACCTGTATATAAACCAATGGCAGCGGCTGAAAGCTCTGCTCCATCTGTTATGTTTTTACCTACAGTATAAAAAGTTATAGAAGTAACTGTGACTACACTAATTATTAAGATTGTAAACGATAATAAAACCATTCTGGAAAGTTTTTTAGCTTCTTTTAGATTTGAACTGAAAAGCATCAAAGGAATACCAATACCAATAGCGCTAAAAGAAACAATTTCACTGATGTCTTTATTAAGGCTGAAATCTAAACCTAATAGATTAACAAAAAAGATCAATAAAGCAAATACCAAGCCTAACAAATAAGCCATACCTATTGTTCCCAAAATTTTTGTTAGTTTAAATTCTTTAAATCTAATGATGAAATATGGAATAATAAAAACCGCTAAAATGTGTAATATAGATATTATCATCTTGTTATTTCCTTCCCGTAAATACGATAAATTTTCTTAACTTCTCCCCCAAATTTATCGAAAGCTTTAATTGACTGTAAATTTTCTTCCATAATCGTTCCGGCTTCAAATCTTTTAATACCTAAAGATTTAAAACTTTCAAAGATCAGATAATACATATAGCCAATTAATCCTGTCCCCTGATACTTAGGAACAACATATTGCATCATACCTCTTGATCTATCAATATATTTAAGAGGCTTCATAAATTTAAATATATTCAATTTTCCCTTTGTTTTTTTAATTAATTGATTATAATCTAGCAAACATATTGCAAAACCGATAGGTTCTAAACTTTCAGCTTCTCTAGCGATCAAAATAATTTCCGGTCGCAAGAACCTCTTCAAGTTTTTAGCTACAGATGTTATCAAATCGATTGATGGAGCTTCTTGATAGATTATATCAGTTGTAGCTATACTTAATATTTTGTGAATATCTTTTATCTCTGACTCAATGTTTTTCAAATCAATTGGCGAAACTATAACATTAAATCTTCTTGTGAAAAACTTGCTTAAAAGTGATAACTTACGGTTATTCTCTTCGCTTACTTCGGGTTGTAAAGAAACTGTGTCATGAATTTTCTTAAATCCATAATTTTCAAATAGGCTTTCATAATACGGATAATTATATGATGTGAATACAACTGGGTCATCGTCAAACCCCTTAACTAAAATCCCTCTTCTATTATCGGGGTCAAAAGGTCTAAAACTTCCTTCTGAATAAAAGACATCATTATCGATCATATCCTTTTCCATATAAGCAAAAAGTTCGTCAAACACCAATTGATCATTTACTGTATCAGAAAAAGAAAAATAGCAAGTTAACTTATCGGTTTTATGATTATATTCAAAGGTATAAAGCAGCCTTCCTAAAACATCTTTACCATCAAGATAGAGTAAAGCTTTATATTTCTTTTTTATTAATACTTCACTTTTCAATTCTTGATATAATACATAAAAAAGAGGATATACATAATGCAAATCATCTTTATATAATATCTTCACAAAATTGATAAACCTCTTTAACTCTTTTTTAGTTTTTACTTCTGTTATCATGTTCTTCTCCCAGCTATAATCATTTTACCAAATTTACCCTAAACAAACAACTTAAGAAAAGAAAAAAAGCACTGTCAAACAGTGCTTAGTAAAAAAATTAATGATGATTCCCAGCTATTTTACCTTCTTTGAATAAATTTTCTTTTAATTCTTCATCAAGGACAGGCATTTTTCTTCTAAGCCATTCTAAAGCCATAGCAGCATGTTCTATTTCTTCATCACGGTTATGAGCTAAGATTGCTTTTAATTCTTCGTCTTTGGTAACGTCAACTCTTTGATTATACCAATCAACAGCTTCCAATTCTTCGATTAAAGATTTAATAGCTCTTGTGATTTCTTTTGTTTCTTCACTTAGAAGTTCAAATGGTTCATGATATTGGTTCATAATTAAATCCTCCTTTTTTATTTAATTATAACATAAATGTGTGAATATATGAAGTTAACTTGACATATGTTCATTAATAAATTTTCTTTAATTTTTTATCCCAATAAAAATTCTATAAGTTTAATAAACATGTTATAATTAAAAATTGGAGGATTACATTATGAAAAAACTTGATTATTTTTTCCTGCTTTTTTTTGTTTTTATAGTAACATTACTTATCTTGCCTTTCACAAGGGATTTTATTGGGGATTCTTCATCAAAGTATCCTTATTTAATGGGTTTTATTAAAACCTCGATCCTAGCAAGCTATGGCGAAATGTTAGCTTCAAGACTCATGACTAAAAATTATTTTAGTAAGAACAAATTTATTTTCCGGTTTATAGTTTGGGGCTTTTTAGGAATGGCATTTGTCTTAGTATTTAAAATCTTTGATCAAGGCATAAAAGCGAGTTTAGCAGCAAACTTACTTCCGAATATAGCTACCGGAACTTTTTTTGATAATATCTATATTGCCTTTTTAACAAGTTTATTCATGAATATAATTTTCGCACCTACGTTCATGGTTTTACATCGATTTACTGACACCTATCTTGATTTAACCAAAGAAAAAGATAAACCAACTATAAAAAAAATTATTGAAACAATTGACTGGAATAACTTCTTTTCATTCGTGGTGTTTAAAACAATTCCTTTATTTTGGATCCCCGCTCACACCATCACATTTCTCTTACCAGAGAATTTCAGGGTATTAAGCGCCGGATTCTTATCAATTGCCTTAGGACTAATATTATCAATTGCCAAAATAAAAAAAACAAAAACCATTTAAAAACATCAAACTAAGTTATCTGAAAATCACTAAAAAAATAATTCTACGTAATGCCTTAAACATAATAAAATTTATGTTAAAATATAAATAACGATAAACAGAAAGGAACCATTTATATGAAATTTAAAGATTTTAAGTATGAAAGACCAAATATTGATGAATTTATTTCAAGAATGAAAGACCAACTATCAGTAATTGGCGAAGACAAAACCGCTCGAGAAGAAATTAAAGCCATAAAAGCTATCTTTGATTTAAATGATGAAATGGATACTTTAATAACTCTAGTATCTATCCGTAATTCCTTAAACACTCAAGATGAGTTTTATGAAAAAGAACAAGATTTCTTCAATGACTTTATTCCTGCTTTACAGGAATATGAACACATTTTCTCTTTAAAGATTCTAAAATCAAAGAATCGTAAAAGTTTAGAAACAGAATTTGGAGAATTGCTTTTTAAACAAGCCGAATTAAGAAAAAAGACTTTTGATCCTAAAATCATTCCTTTACTTCAAAAGGAAAACAAATTAGACACTGAATATTCAAAATTAATAGCTTCAGCTAAAATCGAATTTGAAGGCGGAGTTTATAATTTAAGTAAAATGGGACCTTTTTTGCAGAATTTAGACCGTGATATTCGCCACCGAGCACAATTAAAGGTTTCTGGATTTTTCCAAGAAAACGAAGATAAATTAGACCGTATCTATGATGAATTAGTCAAAGTAAGAAATCAAATCGCAATTGAACTCGGTTATAAAAACTATGTTCAATTAGGATATGACAGATTAGGAAGAACTGATTATGACTATCTAGACGTTAAAAACTATCGCGATCAAATTTACCGCGATGTAGTTCCTTTGGTTAAAGAATTGAAAGAAAGAGCAGCTAAGAGAATTGGTATCGAAAACCCAAAATCCTATGATTTAGCGCTTTCCTTCCTTACTGGTAATCCAACACCTAAAGGCGATAGAGAGTGGCAAGTAAACATTGCTAAAAATATGTATAAAGAAATGTCTAAAGAAACAGATGAATTTTTTAACTTCATGTTAGAACATGATTTATTGGATTTAGATTCCGTACCAGGAAAAGCCGGCGGTGGTTATTGTACATATATTCCAAAATATCGTTCACCTTTTATCTTCGCTAATTTTAATGGCACAAGTCATGATGTTGATGTTTTAACTCATGAGGCTGGTCATGCATTCCAAGTATATTCATCAAGGGATAATTATCCGCAATATCGTTGGCCAACATATGAAGCGGCTGAAATTCACTCTATGAGTATGGAATTTTTAGCTTGGCCTTGGATTGATGGATTCTTTAAAGAAGACACCGAAAAATATAAATTCTATCATCTTGATAGTTCAATCTCATTTTTGCCTTATGGTGTAGCAGTTGATGAATTCCAACATGAAATTTACTTCAATCCTGATTTAACTAAAGAAGAAAGAAAAGCTACTTGGCGAAAAATTGAAAAGAAATATCTTCCTTTCAAAGACTATGATGACGATAGTTTCTTAGAAAAAGGAACTTATTGGTATCGTCAAGGACATATTTTCGGTTCACCATTTTATTATATCGACTATACTTTAGCGCAAATATTGGCTTTCCAATACTGGGTAAAATCAAGAGAAAATCATCAAGAAGCTTTCAAATCATATCTTAAACTATGCCGTTTAGGCGGTTCTAAAAGTTTCGTTAATTTAATTGAAGCTGTCAATCTTAATAATCCATTTAAAGATGGAACTGTAAAAAAAGTTATTGAGCCAATTAAGGATTATTTAGATTCTGTAGATGACCAAAAATTATAAGTGTTTCGGTTGCTTATTATTAGTAATGAGATATAATATAGTTGAAAGATAAAAGGAGGAAATATTATGGATAAAAAATTTGTTGAAGCAATTAATGTGCAATTGAATTTTGAAATTGAATCAGCACATGTTTACTTGGCAATGCAAAACTATTTTGCTAGCAAATCATTGAAAGGTTTTGAACATTGGTTCCAAATCCAATACCGCGAAGAATTAGAACACGCGCAAAAATTTATGGATTACCTAAATGATCGTGGTGAAAGAGTTGATATTCGTGGATTTGAATCACCTAAGAATGATTTTGAATCTATCTTAGAAATCTTAGAAATTTCACTAAATCATGAAAAAGAAGTTACTAGAAGAATCAATAATCTTATGAAAATCGCAATTGAACTTAACGACTATGCAAGTATATCATTACTACAATGGTATGTTAATGAACAAGTTGAAGAGGAAGCTAATTTCCAAGAATTAATCGATAAGGTTAAAATGGTTGGTAACCACGGCATTTTGATGCTAGACCATGCATTAGGAAAAAGAGAAGACTAATAAATTAAATTAAAGGAGCTAAAATATTAGCTCCTTTTTTTATTAGATTAAGTTTTGTTGCCAATCTTCAATAAACGAGATTAATTCTTCAAATTTTGGGCTTCTGGCATTTCTAACATAAAATCCGCTAGTGCTCATTCCTGTCAATAATGCTTGATTAGGTTTCAATCCCAAAAGCATTCCTAACATAAATCCGGCATTAAAATTATCTCCAGCTCCAGTAGTTAGTTTAGGTTTTTCAACATAAGGTCCAATCTCTTCATAAAAGTCACCTTCTACTACTAAACATGATCGATCAACCGGATGAATTACAACACTATAAATTCCTAAATAATCATATAATGCTTGATTTAAATCTTCTAAAGAAACCTGCATGTTTCTTAAACTCGCGTCATCAAATAAATTAAGAACATTAGCTACATCATAAGCCTCTTTTTTATTTAATCCTAAGATTACTCTAAAGTAACCATTGAATTCTTTTAAAAGGTTTAGTGCTTCAATAATTTCTTCATCTTCTCTTTTTTCTGGATCGGCTAAATCAACAAACAAAAACGGTTGAACGTTTTTCTTTGGTAATTCAGCAATGACATTCTTTAGCAATTTTTTCCAGAGATCAGTCATATATGGTAACATAACCCAGTTTACAGTAGCGAACATATCAGAACTATAAATCAATTCTTTTAAATTTTCTAAACCAACAACTTCGATTAATCTATCATATGTAACTTCATTTAAGGAATTCATTTTACCTAAAATCAGTTTACCGTCGTTAAATTCCAAAGCATCTGAATGACCTGGGTTTGCGATTGTATAGACATTGACTTTTTCCTCCAGGCTATGAAAAACATCGTTTAATGTTGGATATCCAAGTGAACCAATATAGGTGATATTCGCACCGGTTTCACTCATGGCATTACACATTATCGGGCCATTTCCGCCGATTTTTTTAACTAGCGGAACTAACTCAATATTAGTTGAAAGGCCACTGGCTTTTTGAATTCTTTTAGCCAAGTCCTCAATAGTTTCAATTCTTTTAAAATTTTCACTATCTGTTCTTTTATCAACTGCATGGATTATTTCATCAACAAAACCGTCAAAGCCAATTAAAAGGTTTAACAATTTTGGATTCTTATTCTTTAATTCTTTAATTAATTCAAGTTTCTTAAATTCCATAAGTCTTTCTCCTTTAGATATTTGTATTTATTATACAATATTAACATAAGATTTTAAATTAAATTCTCTTAAAAATGATTAAGTGTTATAATTATTTTAAACAAGTGAGGGTATAGATGATTTTTATAACAGGTGCAACTGGGCATATTGGCAATAATTTAGTTAAAAAACTTTATGATGAGAAAATTGATTTTCGTATTTTAGCTCGTTCTATCGGTCCTTCAATCGTGGACTTTAAAGACAAAGTTATTATCGGCGATGTTTTTTCTTTTTCCTTTTTAAATGAGCACCTCAAAGAAAATGATACCTTAGTTCATTTAGCAGCTTATATAAACTTGAAAAACGATCAAAAGGAAATGACCGAAAGAATCAATTATGAATCAGTAAAGATGATAGCTGATCTATGCACTGAGAAAAACATATTTCTAATCTACACTAGTTCTACCGATTGTATAACAAGTGAAGATTTTTTGGTATCCGAACCAGACAAGATTAATATTGATAATTTGAAAGGATATTATCAAATTTCCAAAGCTAAAGCCACTAATTATTTATTAAATCTTTCCAAAGAAGAAAAACTTAAATGCTTAATATTATATCCTTCTGCGGTTATCGGAATTAATGATTATAAACCTTCAGCTTTAGGAAAAGAGTTTAAGAGAGCTCTTAAAAGAAAAGTTTGCTTTTACTTTCATGGTGGGTATAACTTCGTAGATGTTGAAGATGTGGCATCAAGTATCATAAAAGGTATAAACAATAGAATTACCGGCTCATATATAATTAGTGGTAAATACATCAGCCTTTACCAAATGTATAAACTTATTTTTAAAACCCGTAATCATCATGCAATAATGATTAAAATACCAATCTACTTAATAAACTTAGTTGCGGTTATAATACCAAAATATAAGATTATGATTAAAGCGCTTTTAACAGAACATAACTTTAAAAACACTGGTATGATTGAAAACCTGCAAGTAACGCCAACGCCAATTGAAGAAACTATAGTAAAAACAGCCAATTGGTTTAAAGGAGAATTATAAATGAATGAGTTTATTAAAAAATACTATTTGGATCAAGGCTACAATTGCGCTGAAACAATGCTTTTAGCAGCTCGGGATTTATATAATTTATCAATCGATGAAACCCATATAAAAATTCTTTCTGGATTTGGTGGAGGTATGTATGAAGAAGATATCTGCGGTGCCATATCAGGAGGCGTAGCTGTTTTATCTTTTATATTCTCCAAAGATGAATTAGGACCGCTTGTAATCGAATTTAAGCAAGAAACAAGAAAAAAATTATCAAGCATTGACTGTAAAGAGATAAAACCTATCCATAGGGATAAGGAATTGGGTTGTAATAATGTGATTGAAAATACATTTAATACGCTTGTAAAAATCATCAAAGAAAATAAAAAAAGGCAGAATAGTTAATCTGCCTTTTTATTTTTATGAAGTTTAAAATATTGGTACCGGTAGTCGGACTCGAACCGACACGCTTTTTACGGCAATGGATTTTGAGTCCATCGTGTCTACCAATTTCACCATACCGGCATAGCAATATTTATTATACACTATTTTTTAAAAAAGAAAAGAAAAAAATTCTCATTTTTTGCGTTCATAAACGATTTTTTCATCGATAAATGTTTTTAAAACTTTTACATCTTTTAATTCTTCTAAATCTAGATTATAAATGTCTTTGTCTATTTCAATATAATCAAATGATTCTTTTTCATACACAAACCCTAGATTATTATCAGTATAAGCTTTTAAAGCGTCACTTAAAGAAAAAGCTTCGTCTAGGTTAAAAGGTTGATATTCAGGAAAATCAATACTTTTTCTTGTCACTGCACAATATATGTTATGGAAGGGATTTACTGTTTCTACCGGACTATCTGTAGAAAAACCAAGATTTATGTTTTCAGACATTGTTTTAAAGAGATATGATTCTTTGTCCCTATTACCGATTCTATCACTTATAATTTTAATGTCAGTATTGATGAATATCGGCTGCACGATTGCATTAATATGGTTTATCCTTAACAAATCCATCTGTCTTTTGTTTAATATTTGCGCATGGATAATCGCGTTATTTGGTGATTTTCTATCATATTTATTATTTAAGGATGAAATTATTTTTATCGCTTGGTCGCAAGCCTTGTCGCCAATAGCGTGAACTACAACATCCATGTCGTTTTTAAAAGCCAAATCAATTAATTCGGATAGTTCACTATCACTAAAAGTCAATATTCCAAAATTAAAGGGATCATCGCTATAAGCTTCATTCAAGCTAGCGGTTCTACCTCCGAGACTTCCATCAGCTAAAATCTTTAACGGTCCCATTTTAAAGTTTCTATATTTTTTATTTACGTAACCTTTTTTAATAAAATCTTTAAATTTATTTAGCGGAAGGTTGACTTGTTCGGTAATTGATATATCAATTTTGCCTTCGGCAATAACTTCATTTATTGCCTCGATTATGATTTCATAATCGACATCAAAACTACTGAAATCGTCACTAGCAACTTTGGTAATACCATTTTCAAGAAGAATATCATTGGCTTTAATAAGGTATCTCTTTAAATCATCTTTTGTTGGCTTAGGAATTACCTCACTTATTAAAGATAGAGCTTTTTCGGTGAATAGTCCTGTCTCTAGGTTAAAACTACCTCCAAAGACTTGATAAGACAGTTTATGAGTACCAATTAAGTCAATCATCGCCTGATTGATAACTGCAATATGGCCGCAAATACGGAAAATTGCTACTGGTTTTGATATTTCATCTAAGTCTTTTTTTAAAGGCATCCTTTTTTCGATTAAATTATCTTGATTGAAACCTCTTGCAACGATAATATCTTTTTCACTTTGTTTTAACAGATTGATAAGAGTTTCTATGGATGTTACATTATTCAAGTTTATAATATCTTGGTAGTATCCTAAACCCAAAACATGTAAATGAGAATCGATAAAAGCTTTTAGTCGCATATTTAATCACCTCTATTAGAATTTATTATAACATTAATAAGAAAAAAACCTACAAAATTTGTAGGTTTTATCTGATTGATAACTCTAACATCTCTTCAGAATACTGGTTAGTATATAGCTTATAATAAGCTCCTTGTTTCTTAATTAATTCTTTATGTGTTCCTGATTCAATAATTTCGCCATCTTCTAAAACTAAAATCAAATCAGAATGAACGATGGTTGATAATCTATGGGCTACGATAAAGCTAGTTCTACCCTTTAGCAATTTGTTAATTGCGTTTTGAATCAAAGCTTCAGTTTCTGTATCAACACTAGAAGTAGCTTCATCCAAGATTAAAATCTTTGGATCAGCTAGGATAGCTCTGGCAAATGATACCAACTGTTTTTGTCCAACGGATAGTCTTGATCCGCCTTCACCGCATTCAGTGTTATAACCTTCTTCAAACTTCATAATAAAGCTATGTGCTTCCACCGCTTTTGCGGCAGATATTACTTCTTCATCTGTAGCGTCAATTTTACCGTATCGAATGTTCTCCATTACCGAACCGCTAAACAAATGCGGACTCTGTAAGACATAACCTAAATTGGAATGTAACCAGCCGATCGATCTTTCTTTATAATCAACCCCATCAATAAGAATCTTACCTTCAGTTGGTTCATAAAACCTAGAAATCAGGTTGACTATTGTAGTTTTTCCAGCTCCTGTATGTCCAACTAAAGCTATTGATTGACCTGCCTTGACTTTTAAATTGAAGTCTTTTAAAACTTGTTCTCCAACTTGGTATTTAAAACTGACATTTTTAAATTCTACATCACCGATTAATTCTTCGAAGTTTTCTTTCTTATATTCAAATACTGTACCGTATTTTCTAATAACTTCTTCTGTATCGGTAATATCAGGATCTGTTTCAATCAAAGAAACAATTCTTTCAGCTGACGCTTGTGCTTGTTGGAAGCGAGCATAGAAATTAGCGATATTATTAACCGGATCAAAGAACTGCCATACATAGTTTGTAAATAAATATAATTCACCTACAGTTATCGCAGACATCAACACCATATTACCGCCGACATTATAAACTAATGCCATACCAATAAAGATAATGAATAGCATTGTTGGAAAATATATCCCTTGCAACATATGCACTTTAATTGATTGCTTTTTCATATCAAAGGTCAAATTATCGAACTCTTGATAATTTTGTTCTTCCAAAACTAAAGTTTTAGTCGTGATAGCTCCTGTAATATCTTCGTTATATGCACCGGTTATTTTTGAATTTACTTTTCTGATTGAACGATAAGACTTTAAGATATATTTCCTAAAGAATATCGATATAGCTGTTAAAACCGGAACTACCGCCAGAATCACTAATGCCAAGATTGGATTTATTATAAACATGAATATAGTAAGGAAAACCATTAAAAATACTCCCCAAACTAAATCAATTAGACCCCAAGATAAAATTTCACTCAAGTTTCTTGAATCCGAAGTCATTCTTGCCATAATCCAACCCACTCTAGTTCTATCATAATATGAGAAAGGTAATTCCTGTAAATGATTAAAAGCTTTTTCTCTAATATTAAAAGCTAATTCATTTTGAACTTTCCCTGCACAGATAATAAATAGATAAACCATAGCTGCTTGAACAATCATAAATATTACAAAATATGTAATCAATAAGGGCAACTTGGAAAAATCAGCTGTCTGACTCGCTTGATTAGGATTAATGATCTCATCAATGGCAAATGCCGAAATATAGGGATATATGATATCAGTAACCGCTAATAATATAACACCAATTAAACCTAAATATATATATTTCTTTAAAGGTTTCATAAATACAAAAATCTTTTTCCATACTAACCAATCAACTTTTTGGGACGTAAAATTCTCTTCATCTTGAAGATAATCACTCACTTAAATCACCGTCCTCTTCTATTTGGAAATTAATCTGTGATTGAATTTCCCATATATTCTTGTATAACCCGTCTTTTTTAATTAAATCTTCGTGTTTACCGCTTTCTTTAATTTTACCATCTTCGATAACCAATATTTTATCTGCTTCAGAAGCTGTAGTTATTCTGTGGGTAATAATAAAGACAGTGGAATTTTTCCACTCTTTTTGTAGAGCTCTTCTTATTTGAATATCAGTTTCAGTATCTACAGCGGATAAACTGTCGTCAAACACTAATATCGGTTTAGGTTTCAATAACATTCTCGCAATTGCGACACGTTGTTTTTGACCACCAGAAAGAGTAACTCCTCTTTCACCTACAAGAGTTTGATATCCTTTTTCAAAACTGATAATATCGTTATGAACCTGAGCAATCTTAGCTACGGTTGAAACTTTGCTTAAATCTGAAGTATTATCGGCAATTTTTATATTGTCTTCTACAGATTTAGAAAATAAGAACGGTTCTTGTAAAATAACTCCGACATTCTTTCTTAAATGATGTTTTTCAATATTTTTAATTTCAACACCATCTAATAAGATTTGACCCTTTTGATAATCCAGCAAACGAATAAGCAGATTCATCAAGGTTGATTTACCCGAACCGGTTTTACCGATTATCGCTACCGTCTCTCCCTTTTTAGCTTCAAAACTAACATCAATAATTTGATCTTCTTTTGAATCAACAAATTTAAATGAAACATTCTTGAATTCAACATCGCCTTTAATCTCAGGCGTATCTTTTAGATCTTCACCATCATACTCT
Organism: uncultured Candidatus Izemoplasmatales bacterium; assembly: GCA_964544325.1. Lineage (GTDB taxonomy): Bacteria > Bacillota_I > Bacilli_A > Izemoplasmatales > Hujiaoplasmataceae > UBA2289. Next base: position 11,106 of record CAZJAP010000013.1, on the reverse strand, counting down.
CCTGGATTAGAGATAATATGATCTAATCTGCTAATTGAAACTATAGTTTTAGAGAAATCTCCTACTACTCTACCTAATTGTCGCATTGGCCAAATGATATTACCTGCGTAAGCTAAAAATGCAGTATAAACCCCAATTGTGATTATCCCTTTTGAAGCATAGATAATTCCAATAATGGCAATGATAAAGAACTGAACAAAAGATAAGAAATCAGTTGAGCTCCAAAAGAAAGCCATCTTTTTAACTAATCTTAAATCTGAATCAGTGTATTTACGGTTTAGTCCTTTAAACTTTTTAACTTCATACGCCTCATTGGCAAACGCTTTAACAACTCTCGCTCCACTAACATTTTCTTGGACATGAGTTGTCATTTGCGCTTCATTTTTTTCGATTTCAGTGAACATTTTTTCAACTTTATTGAAATAAATAGCCGCACTTAATAAAAGTATGGGAGCGATAATCAATGATACCCACATTATCGTTACATTCAGTTTAGACATTTGATAAATTGATAAACCAACTAACAAAACTAATCTAGCGACTTCAATGCTCTGTTCTGAAATAAATCTTTTGTACATTTCAACATCAGTAGTACATCTTTGGATTATATCTCCAGTCTCAGAATGAGAATGGAAATAATAATCTGCGTCACGTAATTTTTTATATAAATTATTTCTTAAACCATAAGCTGTTCTTTCTGCGAAAACGCCTGAAAGGGCTCTTTGCACAAATATTAACAATGCTCTGATAAAAGATAATACAACTATTAAAAGTGATGCTAAAAGCAATTGTTTAGCTAAAGTATCCGCTAGGATTAAGTCCGCAAAAAACTTAGGTAATTTAGAACCTTCATCACTGAATCCTAAAATAACGTCTATAATATGCTGACCAAAAAGCGGGGTTAGCGTTCTTAAATATGAAACTATAAATAGCGAAACCAAAGCTGGAACAAGTAGCCAAGATTCTTTTCCCATCCACTTAAACATTAATCCTAAATGTTTTAGAATATTCCGCTTTGGTTTATTTATTTTTTTTATCTCTTCCAAAATAAACCTCTTTCTTTTATTTAGCAGATTACATCTTTCTTATAACCTGCATCCCCAGTAAATTCATGCCTTCATCAAGAATATTTCTAATGATTGATATTAAAGTTAATTTAGTATTTCTTTCTTTCAAATCATCTACCATAATCTTTTCTTTGGCATAAAAACTATTAAAATAACTAGCTAAATTTAATAAGTACTTCGCAAGTACTGACGGCGAATACTCTTCTTTAGCTTTTAATAAAATTTCTTCATATTGAGCAATAGTTTTGATAAGGTCAAAACTATGGTCAATCTTAAATAAATCATAATTAATGTCTTCTGAATAAAAATCATTTTCTTCTAAAACTGAAGATATTCTTACAGAAGTATATTGCAAGTAAGGTCCTGTTTGACCCACAAAATTAACCATATCCTTCAAATTAAATTCTACATCATTAGTACGATAATTCTTAAGATCATTAAAGATTATCGCTGATACACCAATTTTTTCAGCAGTTTCTTCTTTATTTTCTAAAGATGGATTCTTTTCGTTGATATATTCTAATGAAAGATTAGTAGCTTCTTTTAAAACATCTTCTAATTTTACAATTTTACCTTTTCTAGTCGACATTTTCTTTCCATCTTGTAAAACCAAACCAAAGTTAATGTGATGGATATCTTGATAAAAATCATAACCCATTTTCTTAACAACAGCTTTTAGTTGTTCAAAATGTAGTTTTTGTTCATTACCGACTACATACAAAACTTCATCAAAGTCATAAGTGTTTTTCCTGTAAAAAAGCGCAGCTAAATCCCTAGTGATATAGAGAGTTGACCCGTCACTTTTTTGGATTAATGCCGGTGGCATAGAATCACCTAAGTCGACGATCATCGCACCTTCATCTTTTACCAGCAGAGATTTTTCTTTCAATTCATCGACTACCTTTTGCATTTTATCATTGTAAAAAGCTTCTCCATCATAAGAATCAAAAGTTACATTAAGCATTTTATAAACTTTCATGTATTCCTCAAGTGAAACCTCTCTGAAATGACTCCATAGTTTTTGATACTTTGGATTTCCAAGTTCAAGTTCTTTAAATATCTCTCTAGCCTTATCTTCAATTTCCGGATTTTCTTTAGCTAATTCATGGAATTCAACATACAGTTTAACTAATTCTTCTATTGGATTAGCTTCAACCAAATCTTTATCTCCATAATTTAAATAGGCATAAATGATTTTCCCGAACTGAGTTCCAAAATCTCCTAGATGATTTATTCTTATTACCTTATATCCTAGTTTTTCCATGATATTACCAATGGAATGACCAATGATAGTTGAACGTAAATGTCCAACAGAAAATGGTTTAGCAATGTTAGGCGATGAATAATCTATACAGACAGTTTTTCCTTCACCATAATTAAATGTTTGTTTACTTTCCATTAGATTTTGTTTAATAACGTTTTGGGAAAATGTTAGACGATCTAGGGTGAGATTAATAAAACCGCCTACTCTATCAACACTTGAAAACATATTGTATTGACTAGTTTTCTCTAAATATGAAATAACAGTGTCAACTACTTCATTTAGCGGTTTCCTAACAGTCTTAACAATTGAAAAAACCGGAATAGATATATCACCTAAATTGTTTGTTTTAGGTTCTTCTACCACAACATTAATTTCTTGATTAAAGTGCTTACTGAGACTTCTCTCTAATTCTAGTCTCAAATTACTTTTAATTTTATCGATCATATTAATCACTCCCCAAATATCTATCTAATATTTTAGCATATATAGATAATTATTAATCTATATTATCTAATTCTTCTAACATAACTAACATTTCTTCTAAAGTATTCTCTTTATCAAAAATCTGTTTTTCTTTTTCGTTATATATATTTTTATCATTATATACTTCTTCTAGAAATAACATTTCTTTCAGAGAATCAATTTCTTCTTCTAAAATAAAAATCTCTTCTTCAAGCTTTTTCTTTTCTTTTTCAACATTGATATTATTCGTTTTATATTTGCCTTTTTTTGTAGATGAATTCTTAGTTTCATTTTTTTTAGTAGATTCAATATATGACTCATAATTACCATTGAAAATATGAGCTTCATTATCTAATTTAATAATCTTACTTGCGACTTTGTTTATGAAGTAACGGTCATGTGAAATAAAAATCACAGGTCCAGAATATTCTTCAAAAATATCTTCAATAATATTCTTTGAATCAATATCGAGATGATTGGTAGGTTCATCTAAAATTAGAATATCTGGTTTCTCTAACATTAACAATAATATCCTTAATTTTACTAACTCTCCACCACTTAATACTGAAACTTTCTTAAAAACATCCTCTTTGACAAAATCAACTTTAGCTAAATCACTTCTAACTTCAAATAGTGTCTTTTGTGGGTATAAACTATGTAAGGTTTCTAATACGGTTAAATTTTGATTAAAGTAATTTAGATTTTGGTCAAAATAACCAATTTTCATTTGCTTATAAAATTGATATGAGCCTTTTATTGGTTCAATCTCGCCTAAAATAGTTTTTATTAAGGTTGTTTTACCGGTACCGTTATTACCGATAATACCAATTTTTTCAAAACCTCTCATTTTAAAATTGATGTCTTCAATTAAAGGTTTGTCATAGCCAATTGAAAGATTTTCCGCTTCCAAAATATAAGAGTTAGTCGGCCTTTTTGTGTTGAACTTCAAATTTAAATGAGTCGAACTTACTGAATGAACTTCAATTCTTTCAATTCGATTGATCTTTTTTATTCTATCCTGAGCGCTTTTAGCTTTTGTAGCCTTATACCTGAATCTATCAACAAAGCTTTGTAAATGAGCTATTTGTTTTTGTTGGCGTTCGTATTTTTTTAACAATAGTTCGTACCGATTGACTTTTTCGATTTCATATAAGTCGTAGTTACCATAATAGGTTTCAATAGTTTGATTATCAATTTCATAAATTTTGTTTACTACTTTGTTAATGAAATACTTATCATGAGTTATAACTAAAACAGCACCATTATATGATTTCAAATAATCTTCTAACCATTCGATAATTTCAATGTCCATATGATTGGTTGGCTCATCGAGAATTAAAAGATCCGGTTCTATCATTAATAATTTAGCAAAAGCGATTCTTGTTTTTTCTCCTCCAGAAAAAGAAGAGATAGTTCTTTGATATTCCGCTTTAGTAAAACCAAATCTAGTTAATAACATTTCTACTTTTGTAAAATAATCGTAACCACCTTTAACTAAATACTCATGTTCTTTATCGCTATATCTTTTCATAGCTAAATCACTGGTGTCAGTTTTTAAATTTTCAGCTAAAATCATTAATTCTTTTTCAACTTTTATAATATCCGCAAATACTTTTAGACACTCATCAATTAGACTGTTTTCTTCCGATTCGATTATTTTTTGTGATAAATAGCCTATTTTTGCCTGCCTAAAAATAAAAATTTCCCCAGAATCTGGGGTAATTTCGTTTAATATCATCTTGACTAAAGTAGTCTTTCCAACGCCATTGCGACCGATGAGAGCTACTTTTTCTCCACTATTAATTTCTAAAGAAATACTGTCAAAAAGCTGATTACCGCCAAATGTTTTATTTAGGTTATTTATTCTAAGTAAGTTCACATCCGTCACCACCTAACTATAATAATTTAGCGATTATTTTTACTTCGCCATAAGTAATTTTATCAAAAAAATATCTATTATACAATATAAAAATAAATTTTATGCTTGCCCTAAGGCAATTAACGATAAAATTCCGATAAAAACATAATATCCTCCGCCCGCCATTAACAAAGCGCCCATAGCTACTGTAAAAACAACTATTTTTTTCTCAGGTTCAATTTTTTTCTTAGTTTTATACTTATAATTCATCATTCCTATAATGAATCTTTTAGGGTAAAAAGCTATTCTAAGACCGACGCCAAAGAATAATAACCCTACTATTATGCCAATTACCGCTAATATAATGTCTAACATTTCTTTCTCCTAATCATCTAGTACAACATTTTCATTTCTTTGATCAAGAATATATGGATTTTCCATAATTTTCTTAAATTCTCTCAAAGAAAGGCTATTGTAAAGTCCATCGCTGATTCTTTCATCAACAACTATTCCCATTTTCATTATTTTTTTAACGCCGATTTCTTTTGTAGCTAAATCAACAACTCTAGGTTCTAAAGTTTCTTTCCCCATTGAAACAAATATTCCGGTAGTTCCGAAATTATAAATATGGTGATATACCGTTTCCATTTTAATTGATTTTAAGTTTGTCAAAAAGAGTGAAGTATGGAAAGGTGAAACTTCAATAATGCTTTTCGGTAACATTCCATGTTTATCAAGCCACATTAAAAATCTAACCATAATTTTAATCATAAAGTTAGGAGTTGATGTTAATATTTTAGCTATTTTATCAGTATCATTACTAATATCGCCTTTATTCTCCTTAACTGTATTATGAATTTTTTCCATTACATCTTTTATTGATTCTGTGCCGTCAAATGTCATTTTTACTGTTGTTTCTTCTGCTTCATCTGTTAATCTTTTTTTAACAGCTAAAGATATTTGAATATTATTTCTTTTGAAAATACGTCCGTTTACAACAAACCGGTTTAATTTCGGTCTTAAGGCAATTACTCTTACAAAAGCAGCCATAACTATATCCATATAGCTAAGTCTTAATCCTTCTGTTTTTCTTTTATCTAAAATATAGTTATCCATATTTTGACAATCTATTTCTTGAAGTTGCATAACCATCGCATCTGAACGTTCAAACATAATATGAGGAACAATTCTCATAAATGGGTCAATATTTTTAACTTTTTTTCCATCACTTCTTAAACCAAACATATAATTCCTCCATAAATTAACTATGATTTTATCACAATTTAAGTTTCTTAGCAATATTTAAATCATCACTAAATCTTCATATATTTAAGATATGGTTTTTTTTAAAGATTTATGATATAGTTTTAAGTAAGAATTAATAAAGGAGAGTCACCAATGAATTACATAAAAAAATACAAATATATATTAATCCCCTTTATGGTAGTATTGTTTTTTCAATTAACTACTTACTTCGGAAATCAATGGTATGCGGAAACTTTTGGCAACCCTGGTGTTGATTATTCGTATATTCTTTTAAGTATAAATGAAAAGGTTCCTTTTGTTGCCTGGCATATCTATCCTTATGTTATCGCTTATCCTTTTTGGGCAGCTACTTTTATTTATATTAGCGTTAGATCAAGGGACAATATGTATCTTATCGCTACTATCGCTGTCATAACATTTATTATCTGCGGACTGTGGTATTTCTTCTGGCAATCAGACGTTACCGCTTGGAGAGTTACTTCAGGGTTATTTATGAATAATAACTATTTGACTCCAAGAACCGATCTTAACTTTACGGAATCATTAGTTATGACAATCTATCATGCTGCAGGTCCAAGAAACGCTTTACCATCAATGCACACTTTAATGAGTTGGCTTTGTGTTATCGCTGTAAGAATGGATAAAAAAATGCCTTCAGTAATAAAAATTGTCATTTGGGTTTTATCGATAGCTATCATCATCGCAACTCAAACTTTAAAACAACATTACATTATCGATTTAATCGTCGGATTATTACTTGCAGAAGTTGCATTTTGGATTTTAAAAAACTCAAAACTTGTTGAAATTGTCAAAAAATGGTTTACAAACTTGAATAAAAAATTAAAATTAGAATAAATTTCTTAAATGAAACCGTTTGTATTAAGGCAAATAAATCTAGTCTATTGATTTATTTGCCTTTTGTTTATATAATACGGAAAAATAAAAAGAAAATAATGATTTTATTAAATTTAAGAGGGAAAATATGAAAAAATATACAAAAAGCGAAATATTAAAGATTGCTAAAGAAGAAAATGTCAGATATATCAGACTGATGTTTACTGATATTATCGGCACAATTAAAAGCGTTGAAATTCCAGTTTGTCAACTTGAAAAAGCTCTTGATGGAAAAGTTATGTTTGATGGTAGTTCTATCGAAGGTTTTGTAAGAATTATGGAAGCCGATATGTATTTAAAGCCTGATTATGATACTTGGTTAATTCATAGTTGGGAAGAATCCAAATACGGAAAAGTAGCACGTTTGATATGTGATGTTTACACTCCTGATGGCCTACCGTCTGAAGCTGATCCTAGATCAAATTTAAAAAGAATCGTTAAAAATATGAAAGACTTAGGTTTTTCTACTTTAAATATTGGTTTTGAACCAGAATTCTTTTTGTTTAAATTAGATGAAAACGGTAAGGTGAGTCTAAATATGGCAGATCAAGGTGGTTATTTTGACCTTTCGCCAATAGATGGAGCTAGTGATTGCCGCCGAGATATCGTTTTAGAATTAGAAAAAATCGGTTTTACAATCGAAGCGTCTCATCATGAAGTTGCGCCAAGCCAAAATGAAATCAATTTTGAATTTTCTAATATCATTGAAGCATGTGACAACGTTCAGACTTTTAAGTTAGTTGTAAAAAATATTGCTAGAAGGCATAATCTTCATGCAACTTTCATGCCTAAACCAATCGAATCAATCAACGGCTCGGGAATGCATACTAATTGTTCGTTAGCCGATATGAACGGCAACAATGCTTTTTATGACGAAAATGATCCTATCGGTTTAAGCTTAATAGCTAGACAATGGATAACAGGAATCTTAAAGCATTCACGCAATTTCTGTGCTATTACAAACCCTACTGTAAATTCATATAAAAGATTAGTTCCGGGATATGAAGCACCTTGTTATGTTAGTTGGTCAGAACATAACCGTTCAGTTATGATTAGAATCCCCGCTACAAGAGGAAAAACTACAAGAACTGAAATTCGTTCAGTTGATACAACAGCTAATCCTTATTTAGCTGTAGCTGTAATCTTAGCTTCAGGTTTGGATGCTATCAAAAACAACTTGCCTCTAATCGGACCGATTAACGAAAATCTATTTGCTTTAACAAAAGAACAAAGAGAATCTTTAGGTGTAGAAAACCTTCCTGATAATCTTAAAGAAGCGATTGATCTTTTAAGTGAAGATAAACTTATGAGAGAGACACTTGGAAATCATATATTTGATAAATTTATTGAATATAAAAATAAGGAATGGAATGACTTCAAGAAAACTGTAACTGAATGGGAAGTAAATCGATATATTCATTTAATGTAAGAAAAAAGAGTTGGAAATTTTTCCAACTCTTATTTTTTATTCAATATCGATAATTCTCATTGTGTTTGTAGAACCATGTCTTTGACCCCAACCAGAGGTAATAACTAAAGTCGCTCCTTTTTTAAAACCAAAATCTTTTGCGACATCAATAGCTACTTTGTCATGGAATCTTAAATCTGTTATATTTTCACCTATAGTAGCAAAAACTCCCCAATAATATGATAATCTCTGACAAGTTTCTATACTGTCTGTGATTGCAATAATTGGAACACCTGGTCTAAACTTACACATTCTTTTTGCAGTACCACCAGTTTCAGTAAAAGCAATTATAACTTCAGCTTTAGGTAATGTAAGTACAGTTTGACTTACGGCAATTCCAATAGCGTCATTAGTAGTCTGATGTGAAGATTTAATTGCTTTTTGCAATTTTTCTTCGTAAGGTATGATATCTTCAATCGTTTTAGCGATAGTGTCCATGGTTAATACAGCTTCGATAGGGTATTCTCCAGCAGCTGTTTCTCCTGATAACATGATTGCATCAGAACCATCTAAAATTGCATTAGCAACATCACTAGCTTCCGCTCTTGTCGGTCTTGGAGAAGCCATCATAGATTCTAACATATGCGTAGCCGTAATAACAGGTTTACCAACTTCATTAGCCTTTTGAATTATCTTTTTTTGATAAATCGGAACAAGTTGAGTAGATACTTCAACACCTAAATCTCCTCTTGCGACCATGATTCCATCAGATACTTGAAGGATTTCATTTAAGTTATCGACACCTTCTTGGTTTTCTATTTTAGAAACAATCTCGATGTTTTCACATTTTTCTTCTTTTAAAATTTTTCTAACAGCTACAACATCTTCTTTTCTTCTGACAAATGATAAAGCAATCAAATCTACTTTGTTTCTACAAGCAAAGCGAATATCTTCATCATCTTTCTTGGAAATGAATGGCATTGTTAATTTAACGTTAGGAACATTAACTCCTTTACGACTCTTAATAACACCGGAATTATTAATAATACAAGTAAACTCATCGATTGCTTTTTCTAAAACGGTTAAGCGCATTTTACCATCGTCAATCAACAAGAAATCTCCGATTTTGATATCATCAAATAATTCTGGACAAGATATGTGAAAAGCCTCTTTAGTTCCTAAGATATCTTCTTTTAATATTTTAACTTTATCCCCGGTTTTAAAAGCAGCTTGATTATCCTTGAACATTCCTGTTCTGATTTCAGGACCCTTTGTATCAGCCATAATCCCGATATAACGGTGCATATCTTTTGATATTTCGCGAATCATATCAATTCTTTTTTTATGTTCTTCAGGATTCCCGTGAGAAAAATTTAATCTCGCTACATTCATCCCAGCATCAATTATCTTTCTAATCATTTCTTTCGAGTCAATTGCTGGACCAACAGTACATACGATTTTTGTCTTTCTTTTCATATTCCTTCCTCCTAATCATTCATAAATATTATACTACATAATCTCAAAATTGATATCATAAATAAAAAAACCAGAGAAACTAATACTTCTGTTTCTCTGGGATAACGCCTCTTACACCACCCTTAGGATTTTCTACATCAAAATCGTATCGTGGAATCAAATGAACATGTAAATGCATGATTGTTTGTCCGGCACTCGACCCGTCATTAACGCCAATATTATACCCTGAAGGTTTATATAATTTTTCTAAGATTTCTTTACCTTTTTTTAACGCTTCATCAATAGCTAAAAGTTCATCTTTAGTTAAATCAAAGTAACTTTGAATATGTCTTTTTGTAATAATCAAAAGATGTCCTTTTGTTACGGGAAAACTATCATATATTGAATATACTAAATCATTTTCATAAACGATATCTTCTTTATATTTAAGTTCGCAAAATATACATTTCATTTTTTAATAAATAAACTAACTCCAAGAACAATCAAAACACCAGGCAATAAATAACCTTTAAAATCTACGTCCCACTCTCTTAAAAAAAGAGCAGCCCCTATCACAAGTAAAATAACATTACCAGTAGTCGCACCTTGTTTAGACATTGAAACTAATGCTGGAATAATTAAAAATAATGTCCACCATCCTTTTAAATCGAAAATGTTAAAATCAATTACATTTAATACATTTAGTAAAAAAAAGCCCCCAACAATAATTAAAATTAAGCCAAAAATTCTTCTATTTGTCATTTAATATTCCTCCCTATTATAAATAGATTTTATCTTATATTATTATATTTGTCAAAACTATTAAATTAAAAATATGCAACCAAAAAGAAAGGCTGCATATTATAATAATTTATTTAAAAAAATTTATAAGTGTTATTATAGCTTTTCTTGATAGCTTCTTTAACACTTTCGAAACTATCTTCGTAATCTTTATCTTCTATTTCGACACAAGCATAATACTTATAGTCGATTTCTTTTAACTCATTTACGAAAGCTTCCCAGTTTATACCACCTTCTCCAGGTATCTTCGGTTGCATATATCTTAATGGATAAGTGAAGATTCCGTATTCATCAATTTTATCTGGAAATAATAAAATGTCTTTGAAATGGATGTGAAAGATCTTTTCTTTAAACTCTTTTATTGGTTTTAAATAATCCATTCTTTGTAAATAAAGATGTGATGGATCATAACTTAAACCAAAATATTTTGAAGGAATTGCTTCAAACATCTGTTTCCATATATAGGGACTTGATGCAAGGTTTTGCCCTCCTGACCATTCATCTTTTGTGAAGTACATTGGACAATTTTCAATTCCTACATATACCTTCAATTTTTCAGCATAAGCAATGATACTTGGCCAGTATTTTTTAAATAATTCAAAATTCTCTTCTTCACTGATAAATTGGTTCT
>CAZJAP010000012.1:0-24907 GCA_964544325.1 uncultured Candidatus Izemoplasmatales bacterium | reverse complement strand
ATCGATGTTATTGGTGTTATCGGAACTGATCCAGGTTCATATTGGCCAGTTAATGGTGGTTCAACAGTAAACTATACAATAGTAAGAAGTGTTGATACAACAGGACCAAATACTACTTTCACAGAAACTGAATGGGTTGTATATCCTCAAGATACAGATGACTATGTAGGATTTAATTATTAATTAATATATTTTTTTCAAACATAATTTGAGAAAATATAATAAAAGGCGCTACTTTAAGTAGTGCCTTTTTTCATATTTTAGCAAACAATAAATAAAAAAAAGTAATCACCTTTTCAAAGTGATTACTTGATATTTAAATATTTAGTCTCCCCAAATTAGGTTTGCAAATTCAGGGTAATCAATAAACGGATTTCTATTACCTTGATATTTATAAATTACTTCATTTCTGTTTCTTTCAAAATCATCAACCGGATCCATTTCATTCCACTCTAATAAAACCGATAATAATCCCATGGTCAATTGTCCGGAATTAGTATTAGGATTATCATTTAAAGTCAATTCTAAGTATCTAGTGCTCATATAGAATAATATTCTAGCGATATCCCCTTTAACATTATCATTTGGCTCATAGGTAAGGTTTGCCACTCTGATATTGTCAAAATAATCATTACTTCTTAGAGAATTCTCTGCTGGATCAGCTGGTTTTAAATTATGAACGTCAGTAGCGATACTGGCAAAATCATTATCATAACTTACATTTTCACCTAATCTAGATTGCGGCCAAACATGTTCTCTATTCCAATAATAACCGTTGATATCAGATGAATAACCTGTTGGGACAGATTCGCCGTATTCTCCAGGATAAAGCAAAATAACATTATTTGAATTATTAGGGTCAACGTCAGATTCTTCCAAAACCCAAATTGCATCACCATATAATAGAGGGTTAAAGTTTTCGCTAATAATCGTATTTAATGCAATTCTTAAAGGTTCATCTTGAAGATTAATTGCATCTAAATAATAGTCCATCTCAATTTCAAAAGCGTAATCTTCTAGAACATAAATATTAGTTTCAAGAACTATTCTATCATAAACGATAAAAATTGTTTTCTTACCTGAAAGCGAAGAGTCAAATCCTCTAATAGTCAATTCTTCCGCATTAACTGTAATCGAAGAATCATCACTTAGATAAGCTTTTACAACAACTGAATTTTTGTCAAAATCTTCGTTTAAACTATAAAAGATTTTATTGTTGCTTTCAAGTTCTAGGCTAACTGTTTCAATTAAAGGATCTGTTGAGTTAACTTCTGTTGATTCAGTTGTTACCAAACTTGAAGTAGTGTTATTAGTTTGAGTATTAATCGCTGTAGTTACATCAGTTCTATTGCTTGTAGTATTAGTTTCACAAGCAATTAAAAGAATGTTTAGTAATAAAATAAAAATAAAGATAATGATTTTTTTAGATAATTTCATATTTTTCTCCTGTTAAAAAATTTTGTACTGGACTTATTATTATATCACAATATTCTAAAAGAAAATAAACAAATGTTTTCCTCTTAATAATTCCTTATATAAACTGTGTTATAATACTAAGGTACTACATTTATTGGAGGGCTTATCTATGAATAAAAAGATACTAATTTTAATCGCGTTTTCATTACTTATTTTCATTGTTTCTTGTAATAACTCTTTAACGACTTTACAACCAACAACATTAGATGTTACTACTGATGAACTTATAACAACTAATAATCCAACCACTATACCTACAACTCAAACTCCTACAACTGAAATTTCCACAAGTTATATTGAAAGTGTTGTTGGAGAAGTATCTTTACCAGAAGAAGTTGAAAACAATTTTTATCTACCTTTTGAAATTGATGGAGTGACTGTAACATATTCAGTTGAAGAAAATAATTTTCTTTCTATTTCTCAGGATATTACACTTTATGAAAGTGATTATGCTTATGAAGTTCAAATAGTAAGACCAACATTTGAAGAGGGAGACCAAGTAGTTCAAATCAACGCTGTATTTAGTTATAATTCAGAACAATTAAATGAAAGATATGATATCACTATCACAGCTTTTCCTGCGAGTGTCTATTTAAATCAAGATTTGGATTTAATTGAAGACAGTTATATTATAGAAAATGATTTTTCTTTACCATTACTATCTTATGCAGAATATAGTTCTATCACAATATCTAGTGAGATATCACCTTATCTAACATATTCAAACGAATTATTCACAGTAACAAGACCGGAAAATGATATATTAGGAACAATTGTTCTAGAAGTTTCTTATGGTGATGAAACTAGTAATGTTACAATTAACATCACGATGAAAAAAGCTCTTCAAGTTGTTGAAGGCTCTACACTTATAATATCAGAATATGTTGAAGGTAGTTCTTTTAATAAGTACATAGAACTATATAATCCTACAGCTGAAACCTTAGATTTAAGCGAATATACATTAGAAACGTATTTTAATGGGAACACAACAGCTAGTGGTAATTTTGCTTTAAGCGGTTCTCTAGCTTCCGGAGATGTCATAGTTATTGGTAACAGTGGCGCTGCACTAGTTACTTCTGATTTGATTGATAATTCCGCAATAAACTTTAACGGAAATGATGTCATAGTTTTAAGACATAATGGTACAATAATTGATAGCATTGGCCAAATTGGTCTTGATGCAGACTATGTGAAAGACATGACCATAGTTAGAAAATCAGGAATAACCTCTGGAGACACGGACCCATTTGATGCTTATGATTTAAGCGAATGGGACCAATATCCTATTGATACAGCCACTTATTTAGGCTCACATACATCATAAAAAAAATAGAGGAAGCTTTGGCTTCCTCTTTAAATTTTTATTAACCCCAAATTAAATCAACGAATTCAGGATAATCGATAAATGGATTTCTGTTATTTTGGTACGTATAAATAATATCATTCCTGTTTCTTTCGAAATCATCTACAGGATCTAATTCATGCCATTCAAGCAAAACTGTTAGTAGCGCCATTTCATAGACAGATGGTTCTACATCAACTAATTCTAAATAATCATACATTGTCCACATATAAAGTAATATTCTCGCAACATCACCTTTGACTTCATCTCGAGGTTCATATGATAATCCGCCGATTGAGACGTTGTCATAATACCTGTTGTTTCTAGATGAATTTTCACTAGGGTTGGAAGGTTTTAGGTTTTGTAAATCAGAAGCTACGTTAACAGTGTCATTATCAGCGCTCGCTCCAAGTAAAGATTGGGGCCATACGTGTTCTCTATTCCATGTAATGCCACTATCCCAAACACCACTGACAGAAGTTCCCAAATAAACCAAAATAACATTATTAGGATTACTTGGATCAGCATCAGTTTCATCTAAGATATATCTAGCTTCACCATAGGTTACACCAGAAAAACCGTCATTAATTATCTCTCTTAATTCTAAAAATAAGGCATTACCGCTTAATCCTTCAGCGCTTAAATAATAAGTCATAGTAATATCTACATCTGTAGATTTTAAGATAGTAACAGTAAAAGTATCGGTATACTCTCCGTGAGAAACTGTGATTTCTTTTTCACCGGCAGTAGAAGAATCAAATCCGCTTATGTCATAAGTGTCACTTCTTAAAGTGATTCTTTGTCCGCTTGATAAAACCAGTTCTACAGTAATAGAACTTTCGTCAAAAGATTCTCTTAAATCATATTCAGTCTTTCTAACCTCAGAAACTTCAATTCCTAAATAGATACTACTTGCAGTAGTAATTTCTGTAGTAACTTGAGTTGTAAGATCAGTAGTAATTTGAGTAGTAATATCTGTTGTTAAAGACGTAGTGATATCAGTAGTGATTACATTAGTTTGATTTTCTGTAGTAATGTTATTGCTGCAACCAAAAGTTAAACCAACAATTATAATTAAACTAAAGAAAATTATTAATTTTTTTAAATTATTCATATGTTTTTTGCCTTTCATTTATTTTGCTGATGTATTATATCATATATTTAGCTAGATATAAAGAATAAAAGAAAATAGTTGACATATCAATAGATAATAATGAACATATGTGATAAAATGTAGTGTTAAAATGAAGAAATTAGGGGGTTTATTAATGGAAAGAGAAGTTTTTTCTTTGATTCAAGATTACGACTCAATAATCATTGCTAGACATAAAAATCCAGATTTAGACGCATATGGTTCACAGTTTGGACTTTACTACGCTTTAAAAGCGAAATATCCTAATAAACAAATTTATGCTATTGGGGATTCTAATAATCTTAATTATTTTCAAGATTTAGACCAAGTGGATGATGAAGTAAAGAAGAAATCACTAGTCTTTGTGCTTGATACAGTTTCAAGCCAAATGCTAAATGAACAGGATTATATCCATCATTCAAAGGCGGTTTTAATAGATCATCATCAAAATTTACCCGATATTCCATATGACTATTACATTAGAGATGTCGAGAGTTCATCGACTGCAGAAATGATAACTAACTTTTTGGTGAGCTTAGGAATAGAAATCACTAAAGATAGCGCTAGAGCTTTATATATGGGTATAATTAGTGATACCGGTAGGTTTTTATATAATTCTACAACATCTAAAACACTGTATACAGCCGCTATACTGTTGGAAAAAGGTATTGATATACAAAATATACACAATTTAATATATTTAGAATCATTAGAAAGCAAAAAAATAAAAAGTATATTTTTTAATAATATAAAATTTACAAAAAAGAATGTTGCCTATAGCAAGAATACTCAAGAATTTCTTGATAAATATGATTTGGATCCATATTTTGTTAGTAGAGGTTTGATTTCTCAGATGTCCGGAATAAGAGAAATACCAATTTGGGCTAATTTTACTTATGATAAATCAATAGATAAAGTTATTTGCGAATTTAGATCAAGAGAATATCCAGTTCTAGATATTGCTAAAAAATATGGCGGTGGAGGGCACATGTATGCCTGTGGCTGCACAATAGATTCATGGGAAGATTCAGATAAGGTAATTAAAGATTTAAACAAATTAATAAAGAGGTGAAATTTATGATAAAAGAACAAATATTAGAAAAAATAAAGGAATTTAATCGAATTATAATCCACATGCATATAAGACCAGATGGAGATTGTTATGGCGCTGGCTTTGGATTGAAAAATATTATTAAGGAGAGTTTTCCTGATAAAGAAGTATATGTAGTGGGAGAAAGAGCTGAATATGTTGATTTTGTCGGAACCCCCGATGTAATTGATGACGAATTATTTAAAGACGCACTATCAATAGTTGTTGATACAGCATCGGAGTCCAGAGTTTCTGACCAAAGATTCAAACTGGCTAAATATGTTATCAAAATTGATCATCATATACCTGTTTCTGATTACGGCGATTTAATTTATGTGGATACTACTAGACCGGCAACTGCTCAAATCATTTTAGAATTTTATTTGCAATTCCAAGAAGAATTAAAACTTAACATGGAAGCCGCAAAAGCTTTATATACCGGAATTGTTACTGATACAGGAAGATTTAGATTTAGATCAGTTACAGGGGATACTTTTATAGCTGTTGCTCATCTTTTAGATTATGGCTTAGATTTTGTTGATATCTTATCAAGATTAAGTTTAAAATCAGAAAATTTGATGAAATTACAAGGATATGTACTTCTAAATTTTCAAAAAACAGAAAATGGTGTTGCTTATATCAAAATGACACCTGATATTATCGAAAAATTTGATGTAAGTTTAGAAGAAGCCACTTCACTTGTCAATGAATTATCAACATTGGAGGATTGTCCAGTTTGGATTTTGTTTGCTGAATATGAAAATAATATTGTAAGAGCTAGACTAAGATCAAAAGGCCCGGCAATTAATGAACTAGCCAATAAATATGACGGTGGTGGACACGCTTTAGCTTGCGGAGCTAATTTAGGAACGTGGGAAAAAACTGAAGAGTTACTTAAAGATGCTGATGAGTTAGTTAGGGTTTACAAAGAGGCTCAAAAATAAAGTCAAATTATTGCTTGTAAAATTTGTCTGATTTGATATAATAAGTTCGGTTTTAAATCTATCAAATCAGGGGAAAAAAATGTTTGCAACCTTCTTAGTAGAGATTGATTGGAAAATTACGATTTTCGAGATAATAGGAGGCCTGGGTATATTTCTTTTTGGAATCAACTTAATGAGTGATTCTTTAAAGAAATTAGCTGGTTCAAAGTTAAAACTATTTTTAGAAAAAACTACAAATACACCATTAAAAGGTATTTTAGTGGGTATTTTGTTAACTGCACTTATTCAATCTTCCAGTGCGACAAGCGCTCTGGTTGTTGGATTAGTTAGAGCCGGATTAATGACTTTACCGCAAGCTGTTGGAGTTATTTTTGGCGCTAACATCGGGACCACATTTACATCTGTATTGATTTCCTTGGATATTGGTGGTTTTGCAATGCCGATTATGTTTATAGGTTCAATTTTGATTTTTTTTGTAAAGAAGAAAAAAATTCAACATTTAGGTAAAGTATTTTTTGGATTTGGCATGTTATTTTTTGGGCTAGATACTATGGGTGCCGCACTTAAACAGTTAGTTCAATTACCGGAATTTGCCACTATGCTACAAAGTGTCGGTGATAAACCAATTCTTGGAGTAATAGTTGGGGTTGTTACAACCGCAATTATCCAATCATCAAGTGCTACAATTGGTATTTTGCAACAACTTTATTCAACTGGTGGAGTGCCTTTAATTGGAGCTATAGCTATAGTTCTTGGAGATAATATAGGTACTACTGTTACATCAATAATGGCATCTGTTGGAGGAACTTCAAGCGCTAAAAGAACCGCTTTAGTTCACGTTTTATTTAATTCTTTTGGTACAATTCTTTTCTTAATTTTACTAAAACCTTATACCAGTTTTATCGCTTACTTATCAGAGAATATAGTTGGCGCTGATTATTTATCAAATAAGTTTACAATATCATTGGCTCACGTTAGTTTTAATGTTGTAACAGTTTTTATACTTTTCTGGTTTGTTAAACAAATGGTTTGGGCTGTAACTAAGATTATTCCATCACATGATGAAATTGAAATTGATGACATCGTTCTTGACAAATTATTACTTAAATCATCTCCAGATTTAGCGTTAGAAAACGCTAAGAAAGCGATGATGAATATGGGTAATGTTACTAGAGGAATGCTGGAATTTGCATATAACTATGCCTTTGAGGATGATCCGAAAGCTGTCGAGCTAGGAGAACAATGTGAAGAGATGTTGGATTCAATGGATGATAAAATCCATAATTATTTAGTTGAAATAGGCGCTAATGATTTAAGTGATTATCAAATCCAAAAGGTAGCTAAAAATATTGATACAATAACAGATTTAGAGAGAATAGGCGATCATTTTGACAATCTTTTTGAATTTTTCCAAGAGAGAAAAGAGAAAAAGATTATTATGCACGAAAAAACAAAAGAAGAATTAATGAATCTCTTTGGCATAATTAGAAAACAATTAGAAAAAGCTATAAAATCATATTTTAGTGAAGATTATAACTTAGCTATAGAGATAACAAGAACCGAAGCACAACTTGATGAACTTGTAAAAGAATATCGTAAGAATCATATTAATAGAATTAATGACAAAACTTGTTCGGAAAACGAATCAGGATTCTACGTTGATATATTATCTAATTTAGAAAGAATCGGCGATCACTGCAATAACATGGCTATAAATGTGATTAGTAAGGATTTTTCTTATCACGCAGATGATTTAGAACATCTATAAAAAGTTTTAAAATTTCTTACTTGTATTATTTTTTAGTTTGCTATATAATATGTAAAGCATAAAATAAGATAAAAAAATAGATTGGATGGTTATAAATGACAGATAGAAAAAACATGTCAATCATGGAACTAGCTAACTTAATATTGAAAGAAAATAATAAAGCTATGACTTTCATGGAAATATATGATCGTATAGCAGAGGAAAAAGAGATTTCATCTGAAGATAAGATGGAAATGATTTCTCAAGTTTATGCGGACTTTATTCTTTCTGCTAAGTTTATCTATGTGGGTGATGATGAATGGGATATCAAAGGTCGTCAAGCCATTGACTTATGGGATAAAGATGGTGCTTATTATGATGAGTATCCTGATTATGAAGAAGAGCTTTCACAATATGATGAAACTGATGATTTTGAAGAAGATGAAGTAGATGTCGAAGAAGACGAAGATGAAGAAGACGAAGATGACAGCGTTTATGAAAAAGACTATGACGACGAAGACATTGAAGATGAAATAGATGATGATTTAGATGAAGATTTAGATGACGAATTCAGCGAAGACTTCTCCGATGATGACGATGAAAGCTTATTTGATGAGTTTGAAGAAGAAGACGAGGATATTGATATCGAAGAAGAGGAAGAAATCTTTGATTACGACCTTGAAGAAGAAGAATTTGATGACGAAGAATATAATGAATACATGGATGACTACGAGAAGATGTATGATGAATAAGAGAGTTTAAAAACTCTCTTTTTTATTTATTAAAAAACGTGTTATAATAATTTCAGTATATTTTATAAAAGAAGAGGTGAAAAACATGGATTTAAAGCAACAATTTAGAGAAAACATAAAAAAAATAAAAGCTTACATTTATGTCTTGCAAGTTATTGGTTGGGATTCAAATACCGAAGCGCCAAGAAACTCTTTTAAAAGAAGAGGTGAAGCTTTATCAGAAATGTCTAGAGAACTATTTAATTTACAAACTAATCCTGAGTCAATAAAAGTGGTTAATGAACTTTATAATCAAATCGAATCACTAGATGATAATATGCAAAGAGAAATAAAAAAGGCTAAAAAAGCTCTTGATAAAATCATTAATATTCCCCAAAACGAGTTTTTGGAATACCAAAAGTTAATTAACGATTCGCAACTTGTTTGGGAAGACGCTAAAAAAAATAGTGATTATGCTTCTTTTAAAGCAAATCTATCAAAAATCTTTGAATACAATAAGAAATTTGCTCTATATTACGATAAAGAAAATGATCCATATGACACTCTTCTTGATGATTATGAAGAAGGAATGACAAGAAAAGAATATGATTTATTTTTTGATGCTCTAAAAAAAGAATTGGTTCCTTTTGCTAAAACAGTTTTAGCAGCAAAAAAGAAAGATTATTCAAAATTTATCAATGATAGTTTTGACGTGAAGAAACAAGAAGAATTTTGCGTTTATCTAACCGATGTCTTGAATTTTAACAGAGATAGCGGATTAATGAAAAAATCTGTTCATCCGTTTACTTGGAACACATCTCCTGAAGATGTTCGTTTTACAACAAAATATTTGGAAAATTATGTATTTTCAAGTATTTTTGCAGCAATTCATGAATTAGGTCACGCTACATATGAACAACAAATTTCCACAGAATATGACGACACTTTATTAAACGGTGGCACCTCAATGGGTATTCATGAATCGCAATCAAGATTTTATGAAAATATTGTTGGAAGATCTTATGAATTTTGGGAAACTCATCTACCTAAATTCAAAGAATTATTCCCTGAACAGACTAAAGATATTACTGTAAAAGATATGTATTATGCGGTTAATCAAGTAGAAGCTTCAATGATTAGAATAGAAGCAGATGAGCTTACATATCCATTACACATAATGTTAAGATATGATATTGAAAGAATGATGATATCAGGAGAAATAACCGTTGACGAACTTCCAAAAGTTTGGAATGATAAGATGGAAGAATACTTAGGTATCAGGCCAACTAATGATAGCGATGGCGTATTACAAGACGTTCATTGGAGTGGCGGTATGATTGGTTATTTTCCTACCTACGCTTTAGGGACAGCTTACTCATCTCAAATATATAATACAATGAAGAAAGAATTAGATATTGCGAATTTAATTAAAGAAAATAAGATTTCTAAAATTAATGAATGGCTAAAAGAAAAATTACATAAATATGGATCAAGTAAAACACCAAAAGAATTATTATTAATGATTACTAACGAGGAATTCAATCCTCAGTATTATATTGATTATTTAAAAGAAAAATATTCAGAACTTTATTTAAAAAACAAATAAGTGATTAACGGAGGAACTTATGTTATTAGAGCAAAATATAATTGAACAAATTCTTGATACTGCTTTAGAAACCGGAGCTGATTTTTCAGAAGTTTATATTGAAAATCATCAGTCTTCAGGTTTGCAATCAGTTTCAGGAAGACTAGAAAAATCAAACAACACTAAATCTTTTGGTGTTGGTGTGAGAATTGCTAAGAAATTTCAATCTGTCTATGGATATACAAATAGTAAAAATCCTGAAGACTTAATTAAATTAGCGAAAGATTTATCTAAATCTTTTAGTGATGATTCTTTGACAAAAAGAACACCTTTAATGGAACTAGTTGTTGGTAAAAGACATCAAGCGAAAATTAAACCAAGTGAAGTTAGTATCTCTGATAAGGTACAAATTCTAAAAACTGCTTACAAGCACGCTAAAGAATATGATGAAGATATTAAACAAGTCATTTGTAACTTAATAGATGATGAAAAAGATGTTTTAATAGCTAATTCTGAGGGACGATTTGTGACCGAAACAAGAGTTAGGGTTCGTTTAATGATTTCTTCAGTTGCCTCTAATGAAGGAAAAATGCAAACAGGTTATGATGGTGATGGTTCTGGTAAAGGATATGAATTTTTATTTGAAGAAATGGATATTCCTAAATACGCAGAATCGGCATCAAGAATAGCAAAAACAATGCTTTATGCTGATGATTGCCCAAGTGGAGTTATGCCTGTAGTAATCCATAATGCTTTTGGTGGAGTTATTTTCCACGAAGCGTGCGGACATTCTTTGGAAGCAACTTCAGTAGCTAAAAATGCATCTGTATTCTGCGATAAATTAGGTACAAAGGTCGCTTCAGATATAGTTACTGCGATTGATGACGGGACTATTGAAAATGCATGGGGATCAGCCAATTTCGATGATGAGGGTTATCCACAACAAAGACGTGTTTTAATTGAAAACGGAATTCTTAAATCATATATGATTGATAAAATCAATGCTCGAAGAATGAAAATGGAACCTACTGGATCTTCAAGAAGACAAAATTATAAATTCGCTCCAACTTCAAGAATGAGCAATACTTTTATTGATAACGGAACGTCAACATTAGAAGAAATTATAGCTAATACTAAATATGGTCTTTTCGCTAAAAAAATGGGTGGAGGGTCAGTTAACCCTGGAAATGGTGATTTTAATTTTAGCGTTATGGAAGGCTATATGATTAGAGACGGAAAAATTGCTGAACCAGTTAAGGGTGCAGCTTTAGTAGGAAACGGTGCTGAAATCCTTCATAAAATTGATATGATTGCTGGTAATTTAGATCGTCAAAGAGGTATGTGCGGGTCAGCCTCTGGCTCAATCCCTGCTGATGTCGGCCAACCGACTATTAGAGTTAAAGAAATAACTGTTGGTGGAAGAAAGAGAGGCGAATAAGATAATGAATCTAGATAAATTATTTAAAAGAGCTGAAGAAAAAGGCATTTCAGCCTTAGAGATATTTGCAAATGATAGAACTTCTTTAAGTATTGAAATTTTTGATGGAGAAGTCGATAAATATGAAATCGCAGATGTAAATTCATTGATTATAAAAGGTATTTATAACAATAAAATGGGTCATTTTCGCACTGAAGTTTTAAATGATGAAATAATAGAAGAAATTCTAGACACTATTATTGCAAGTGCTAAAGAAATTGATTCTTTGGATGATGCAATAATTTATGAAGGTGATGCTCATTATGAAAATTTGGATGATATTTACAATGAAGAACTATATAATTTGGATGTTAAATTAAAAATAGAAAAATTACTAGCTTTAGATAAATACTTACATGAATTCGATGAAAGAGTTAAAGTAGTAGAAACAATGTATTCTGAAGATACATCAAAAGTATCACTTAAGAATTCAAAAGGAATAGATTTAGAAAATATCGCTAATGCTGCCTATATCGGTGGAAGTGTTATTGTTAAAGATGAAGTTGATCAAAGAGTCGGGTTTGACGTTTTAATATCAAACGACTTTAATGATTTTGATATAGAAAAAATAGGTAAAGATATTGTTGAAGATGCACTTCTTTCATTAGGAGCTAAACCTGTTCCTTCTGATAATTATGAAATAGTATATTCCAATGGAGCAATCGCTACTTTATTTTCAGCTTTTCAAAATATTTTTTCAGCTGATGCTGTTCAAAAAGGACTTTCTTTGCTTAAAGGAAAGCTTGACATGGAAATCGGATCTTCATTAGTTACTATAGTTGATGATCCATTTATGAAGAAAAGCGCCAAATCAAGATCATTTGATGATGAAGGCGTCGCTACATCATACAAAGAATTAGTAAGTAATGGTGTTTTAAAAACATATCTACACAATCTTGTAACTGCTAAAAAAGATGGCGTGAAATCAACTGGTAATGGTTTCGGCGGAAATGTTGGAGCTGTCAACTTGAAATTAGAATCTGGTAAGTCAACTTTAGAAGAAATGATTTCTAGCTTAAAAAAAGGCGTTTATATTACTGATGTTCAAGGTGCGCACGCAGGGGTTAATGCGGTTAGCGGAGATTTTTCTTTACAAGCATCAGGATATTTAGTAGAAGATGGTAAGAAGATAAGACCTGTAGCTTTAATTACTGTAGCCGGTAATTTCTTGAATATGTTAAAAGACATTACTATGGTTGGAAATGATTTAAAAATGAGCTATTATGGAGTTACATCTCCCTCAATTAAAGTTAAATCAATGTCTGTATCCGGAAGTTAATTTTTAAATTTTTATGTAAAGACGGAATAAATTTTCCGTCTTTTTTTTATTTTTTTATTTATACTAAAGATTTTTATCTATATTGATGTTAAGATAAATTTGATATATAAATTTAGGGAGGATTTTATGGATAACAATAAGGCTTTAATCAATATAAATAAAAAAAGTTTTTTTAATGTTTTAATAATTTTAGCTAGTTTAATGGTAATAACTTTTATATTGACTTATTTGATTCCTCAAGGTGCTTATGAAAGAACTACTGATGGAGAGATAATAGCCGGAACTTATCACTTATTAACTGGAGAAAACTTGAAAATTTGGGATTTGTTTTATTCTCCTATAGGATTACTTTTAAGTTCTGACGGAATAAGCGTTATTATGATTTCCTTATTCCTTTTTATTCTTGGTGGCTTTTTTACAGTAATGGATAAAAGCAAAGGCATAGTTGTTATAATCAAAAGGTTAGTCGGTAAATACTCAAAAAATAAACATTTATTGATTAGACTTATTACTTTGTTTTTTATGATTTTTGGTGCTTTCTTTGGTATTTTCGAAGAATCTGTAGCCCTTTTACCAATAATGATTATCTTATCTTTATCCATGGGGTATGATACCTTGATGGCTATGGGATTAACGGTATTGGCTGCTGGTTTTGGGTTTGCAAGTGCGATAACAAATCCTTTTTCAGTTGGAATAGCTTCTGAAATTGCCGGAATAAATATACTTAGTGGAGTCTTATTTAGACTAGTTGTTTTTGGATTAATGTATTTATTAGTTTCTACATTTTTAGTTAGATATGCTAAAAAATTAGAGAAAAACCCTAAAAAATCCTTAACTTATCAAGAAGACCTTGTGAAAAAAGATAATTTAAATACAGATTTCACAGAAGAAATAAAAGATGAAAATAAAATTTTAAAAACATATATAGTTATATTTATTTTATTGTTAGTTTTTATTATCCTTGCGTCTTTATTGCAACTGATATTACAACTTGAAATTCCTACTATTATATTAATGAGTATTACTTTCTTGTTTGGCGGTGTGATTGCCGGAGTTATTATTAATAAGAATTTCTCTAAAACAATGAAAATCTTTTTTAAAGGCATGGTCGCAGTTATGCCAGCTGCTATTCTAATCATTATGGCAGGTTCAGTAAAATATATAATGACCAACGGTATGATTATGGATACTGTGCTACATTTTTTTGAAACGATTCTTTCTGATAAACCGGCTATAGTCGGAGTTTTAGGAATCTATTTAATCATTTTAGTTATTCAGTTTTTTATTGGTTCAGCTTCAGCCAAAGCAGTTTTGATTATGCCTATTTTAGTTCCTTTAGTGACTTTAATTGGTGTTTCAAGTAATATCGCAATCCTTGCTTTTATATTCGGTGATGGATACACTAATGTTATTTTTCCAACCAATGGAGTGTTATTGATTGCTTTAAGTATAGCTTCAATATCTTATCAAAAATGGTTTAAGTGGACAATTAAATTACAATTAATTACTTTCGCTTTAACTATTATCCTTTTAGTTACAGCTTATTTAATCGGTTACTAAAGGTTATTTCTTTACAAAAGAGGTGTAAAGAAGTATAATTATAATGGTTTTAAAAACAATTTAGGAGGATTTTTATGGGATTAGTATCAGCTAAACAAATGCTAGATAAAGCATATAAAGAAGGATATGCAGTTGGAGCTTTTAATATCAATAATTTAGAATGGACAAAGGCAATATTAACAGCTGCTCAAGAAGCATCTTCACCAGTAATTTTAGGTGTGTCAGAAGGTGCAGCTAAATATATGACAGGATTCAAAGTAGTAACTGAAATGGTTAAGGCAATGATTGAATCTCTTAACATAACTGTGCCGGTAGCTTTACACTTAGATCACGGTTCATATGAAGGAGCCCTAAAAGCTATGGAAGCTGGTTTTTCTTCAATTATGTTTGATGGTTCTCACTATCCAATTGATGAAAATATTAAATTAACCAAAGAAATGGTTGAAAGAACAAGAAAATTAGGAATATCTTTAGAAGCTGAAGTAGGAGCTATTGGTGGCGAAGAAGATGGAGTTATTGGTAATGGCGAAGTTGCAAATCCTGAAGAATGCAAAATGATTAACGATTTGGGAATTGATTTTCTAGCAGCTGGTATTGGTAATATTCATGGAAAATATCCTGCAAATTGGGCAGGCCTTAATTTTGAAGTATTAAATCAAATTAATGAAATTACTGGAGATACTCCTTTAGTATTACATGGTGGGACTGGAATTCCAGCAGAAATGATTAAAAAAGCTATATCTATGGGCGTTTCAAAGATTAATGTTAATACAGAGTGCCAATTAGTATTCCAAGAAGCAACTAGAAAATACATTGAAGAAGGCAAAGATTTAATCGGTAAAGGTTTTGATCCTAGAAAACTTTTAGCACCAGGAAGCGAAGCAATTAAAAAAGTCGTTAAAGAAAAAATGGAATTGTTTGGTTCAATCAATAAAGCATAAATCACAAAAAAACCACAATTAAAATGTGGTTTTTATTTTCATATATTGTATAATATAAAAAGAGGGTAGAATATGGATAAATTACTAAAAGAATATCAAGGCTGGCTATCAGATAATAACGATTTTTATGAACATCTTAAAAATCATGATTCATCTCTTTATTTTCGCTTTCAACCAGTTTATGATGTTTTATTATTTCTTTATGAAGAAAATAAAGAATCAGAAGAAAAACTTCAAGATGATATTGAAAAAATATTTCAAGTTGGTTTGGAATATATAAATTTGCAATTTTTTACGACTAAAATATATTTAAGTAAGAACTTTAATAATGATTTTCATCAATTTTTAAAATACGATCAAGTAATTAATTATTCATTGTTCATTGAAGATTTAAGATATGAGTTGGTTGAAAAAAATGTCGAATATGATGAATCAGAACTTGATAAACTTGTTGATTATTTAGAAAAGATTATTGAAAACAAAAAAGAGATACCTGACAATCTTAATCTATATATCGACAGTTTAATTCACAAAATTATTAAGACTGATGATTATCATTTTACCGGAATCATTGATATCTTTGTTGAAATTGGCGAAACTTTAGGTATTAATTTTGATGAAGATGATGAATATATAGTAGGAGAGGAGTTTTAAATTAAATGAATAAAAAACAATACTTAATAGCTGTTATAGCTATAATTGCAATTGATTTAGCTTTAATTATTACAAGGATATTCATTCCATATTTAGACTGGACTTGGATATTGGTTATTGTAGCGGCTCTTTATTTATATTTAAAATACAAAACAACAGGGCCATTACAAACATTTTCAACTAGATTTAATATGTTAGTTGATTATGACTTAGATGTCTTAGAAGCTAAAAGACTATGTAAAGAAAGAGTCGATCAAGCCCCAACCAAAAATATCAAAGCTTTTTATATGGTTTATCTAGGTATGGCTACTTATTATAGCGGAGATTATGAAGAAGCTATCAAAGTTTTCAATCAAGTCGATTTAAAGAAATTAAATAGTATCTATCATATCTTAATTTTATCCTTCATAGCTTATTCGGCTTATGAGATGGATGATTTGGAAACTTTTAATCTTTCAATAGAGAGAATAAAAAATTTACAAGCAACCGTCAGCAGGAAATATATGAACTTTGTTGGTTCATATCTACAAGTGCTGGAAGCTTTAAAAGGCTTAGAAGATAATCCTGAACATTTTAAAGAAGTTATCGAAAGTCAGTTTTCCAGAAATGACGGGTATGTTTCAACTAAATTAATATATAATTACCGTATGGCTCAATATTATAAAACGATTAACGATGAAGTTGAAATGGATAAATGCTTGGCAAAAGTAATCGCTAATGGTAAAGAACATCATACAGCAATTCAAGCTAGAAAAATGTTTAAAAACAGTGTTAATATTGAAGATTATGTTTTCCAAGAAGAAGCTGAAGAAGAATTTGAGACTGTAGATGATCAACAATTAATTGATACAGTTGAAGAAAGCCCTGAAGAAATTGAAGAAATAGAAAAAGCAGAAGACGAAGATTTATTTAAATAAAAAATAGCGCTAAATTTAGCGCTATTATTTTTTTATCTATTTTTCATTTGTGGGAATAGTAAGACATCTCTAATTGATTTTGAATCAGTTAATAACATAACTAATCTATCAATTCCGATTCCAATACCACCAGTAGGCGGCATACCATATTCCAAAGCTTCAACAAAATCTAAATCCATTTCATTGGCCTCTTCATTTCCGAGGTCTTTTTCTTTGATTTGGTTTTCAAATCTTTCCAATTGATCAATTGGATCATTTAATTCGGTATAAGCATTAGCGTATTCGCTTCCATTGATAAATAATTCAAATCTTTGTGTAAATCTTTCGTCATTAGGATCTTTTTTTGTTAATGGTGATATTTCAATTGGATGTCCATATACGAATGTAGGTTGAATTAAATCATCTTCACAATAGTGTTCAAAGAATAAATTAAGGATATGACCGACACCATATAGATGTGGAGCCACTTCTAAGTGATGTTCTTTGGCTAATTTCTTAGCTTCTTCAAAATCATATATTTTAAAGAAGTCAATTCCTGTTTTTTCTTTAACTAAGTCAACCATATGAGCTTTTCTCCAACCTTTTGAAAGGTCTATTTCTTTATCGTCATATGTGATTTTAGTTGTGCCACAGACTTTAAGCGCTAAATGACTAATTAAATTCTCGCTTAAATCCATCATTCCTTGTAAATCAGAATAAGCTAAGTATAGTTCAATAGTAGTAAATTCAGGATTATGAAGTCTATCAATACCTTCATTTCTAAATAATCTGCCTATTTCATATACGCCATCAAATCCACCAACAATCAAACGTTTTAAATGTAATTCAGTAGCAATTCTTAAATAAAAAGGCATATTTAAAGTATTATGATGGGTTATGAATGGTCTTGCATTAGCCCCGCCTAATATTGGTTGCAATACAGGAGTTTCAACTTCAAAATAACCAAGGCTATCAAGGTAATCTCTCATTTCCTTGATAATTTTAGATCTTTTAATAAAAGTTTCGCGACTTTCTTGATTCATAATTAAATCAACATATCGACGTCGATAAATTTCTTCTTTATCAGTTAAACCATGGAATTTTTCTGGAAGTGGTCTTAATGCTTTGGTTAAATGTTGATAAGACAATACTTTTAGAGATAATTCTCCAGTATTTGTAATCATTGCATTACCCGTAACGCCAATGATATCGCCAATATCACCTTTTTTAAAGATTTCATAAGCCTCTTCGCCAACAGCATCCATTCTTACATATAACTGTAATAAACCATGTTGATCTTGGATATGAACAAATCCGGCTTTCCCTTTAACTCTTCTAGTCATTATTCTTCCAGCTATTTTTATTTCTTTCGGATTTTCAGCGTCATGTAATTCTTCCTTTGTAAATCCTGAGAATTCATCTTTAAAGGTTTTTGTATTATGTGTACGATTAAAACTGGATCCAAAAGGATCGATCCCCAATTCTTTTAAATTTTCAAGTTTTTCTCTTCTAACAATTTCTTGTTCAGTTAATTTAATTTCCATCACACTCTATCCTTCCGTAATTTCCCCAGCCGTTTTAAGTAACTCTAAATTTTCATACATCACTGTAATATAGTTCTTTCCTAATTCAACGTCTTCATCAGTAATTGATTGTAAAATATTAAACTCAACTTTTACCGGTTCCATACCTAGTAATTCGAGTTCACTAAATACTGCATTAGACAAAGGAGAAGTAGTGTACTTTTCATAGATGATATAACGAATCTCATGATATACGGCTTCAGCTACAATTTCTTCTTTTTGTTGAGTTGTAAATTGATCAGCTTCTTCATGATATCCAGGAGATATAGGCATAAAATGCAAACCATAATCATGATTTAAATAGCCATAAAGATTAGTTGAAGTCATTACTGGTTTGGTTAATTTAGCAATTGCTTCAGTAAAATCATTATCTAATTCTTCTAATTTAGATTTTAAATTTAAATAATTACTTTCTAAATCATCTTTAATATCTGGATAAGCTAATAAAAGTTTATCATAAATAAGTTCAGAAACTTCTAGTACTTTCTTAGGTGAAATCCAGAAATGAGGATCAAGTCCTAAAGCGGTATCGTTAAGAGGTTCATGAACTTCTTCACCAGATTCTTCGTGATCGTGATCATGTAGAATTCCTGGTATGAATTCAATATATTCTTCAGATTCAATTTTAACTAATTCTACATCTTTATTGGTAAAGATACTATCAATTTGGTAATCAATATAGTAATCATAATTAGCTCCAACATAGAAAAGGTATGTAGCTTCAGTCATTGCAATTATTTCTTTTGGTGACCAATCAACTGAACTTTCATGAGAAGTAACCCCAGGAACAATTCCTACAGTGTAACCTGTGTCCTTAAGAATTTCTTCCGAAACATACTGCAAAGGATATACTGTTACATAAATGTCAAATGGTCCATTATTATTAGTGCAAGCAGTTAGTAAAACAACTGGCAATAGTATTATTAATATTAGTAGTTTTTTCATATCATCACCCCATCAGTTAATTATAACCAAAACCCATGTCAAAAATCAATTATTATCCTCAATTATTTCATACATAGAGTTTGCATCATCTTTTTTTGCATAATTTAAAGTTTCAATTACTTTTATTTTTAATTCTTTACCGCCATAAGATATAACTAAAATATCATTTTCTTTTACATCGGTTCCAGGTTTAGCAACACGTCCGTTAATCATAATTCGTGAGTTTTTACTAACCTCTTTAGCGATAGTTCTGCGTTTAAATATTCGAGATACTTTTAAGTATTTGTCTAATCTCATATTAAAACTCCTTTATGAAAAATTAGAGGGATACATATTAAAATTGTATCCCCTAAATTAGTCTTAAACTTCTTGTGGTTCTTCTTGAGCAGAGTCTTTTTTCTCCTCAACTTTATCTTCTTGCTTTTCTTCGTTTAATTCTTCAGCTAGGACATTATCCCAACGAGACAGTTTATTAGTTTCCACAATTTCGTCGATATCTTCCTTAGTTAATGTTTCAACTTCTAATAAGTAATGAGCGATTGTTTTTAGTAAGTCATTATTCTTTTGGATAATATCTTTTGCTTTATCATAACAGTCATGTATGATTCCTCTAACCTCTTTGTCAATTTCAGTCGCAATTTGTTCAGAGAAGTTTTTAGATTTTCCGTAATCTCTACCTAAGAATACTGTATCGCTATCTTTTTCATAAGTAATAGGACCTAATCTTTCGCTCATACCATATTCTGTAATCATTGATCGAGCAATAGAAGTCGCTCTTTGTAAATCGTTATGTGCACCAGTAGAAATTTCATCAAAAGTAACTTCTTCAGCAACTCTACCGCCAAGTAAGCCGATAATCATTTCTAAAAGATTTTGTTTTGTTTGTAAGAACGCTTGTTCCTCTTTAGGTAACATTAGGTTATATCCTCCTGCTTGACCTCGAGGAATAATTGTTACTTTGTGAACAATATTAGCGTTTTCTAGTTTTAAACCGATTACTGCATGTCCAGCTTCATGATAAGCAATAATTTCTTTTTCTTTTTTCGAAAATACTCTACTCTTCTTAGCTGGTCCCATCATTACTCTATCAACAGCTTCATCGATGTGAGATAATTCTATTTGTGATTTATTTTCTCTAGCAGCTAAAAGAGCAGCTTCATTCATTAAGTTTTCTAAGTCAGCACCAGTAAAACCAGGAGTTCTACGACCGATTTCTTGGAAAGTAATATTAGGATTTATTTTTTTGTTTCTTGAATGAACTTTTAAAATTTCGATTCTACCCTTAATATCAGGTTTACCTACATAAATTTGTCTATCGAAACGACCTGGACGCATAAGCGCTGGGTCTAAGATATCAACTCTATTGGTTGCGGCCATTACTATAACGCCTGAATTATGTCCGAAACCATCCATTTCAACCAATAATTGGTTTAAAGTTTGTTCTCTTTCATCATGTCCGCCACCTAAACCAGTTCCTCTTTGTCTACCTACAGCATCAATTTCATCGATGAACAATATACATGGAGAATGAGTTTTAGCTGTTTTAAACATATCTCTAACTCTTGATGCTCCAACACCAACGAACATTTCTAAGAAGTCTGAACCAGAAACGAAGTAGAACGGTACTTTAGCTTCACCGGCAACGGCTCTAGCAATTAATGTTTTACCAGTTCCTGGAGGACCTATAAGCAAGACACCTTTAGGTATTCTAGCGCCTAAGTCCATATATTTTTTAGGGTTTTTAAGAAAATCAATGATTTCTTTTAATTCTTCTTTTTCTTCGTCAGCACCAGCTACATCTGCAAAAGTAGTTTTTTGATTTTTGCTGACTTGCGCTCTTGACTTACCAAAATCAAAAGCTTGTTTATTAGCGTTTGTTCCTCCACGCATCATCACAACTAACATTATAACTACACCTGCAACCAAAATAATTGGGAAGATGATATTCAAAATATTGTAAGTTGCACCGCGATTGAATTTCAAAACGATATTATTTGTTGGATCAGCGTCAAGATTTATATCGTTAATAATCGCTCTGACGTCATTTAACTCATCGTCATTTGCGAAATATGTGATATAAACTTCATCGCTTAATAATTTTCCTGTGACTTTATAAGCACGATAATTTGTTTCTCCCGAAAGCGGTGTGACTTCAACGGAAGTAACTCCACCATTTTCAAGTAAGTAAGTGAAATCCGAATTAGCAATCTCTGTTGGTCCGTTAGCATTTCCAAAACTATAGAATATTGCAATAACCAAGATTACTAATAAAGCTATCATTATAAATTGAGTAGATCTGTTATTCAATGGTTTTTTCTGATTGTTTTTAGCAACTGCCATAATATTCCGCCTCCTTATTTATTATATACTTCAGGTTTTAAAACACCTATATAAGGTAAATTTCGATATAATTCATCATAATCTAAACCAAAGCCAACAACAAATTCTTTAGGGATTGTTGTGCCAATATATTTTGGCGTAAAAGCTTCAGTTCTTCCTAAAGGTTTATCAAGTAAAGTTACAACTTCAACTGATAAAGCACCGCGATATTTTAATAGATTTTTAACAACGTTGATAGTCTTACCGGTATCTACGATATCCTCTGCAATGAGAACGTGTCTTCCTTCAACTGAAACATCTAAATCTTTAGTTATTTTAACATCACCAGAAGAAGAAGTTCCCCCGTGATAACTTTGAACTCCCATAAGTTCAATTTGGCAATAAATATCAATATGTTTGATTAACTCAGCCATGAAAGGCAAACATCCTTTTAATAATCCGATGATAATCGGATTCTTATCTTGATAATCATCGGTTAATCTTTTGCCTAATCTTTTAGAAATTTGCACTATTTCTTCATGAGAGACTAATATTCTTTCGATATCTTTTTCTAACATAATTAATCCTTCCTAACAATGATATAAAGCGAATTTTCACCCTGACTATCCATCTTATAGATTCCAGGTATATAGACAATTTCATCATTTTTATTTACAAAAATTGGTAATGAATCTCTATCGAGCATCGGTACTTTTTTATCAATAAAAACATCTTTAAGTTTTTTTGTACCTGAACTCAATTTTAATCTATCCCCATCCAATCGATTTCTTACTGTTAGAGGAAAGACTAAATCTAGATTATTATAACATAATTTATAGATAAAACCATAATTTTTGTTTGCATTTTTTGTGATGGAAATCAAATCGCCATTAGGAAGTTTATATTCGCCAAAATCTGTGATTTCAAAATTATATTCTTTAACTTGATATTCATCAGTTCTAAAAGTAATGAAATTATAACTCTTATACACATACAGCTTATCTTCAATTATAAATTGTAAGTGAGGTTTTATATTCAAAAATAGCTCAATAATATCAAGAATATTCTGTAAAGATAATTCTAGGCAATTATTAGTTATTTTGTTAATAACTTTCTTGATGATTTCTATTTGAATAATTTTATCTTCCTCTAAGAAATCTTCAACTTTTATTGTAATTTCAGATGAGAAGTTTAATTTATTCAAAAATTTATCACTAATCTTATCAATTAATTTGTAACTTAAATTTTGATAATAAGAAAATTGGCTAATTTTTTCTAAATATCTAGGGTTTTCTGACTCAATCAAAGGTAATAAATGATGACGATAGCGATTTCTGGTATAATCATCTGTATCATTTGACGGGTCATTTTGATAAGGCACTAAATTAACTTGTTGGTATATTTCGATATCTTCTCTTGAAAGGTGTAAAAGTGGTCTGATAATTTCTAAATCTTTATAAAAATTATTTTCTAATATTCCCCTATAACCCTCAAAAGAACTCCCTCTAGTAAGTCTCATTAAAATAGTTTCCGCATTATCATTAGCATTATGTGCTAAAACAACTTTATTTATTTTATTTTCTTTAGCTACCTGATAGAAAAAATCATATCTTTTCTTATGAGCGTAATCATGAAAGTTTTCTTCATCGTTATGTTCTAGGTTTTCGACAAAATAAGGAATTTCCAATTCCTTAGCTCTTTCAATGACAAATTCTTTATCATCTACACTACTAGCTCTTTTTTGGTGATCCACATGAGCTATATAGAGATTCAGTTTGTATTTTCTCTTGAGTTTAAAGATTATATCTAACATTACCATTGAATCGATTCCGCCACTTACAGCCAGTAACAATGAATCGTTTTCTTCAATTAAATGGTATCCGAAGTTTTTAATCATAAAAAGCCTCCTAAAAATAATATTGAGCATAGAAATATAACGTCTCTATGCTCAAATATATAAAATAAAAGAGAAAATTTGATTGCATAGATATGTTAACAAAGAATTGTGATAATTTTATGTTGTTTTTGTTGAAAATAAAAATATTTTTAAAATATATTTTTTTTGATATAATAAGTGAAGAAGAGGTGTGAAAATGAAACTAATTTTAGCGAGCCAATCACCAAGAAGACTTGAATTAATCAAATTACTAGACATGGAATATGAAGCTATTTCACCAAACATTGAAGAAGTGAATGATTTAAGCTTATCACACGAAGAACTAGTTATGGATTTAGCTTTTCAGAAAGCATTAACTGTTTTTAAAACTCGTAAAGAAGATTTAGTCCTAGGTTTTGATACTTTAGTAGTTATAAATGATTTGATTTTAGGTAAACCGAAGTCAAAAGAAGAAGCTAAGTATTTCTTGCAAACATTATCAGGTAAAACTCATAGAGTTTTAACAGGGTGTGCGATAATAAAGAAAGGATACTCAAAATCTTTTTATACAGAATCTAAAGTTACTTTTTGGGATATAACAGAAAAAGAGATAGACGATTATATCAAAACGAAAGAACCTTTAGATAAAGCTGGTGCTTATGGCATTCAAGATCATGGGGCAAGATTTGTTAAAGGTATATCAGGAGATTATTTTACAATTGTCGGTTTCCCGGTATCTAGAGTATATCAAGAATTGAAAAAAGTAATTTAAAGGCTAAAATTAGCCTTTTTTTATTTTTTTATAAATAGTTTCAGCTATAACGTCAACAACTCTTGAATCAAAAATATCCGGAAGGATATATTGATCTGTTAATTCATTATCATCTACAAGGCTTGCTAAAGTCTTGCAGGCTGTGATTTTCATTTCGTCTGTGATAGATTTAGCTCTTGCCTTTAATGCGCCTTTCATTAACCCAGGAAAGACTAAAACATTATTTATTTGATTAGGATAATCGCTTCTACCGGTACCGATTATCCTAGTTTTAGCTTCTTTAGCTAATGCTGGAGAAATTTCTGGGTCCGGATTTGCTAAGGCAAAGACAATGTTATCCGTATTCATTGATTCTACCATTTCTTTTGATAGGATATTCTTTGCAGAAACACCAATAAAAACATCTTTTTCTTTCATCAAATCAGCCAAATCAACAATACTCTCATCACACTCTATATATTCTTTATCAATTAAGTCTTTAACTACAAAGTCATACTGATCATATTTGTTTTTTTTCACAACTCCCAAGATATTATAATTGAAGATATGTTTAGCCCC
>CAZJAP010000011.1:0-27509 GCA_964544325.1 uncultured Candidatus Izemoplasmatales bacterium | reverse complement strand
CGATAAAAAACATTAGAAACTATATACCTATAAGAAACATTTCTTATGAAATAGGCGCATTGATTTTAATGACTGCACAAAAATTCAATATGAGTTTTGTACATGATATTAAGAATGAAGAAAAACCGATATATGATTTGTTATTCTCAGATTTTAATAAAGAATCAATCTTTTATGAAAATAATAATCTAGATCTATCATTTTTAGAAAAATATTATGAGAGCATTGGTTCAAGGATTAATTATGTTTTAATGAATAATCCTAAAGTGCATAAATGTGATAAGGTAATCGGTTTTGACCCTTTAAATAGTTTTAGAATAGATAGATATGTCTATTATCGCCATTTTGTCATGATTGAAAGTGATAATCAGCAACTTTTTATTGCCAATGAGTCAATTGGGGAAGTTAATGAATACAATCAAGTTTTTTTAATCTATGAAAAAACAATCAGATAATAAATCAATAAATAACAAAGGACCTCTTGAGTTTTGAGGTCCTTTATTATTTATTCGTAAATTAATATGCCAATTACAATAGCTGCTATTCCAAACCCTAAAATTAATAAAATAGTTCCTAATTTGCCGAGATACTTTTCGAAAATTTGGATTTTTTTCATGTTCATAATAAATGGTGGTCTTAGTCCAGCGATCATTATGCAAACAATTCCGTAAACAATTAGAAAAATACTTAAAATTCTCATAATTTCCTCCTATAAATTACTTCTTTTTGAATATATTTTCATAAATAAATATGTGAATAATAAATTATAAATGACTCCGAAAATAAAATAAACAATATATGAAAAGTTAGCTTCAGCTTGAGTTACAAGTTCCATTTGGATTAATCTAGCTGACCAAAATCCAGGTGCGAAAACCAAGAATACTTCTTGCCAAGATGAAACGAAGAAAGCTATAACTGGAAAAGCTAAGACTAAACCACTCATTTTCATAATAACAAATCCTTCGACTTTATTATCAGAAAAAGAGTTGACTATCAAAGCTATTCCTGGTGCTTGTAAAGCGCCAAGAATAGATATCATTAAAATTATCCAAAAACTTGACCCCGGTAAAAAGTTAGTCGCATAAATAATTACCATAGTGGAGATAAAGCCAAATATGAAACTAATAAAAAGTTTTACAGCTACATATAACTTAACAGAAATAGGCGTTACTTTTAAACTCATTAAAACCAAGTCATCTTTATCATCTAAAAGCGTGAAAGCAGTTAATGCACCAAAGATAAATCCTGTCAACAAAATTAACATCATCGCGATAATTTCCGGCAAAAGATTCCCTGGAGCGACAGTGTCTTTAAGATATGGAACTAAAAAGTAACCAATCCCACCTAATATTATAGGATAAATCATAAAGAAAATATACATCCTGTCTCTAGTGATATTTTTAAGTTCTGCCTTTATTATGGTTTTTAACATATTAGATCACACCCCACTTATTGAAACTGCATAGTCATTAAATTTAGGCAACACCAAAAATTTATAACTTAAATATCCACCAATTAATATATACGCTAGGCTAAAGTAGTAATGCCAGTCTAAAGAAGCACCTCTAAATCCGCCTTTGATTATTTCTTGCGCAGCTTGGATAGGATTTAATAACAAAATATATTCCCAAGCATCCGCTTTTAAAACATTAAAAGCGTAAAGCGCAGATGGCAACAAGAAAATAAACATCAGAATCATTAAGTTTGTTAACATACTAGTAAAATCTTTTTGATAATATGCTAGTAAAAGACCTAAACTTGTAAAAACAGAGGTTGTAAGAATGATAGCCAAAAGCATTAACAGATAATTAATTTTTACATCTTTAATAAATATAAACACAATGATAATTAAACTGGTCGAGAACAAATTATGAATTGTGTTCGCAATTATTTTAGAAAGAATTATTTCTTGATTTGTTACAGGAGTTACAAGAACTGATGAAAGGGTAGACTCTTTCTTTTCAAAAAACATTACGCTACCAATATACATCAAACTCATCATAGTCGCATCAATCAAAATCAAAAACGGTAACAGATAATTAAAAATATCGGAGCTAACAAAATATAGGGCAACTCCCCATACTAAAGCGATAAAAACAGAAATAAATACAACATTATATTTATGAAGTCTTAGTAATTCTCCTTTGATAAGAAGAAGTAATCTATTCATTTTCATCAGACAACTTCACTCCAGTTACTTTAATGAAAATATCTTCAAGTGTTGTTTCGCCACTATGTATGGTTTCGATTTCTTTATTCTGTATTATATCCAAGAAATCGCTATTTTTGCCGATATTTTCCATTGGGAATGATATAGTATTAGTTCCGCCATTTTCTTTATACTCTACTGTAATTTCTTTTTTTCCATATTTGATTTTTAAATTTCGAGGAGAATCAATTTCTTTTAACTCGCCTTCAACTATAAATGCCACTCTATCACATAATTGATCGATATCAGCCATGATATGAGAAGTGATGAATACAGTACCGCCTTCATTTCTAAACTCTCTGATCATATCTTTTAAAATCATGGCGTTAGTCGGATCTAATCCATTAGTCGGTTCATCTAAAAAAAGCATTTTTGGTTTATTAAGTAAAGCTCTTACCAAATTTAATCTTATTTTCATACCCTTAGAAAATTCAGCCACCATTTTATTTCTGTCTTCCCACAAACCTACTCTTTTAAGTAAAGCTTCAACATCAGCGTTATTTTTATATAATTTCAGAAAGAAATTAACATTTTCCATAGCAGTCATTTTAGAAAAATGAATAGGCATTTCAAAACTAACGCCGATATCTTCATAAAACTCGTTAGTGAAGGATTTTAAGTCTTTCCCTTTGTAAGTTATCATCCCTTGATAATTCTCTAAGATTTTAATAATTATTTTTTGAGTTGTACTTTTACCGGCTCCACTAGGGCCTAAAAAACCAAAGATTTCGCCTTCTTTGATTTCGAAACTAATTCCTTTTAAAACATTTTCTTGATTATTTTTGTATTTAAACTCCAGATTTTCTACTTTAAACATTATATTGTCCTTTCCAAAACGCCATATTCAATTATTTTTAAAACTTTTTCATTTTGTTCTAACATTTTTTGATAACTTTCTTCTTCATTTTCTAGATTGAGTTCTTCAATAGCGATGTTACTGGTCAATTGAACTACAATTTTAGCAAAAGTACGGGTATCAATATCTTTTTTAATATAACCTTTAGCTTTATCTTTTTCGATTAAGGAAGCATAAAGATTCTCTGCGATCAGAAGATTATCTTTCATTATCTTATCATAGATTTGATTTCGGTTTTTTAATAAAAAGTCCATCATTTTAACATACTTTGGATATTTAATCGCAAACCTTACACCATCCATATAGAGTTTCTTGATTAAGTCGATAAATCTAAGGTTTTCTGAATTGTTAATATCTTCCTCTAGAAACTGCATTTTTTTATCCCTTATCCCACTGATAAGGTGAAGATAAAGATCTTCCTTATCATTGAAATACTGATAAAAGCTGCCTCGAGGAATTTTAGCGGTTTTAATAATATCGGAAATATTTACTTGTTCATATTGTTTCTCGGAAAATTGATTTAAAGCCGCTTCAATGATTTTATCTTTTTTATCCTTGTCAAGATTTATAAAAGTATTTGTTGGCAATTTAAAACCTCCTTTATGACACTGTTGTCATATAGTGATTTTATACCTAGAATTTATAAAAGTCAATAGCAAGTGACAATGTTGTCACTTTTATTTTAAAAAAAAGACGCTTTTTAACTAAGCGTCTTTTAAATAACTATCTATTTTTAAAGCTGCTTCCTTACCGGCACCCATAGCTAAGATCACGGTTGCGGCTCCAGTTACAATATCGCCGCCAGCAAACACTCCAGGAATAGAAGTTTGATAATCATTAACTTTAATTCTACCCCAATCGTCAACTTCAAGGTTTGGTGTAGCTTTTTTAATTATCGGATTCGGACTTTGACCAATAGCGATAATTAGATTGTCAATTTCAATTGTTTCATATCTGTCAGTTGGAATAGGTCTTTGTCTTCCTGATGAATCTTTTTCACCTAAAGTCATTACTTGGCATCTAACTTTCTTAACCAAATAATCTTCACCTATTATCTCTACTGGATTAAGTAAAAGTTTAAATTCAATTTCCTCATCGATGGCGTGATGAATTTCTTCTTTTCTTGCCGGTAATGCTGACATGTCTCTTCTGTAAATGATATAAACATTCTTAGCACCCAATCTCTTGGCGGTTCTAGCAGCATCCATCGCTACATTCCCACCGCCAACAACAGCTACAGTATTACCTATCTTTATTGGTGTAGGAGAAAAAGGGAAATTATTGGCTCTCATTAAATTCACTCGAGTTAGAAATTCATTGGCATAATAAACGCCGTTTAAATTTTCTCCACTGATTCCTAATGAACTAGGTAAACCTGCACCTGAACCAATAAAAATAGCCTTATAGTCAAGTTCATTGAATAATTGGTCGATTGTAAGAGTTTTGCCGATAATAACGTTCTTATGGAAATTAACTCCGATATTTTCTAATCTGATTATTTCGCGATCAACAATTGATTTAGGTAAACGAAATTCTGGAATACCATATTTTAAAACGCCGCCATATTCATGTAAAGCTTCATAAACATCAGTCTTATAACCTAATCTTCTTATTTGTGCAGCACAAGCAATTCCGGCAGGACCACTGCCGACAATCGCAACTTTTTCCGGTTTGTCGATAATATTTTCCTTAGTAGTTACATTGTTACATAAACTATAATCACCCAAATATCTCTCTAAAGCGCCGATTGAAACCGGTTCATATTTAATGCCCAGTACACAAGCACCTTCACATTGCTTTTCTTGAGGACAAACTCTACCGCAAATAGCAGGTAAGATATTGTCTTCATATATAACGCAATAAGCCTCATTAAATTTATCTTCTAATATTAATCTGATGAATCTAGGGATATCAATATTAACCGGACAAGCATTAACGCATCTAGGATTTTTGCAATCAAGACATCTGGAAGCTTCAATCTTAACTTGATTTAAATCGTAACCCAAAGCGACTTCATCAAAAGATTTATTTCTTTTCAAGGCATCCAATTCAGGCATTTTAACTCTAGCAATCATTCTTTTTCACCCAGTCTTAAATTACATTTATGTTCTTCATGTTTATAATAACTTTGTCGATTAAGAAGTTCATCAAAATCGATACCGTCAGCTTCAAAATCCGGCCCGTCAACACAAGCGAAGTAGGTTTTACCATTAATTGACACTCGGCAATTACCACACATTCCTGTTCCGTCAATCATAATAGGGTTTAGTGAAACAGCAGTTTTTAAATGATATTTATTATTTATTTCAACAACATTCTTCATCATAATTAATGGCCCAATAGCAACTGAAAAATCATAAGTTTCTTTTTGGAGAAGTTCTTCTAAAACGTCAGTTACAAATCCTTTTTTTCCGATTGACCCGTCATCAGTCGAGAAGTAGATGTTTTCCGTAATTTCTTTAAATTTATCAATCAATAATAAATGGTCTTTGCTTTTAGCCCCAATCACAAGATCGATTTTTGTTCCCATATCATAATAAGCTTTTACTTGTGGATAAAGCGGAGCCGCTCCAACTCCACCAGCAACAGCTAGAAGTTTTTTTACCTTCTTGATTTTTGCTGGTAATCCTAAAGGCCCGACAACATCTTCTAAAGAATCACCAATGTTTTTTTTGCTGAGTAATTTAGTGGAAAACCCCACTTTTTGAGAAATTATCGTAATTGTATCTTTAGTATTTTCAACAATAGTAAGAGGTATTCTCTCTCCTGATTTATCAACTCTGATAATAACAAAATTACCTGCTTTTGTATTTTTAGCTACCAAAGGAGCTTTGATTTCAAAAAGATCTACATCTTTATTTAATTCTTGTTTATCGAGGATTTCATACATCAGTCAGTACCTTCTTCTCAAAGTATAATTTGTAGTTTTAATTATATCACTTTTTGCCTCTTAAAAAAATAAAAAGTAGAGAATTATCTCTACTTAATAAGTTCTTTCATTGCCGATATAAAATATAGCCAGAGTGTTTACTCCTGAGTGAGCACCAATGACAGGCCCGATTGGATTGATCAAAAAGCTCTCTTCTTTTAAACCGAATTTCTTGATTATGTTATCTCTGACATAAATTGCGTCTTCCAAGCAATCGCCATGAGAAATATAAATGATTTCATTTCTTTCTTTATCAAAAGTTTCTTCCATTCTAGAAATCAAATTATTTAGTGATTTAAATCTTCCTCTAGCTTTTCCATAAACCTTTAACTCCCCTAAGGTGTTAACATGAAGTAAAGGTTTAATATTAAGTAAATTACCTAAGACTAAAGAACTTGCAGATAATCTCCCGCCTCGTCTTAAATGTCCCAAATCACTTACTGTAAATAAATGAGATATATCTAACTTTATATCATTCACATATTTAACTAGTTCATCAATCGATAAACCTTGAAGTTTTTTATTTGCAGCTAAAGTAACTAATAAACCTTGTCCCATTGAAGCTGACAAACTATCAATAACTTCAATTTTACTGGTTTTATATTTTTCCTCTAATTCCTTTTTGGCAATTATACTAGAATTATAAGTTCCTGATAGTGCACTAGAAAAACTAATATATAAGATATCAAAACCTTCATCGAGGACAGGTGTAAATTTTTCGATAAAATCATGTGGATTTAACTGCGCTGTTGAAGCTGTGTTTTGTTCTCTTAACAAATTATAAAATTGCTCAGGTGTTATTTCCCTATTATCAAGATAATTAGAGTATTCCTTCCCTTTAACAGTGACTTTTAAAGGTAAGACTTCGATTTCCAATCTCTTAGCTAATTGGTCAGGTAAATCTATACATGAATCAGTAAATAGTTTGTATTTCATTATATTTCCCCCTTATAGATAACTACTCTATCACATATAGTACTTTATCATGGATAATAATGATTGTCAATGAACGTGAATTAACAAATAAAAAAATATCAAATATTTGTTTAAACCTATCAATTTTAGTATAATATAAGTGAGGTGAATTAGATGAAATCTTATAAAATAGCAGATGGCGTTTACTGGGTAGGGACCATCGATTACGATTTAAAAGTTTTTGATATTGTTATGTTGACAGAGTTTGGTTCAACATACAATTCATATATAGTCAAAGGTAGCGAAAAAACAGCTCTTATTGATACGGCTAAGCTTCCTTTTAAAGAAGAATTTTTTGAGAGAATTAACGATATTACCAAAATAGAAGATATTGATTATTTAGTAGTCAATCACGCTGAACCAGATCATTCAGGACTGATTGAATTTGTTTTAGAAAAAAATCCTAACATTCAAATTTACGGATCCCCGGCAGCTGGTCTTAATATCAAAGAAATAGTGAATTCTAACAAATATAACTTCAATAGAGTTAAAGAAGGCGACTTATTATCTTTAGGTGATAAAACTTTACAGTTTACTCTTCAACCTAATCTTCATTGGCCTGATACAATGTTTACTTATTTAAAAGAAGACAATATTTTATTTACTTGTGATTTCTTTGGAGCGCATTATGCATTCGATGGCGTAGTATCATCAAGTTTAAAAAGCAAAGCTGATTACGAAAGAAGTTTAAAAGAA
Source organism: uncultured Candidatus Izemoplasmatales bacterium (assembly GCA_964544325.1). GTDB lineage: Bacteria > Bacillota_I > Bacilli_A > Izemoplasmatales > Hujiaoplasmataceae > UBA2289. Next base: position 19,844 of record CAZJAP010000011.1, on the reverse strand, counting down.
TACTTTGACGCAATCATGTCTCCATTTATGCCGGCTGTAAGAAGAGGCGTAAAAAAGGTTAAAGAATTAAATCCAAAAATAATCGCAACTTCACACGGAGCTGTATTAGAAACTTCTGACATTGATAGGGCGATTAAGCTATATGAAAATTGGTCGCAAGAAAAAGTTAATGAAGTTCCTTTAGTAGTCATACCTTTTGCCAGTGCTTATAACTATACTAGAAGAATGGCAGAAATTATTAAAGAAGCTATTAATGAAGAATTTTCTGGAAATGTTAATGTCGAACTATATGATTTAATTGAAGTAAAAGCAGATGAAGTGGTAAAAAGGATTAAACAATCTAACGGCTTTTTAATTGGGTCAGCTACTATAGTCAGAGATACGTTGCCGATAATTTGGGAGATATTAGCTAAACTTCACTACGAAGAACTAAAGGGAAAACTTTCATCAAGTTTTGGCTCATATGGATGGAGTGGTGAAGCTGTTGATAATATTACCCAAAGATTGGAACAGCTCAAAATGAAGCCATTAACCGGTTTAAAAATCAAGTTTAAACCTTCCCAATCTCAAGAAGAAGAGATAAGAAACTTCGGTAAGAATTTTGCTATCAAATTAAAAGAAATTATATAATAAAATAATAAAGATGCTAGATTTTTTCTAGCATCTTTAATTTATTTATTTGTCTTTTTTTGAAAAGAGAAATTTTGATAATCCTTTAAAGAATTTACCATTGAACATTAAAATCATACCTTCTAATTGTTCCCAACTGATTTTTCCACCAGACATTCTTGATAAACCTCTTAAAGGTAAATGAATAACTCCCATTTCTAAAAAATTAGCTTTTTCTCTTTTGCCAATAAAATTATAGAATTTAGCACTACATCTAATTCCTCTTGAAAAAGCTCTGCCAAACCAACCTTTGGAATATTTTAGTTGTTCAACAGTTGTATTATACGTAACAACCATTCGATTCTTTTTATAGAATACGTAATTAGGATTAGGAACTTCTCTACCTAAAATCTTTTCAAATTCTTCCTTAGATACATTTTGGATGTCACCGGAATTATAACTTGGTATATCTGAAAGACTAATCAATGGCTTAATCTTTGTTCCTTCTACAAATAATTTGTCGCTTAACTTAATGTCCTTGGAAGAAGAACAAACCATGATTTGATATTCTAATTCTTCAATTTCCCATTTTAAAGTTTCTGGATTAAAAAACTTAAATGCATCATCTGAAAGAAGTATTTCAACTTCTTTAGTTTCATTAGGTTCAAGTTCAACTTTAATAAAACCTTTAAGTTCTTTATCAGGACGATAAATTTTTGAATTTAGAGCTTTGATATAAACCTGAGCAATTTCTTTGCCTTTGATATCACCGATGTTTTTAATTTTAAATCTAACATTTTCTTTATTAATCTTTAAATCAGAATAAGAGAACTCTGTATAACTTAATCCATATCCGAAAGGATATCTGACCTTAATGTTATTAGTATCAAAATAACGATATCCCACATATAAACCTTCTCGATATTCCGCTGTAACTTCTTTACCAGGGAAAATGTTATATGTCGAGGTATCTTCATATTTATATGGTAAAGTTTCGGATAATTTACCGCTTGGATTAGTTTTTCCGCTTAAGATATTAAGCGTAGCTTTAGCACCTGCTTGTCCGCTTAAATAAGTATGGACTATACCATCTACCTTATCAGCAAAATCCATTTCTACTGCACTACCACAAGATAGAATAACTATAACTTTCTTGTTGAGTTTTAAAACATCGTCAATCAATGATAATTGATTGGCCGGTATTTTCATGTCTAGCCTATCCATGCCTTCAGCTTCACTAAACTCATCAAGTCCGATGTAAAGAAGAACAACATCAGCTTTCTCTGCTAATTTTAAAGCGTTATTAACTAATTTCTTACTCTTTTTACCATAGCGGTTATACCCTTGTTCAAAACCGATATAATTAAGATCATATTCATTAATAACTGAGATTGTATCATCAAGTTTAGTTGGATTAACGATAGAAGAACCAGCGCCTTGATACCTTGGCTTTTGAGCGAAATCACCAATAACAGCTATTTTATCATGATTATTTAAAGGTAAAACCTTATCTTTGTTTTTTAATAAAACTATTGATTCTTCAGCTACTTTTTGAGCTAGTTGATGATGTTTATCAACATCCAAACTAATATTGCTGTTAGAAATTGTTTCATCCGTATCAAAAATCAATGTTAACAATCTATCGACATTCTCATCTAATACATTCTCTTTTATTTCACCGTTTTTAATGGCTTTAACAATATCTTCGTTAGTCTTACCGCTTGTACTTGGCATTTCTAAAGAATTGCCTGCTATAAGTCCTTTTACTCTATCATTGTTTCCGCCCCAATCGGTAACGACAAGACCTTCATAACCCCAGTCTTTTCTTAATATATCTTGCATTAAATGCATGTTTTCATTAGTATATGAGCCATTGACCATATTATAAGATGTCATCAATGATTTTAATTTACCTTCTTTAATACCGATTTCAAAAGGCTTTAAGTAGATTTCTCTTAAAGTTCTTTCATCGATAATAGAGTTTATGGCCATTCTTCTGAATTCCTGATTGTTAGCCGCGAAATGTTTTAGGCAAGCTGATATTCCCTTTGACTGAATTCCCCTGATATATGCGGCTGACATTTTACCCGCTAATAAAGGATCTTCACTAAAATATTCAAAGTTTCTTCCACATAAAGGATTTCTTTTAATATTAGTTCCTGGCCCTAACAAAACATGAACCTTTAAAGCCACAGCTTCTTCACCTAATGCTTTAGCCATTTCTTCGCCTAAATTTTCATCCCAACTATTAGCTACGGTAGCTGCTGTTGGAAAACAAGTTGCCGGGACGCCTTCATTCAAACCTAAATGGTCGGAGGCAACAGCTTGTTTTCTTAAACCATGAGGACCATCAGAAAGAAAGATGCTAGGAATACCATGTTTATCAATTTCTTGAGTTGTCCAAAAATCTTTTCCTGACATCAAAGAAGCTTTTTCCTCTAAAGTCATTTTACTTATAATTTTTTCATATTTCATCATCTATAAACCTCTTAACATAATGTTTTTAAGATATTTCTATTCAATTATATCATAATTATTGACTTAAAACTCACGCTAGTTTGTAAAATAAAAACTTAAAAAAAGTTGTAAAATTACAACTTTTCTTCTTCAACAATATTAAATTTCACTGGCTCTATACCCTCTAAAGTTTCATCCATCTTATCGATAAATAATATACCCATCAAATGATCATACTCGTGTTGGAAAACTATTCCTGGATAACCTTTGAGTTTAAGTATAGTTTCTTTAGCCTCTCCAGTTTTTAAATCGATGAGATTAACTCTAGCTTTAATCTTTTTATATCTTTTAACCAGTCCCGTTGTATCTTCATCAACTGAAAGACACCCTTCGCCTCCAGGCAAATAAGTTAAGCTTTCAGAATAAGAAATAATCCTTGGATTAACAACAGCGAATCTGTAAGTTTGCTCAAAATTTTCATCTAGAGTTTTCATACAAAACATTTTCAATGATTTATTAATCTGCGGCGCTGCTAAACCAACAGAAGGACGAAGACCATATTTTTCAACTAACTCATCATCTTGAGAGTTTTCAATATATTCCATCATACTTCTTAAAATATTCAAATTTTCTTCTGATAGTGGCAGTTCAACTTCCTTAGCTTTTAATCTTAGGGTTGGATGACCGTCCATAATTATATCTTTATTTAATAACATCTTTATCACCAAGAAAATTATAACACTCTAAATAAAAAAAATAAAGAAAATTAGCCTTTTATCTTTGGTAATTTAATTTATATATGATATAATGTTTTTAATTAAAACATGAACACAAGAGGAAAACAATGATAAAAAGAAAAGGAATTATAGTTTATTTCCGTCACAAAAAAATAGCTAACAAACTTAAAGAACTTGGAGTTAATATCACTTATGTAAATGACCATATGAAATATTTAACCGGTTATATTGATGAAGATAAATTCGATGAAGTTTTTAATAGTTTAAAAAAACATCGTTTAGTTAAAAAGATAGAAGCTTCTAAACAAGAAATGGAAGCCTTAAATTTCTCAATCTAATATTTTTTGCCTGTCAATAAAAAATACTTGACAGGCTATATTTTTTTTGATATAATTTAATTCGGAATTTTATTAAGGAGGATTATTATGGTTAAATTAAGATTACAAAGATTTGGTACAACTAAAAGACCTTTTTACCGCATCGTAGCTGCGGATGCTAGAAAAACAAGAGATGGAAGATATTTAGAAATCGTTGGTGTTTATGATCCAACTAAAAATCCTGCTTTTGTAGAAATCAATAATGATTTAGCAAAGAAATGGTTACATTCTGGTGCTCAACCTACTGAAACAGTTAAAAGTTTATTTAAAAAAGCTGGAGTAATGAACGAATTTTTATCTGAAAAGAATAACAAGTAGAAGGTATTATAATGGCTGTTAATTTCGAAAAACTAGTTTTTGACTTGGTTACGCCATTAGTTATTCATCCTGAAGACTTATTAGTAAAAAAGTTTTCTGAAGATGAAAATTCTATTACAATCCAAGTCCTAGTTAATCAAGAAGATTTAGGCAGAGTAATTGGAAAAGGTGGAAAGATCGCTAATGCAATAAGAACTATTTCCTACGCTGCTGCTTCTAAACAAGGTAAAAAGATAAAAATCGATATCGATTCATTTGAGTAAAATGGAAAAAGATAAAATCGCTGTCAGCGCTTGTTTATTAGGTGTTAACTGCAAATATAATGGCAAAAATAATTTAAATTTTAAAGTCATCGATTATTTAAGCGGAAAAGAAGTAGTCCTTATTTGTCCAGAAGAATTAGGCGGACTTCCGACACCAAGAATAAAAAGTGAAATTCAAGAAGACGGATCAATTATTAATGAAGAAGGTCAATTAGTCACTAAAAATTTTAATTTAGGTGCTAAAAGAGCTCTGGAAATAATAAAAGCGAATGATGTGAGTAGCGTTATTCTTAAAGATTCTTCACCATCATGCGGATATAAGAATATCTATGATGGAACTTTCAGCGGGAATAGAATTAATGGTCTAGGAGTTAGCGCTAGATTATTTAAAGAAAATGGAATTAAAATAATAGATTTAGAGACTTAAAAAATCAACTAAATAGTTGATTTTTTTTCTAGGAAAGAAGAAAAAATGAAGATTAAAAACGAGATTCAAAAAGCAATAACTGAAATGGGATTTGTTAATTTAACACCCATTCAAGAACAAACAATACCCCTATTATTAATGGGTAAAGACGTCATCGGTAATTCACATACAGGAACAGGGAAAACCGCCGCATTTGGTATTCCTCTTTTAGAAATGATTGATTTCACAAGCGATGAAATTCAAGCGCTTATCATCACACCAACAAGAGAATTGTCCGTGCAAATAAAGAGTGAGTTAAATAATATTTCTAAATATATCGACGATGCAAGAATCGTCAATGTTTATGGTGGAGAAATTATCACAAGACAGTTTCATGAGTTAAGAAAAAAACCACAAATAATTATTGGAACCCCAGGTAGAATAATTGACCATTTAAAAAGAAAAACGATGAATTTTTCTAATATTAAATATTTGGTTTTAGATGAAGCTGACGAAATGTTAAAAATGGGTTTTATCGAAGATATCGAAACCATTTTTGAATACACTCCCGAAAATAGACAGACTTTAATGTTTTCTGCGACGATGCCAAAAAGAATTGTTGATTTAGCTAAAAAATACTTGGTTAATCCTGAAGTTGTTACTTCAGTTGGAACCGAACTGACAAATCAAGATATCAGTCAATATTATTATATGGTTAAAAAAGAAAACAAAACTGAAGCAGTTTATAGACTTCTTAACATTTATCGACCAACTTTAGCTTTGATTTTCTGTAACACAAAATTACAAGTCGATAGAGTAACAGAAGAATTAATTGACAGAAAAATAAACTGTGATAAAATTCATGGAGACTTACCACAAACTACAAGACTAGATGTTTTAAATAAATTTCATAATGGCATAATAGATGTATTAGTAGCTACAGACGTTGCCGCAAGAGGTTTAGACATCAAACACGTTGAAGCAGTTTTCAATTTTGATGTTCCAGAAAAAGCAGATTATTATATTCATAGAATTGGTAGAACTGGTCGAATTGGAAATGTCGGATATTCATTTACCTTAGTATCTAAAGGCGAAGTAAGAAAAATAGCTGAAATTGAGTCTTTAACTAAGACTAAAATCAAGAAAAGAAGCATACCAACATATGAAAAAGTAATCGATGTTAAAAATACAAAATTTGTTGATGAAATCAAAGAAATTATCAATAACGAGTCTTTAGAAAAAGAATACAGTATACTTAATCAACTAGTCAGTGAAAATTTAAGAGAAGATGAAATCATAGCTGCTTTGCTTAAAAAACTCAAAGCTTTGGATACAAATCACAATAATATTGAAGATATTAATGAAAGCTTTAATAAACCACAAGCTAGAAGCAATAGACAAGATCAAGTTCGTTTCCATTTAAATATGGGTAAAGAATCAAGTCTTACTGTTTCCGACATCTTAGATTTTGTAAAATCACATGTTAAAATTCACCCAAAAGAGATTCAAGATATAGCTATTCTGTCATCATTTTCATTCTTCTCAGTAGACAAGAAATACGCAACAGCTATCCTTTCTAATTGTAAAAACAGAAAATTAAAAGGTAAAAAAGCGAATTTATCCATTTCAAAAAAAGGCAGAAGATAGTATTATCTTGATTGCTGATATTGACTTTTAACTTAGATAGTCTATAATTAAATAGTGAAGTTAAGGGGGAAATATTAATGAAAAAATTAGGTTTAATGGTATGTACTAACGCTTCAATTGACTATTTGGATTATGATTTTGATTTAACCATTATTCGTTCAATGGTTATTATGGGAAATAAAGAATATATCGATTACGAAGAACTTAAAGCTCAGGAATTTTATGATATGTTAGATAAAAATCCTGATTTATTGCCAAGGACTTCAATGGCTTCAACAGGTACTATGTTAGAAGCTTATGAAAAACTTAGAGATAATGGGTGCGATACAATTTTATTTGTAACGATATCATCAAAAATGAGCGGTATTTATGACAACGCTATGATGGCTAAAAAAATGGTTGAAGGCGTAGATGTCCATGTTTTTGATTCACGTTCTGTTGGCTATATTGAAAGTGCGATGATTTTCAAAGCTTATGAAGATTATAAACAAGGAAAAACCATTGAAGAGATAATTAAGGATCTTGAATACATTAGAGACAACAACAAGATTTATTTTGCCGTTAACGATCTTAAATTCTTAATTAAGAATGGTCGTTTATCTAATGCCGCAGGTTTTATGGCAAATATGCTTAAAATAAAACCTTTACTTGAAATCGATTCAAACGGAGCGGTAGTTAGTATTGAAAAAATAAGGACTTTCAATAAAGCTGTAAATAGAGTAATTGAAAAGTTTTTAGAGGAAACTAAAGATTTGGATGTAGAAGCATTTATCATTCATGCAAACAATCCGGAGACTGCTCAATATATAAGAGAAACTGTATTAAACCAAAGACCTGAATTAGGAGAAATAAAAGATTATTTATTAGCTCCGGCAGTAGCTGCTCATTCTGGTAAAGGCGCAATTACAATCGGTTATATAATTAAAAAATAGAGGAAGTTTATGATTAATAGCGATGTTATCAGAGGTCATATCGAGACGATAATTTTAAAATTATTATCAGAAAAAGATATGTATGGATATGAGCTTGTTAACGTAATCAAAGAAAGAACAAATAATTTATTTATGATAAAAGAAGCAACTCTTTATGCAGTTTTACAAAGACTGGAGAAAAAAGAGTTGATTTCTTCATATTTAGGTGAAAAGACATACGGTGGTAAAAGACGTTACTATAGAGTTACATCTCTGGGAAAAGCATATTTCAAAGAAATGCTAAATGAATGGAACATGTTAAGAGAAATTATGTTTAATATGTTAGGAGACCAAGATGAATAAAATCAAAGCCTTTGTAAGTAACTTATTAAAGGATTTATTAAATGACGAAGACAAAAAAGAACTTATCAAAATCTTAACAATAAGTTTAGAAGAAAAAGTTGATGATCTAGTTGAAAACGGAACACCACTGGACGAAGCTATCGATAAGTCAATAAATGAATTTGGCGACGTTAGTGATGTTTTGGAAGTATATCCTGAATTAAATGTCAAGAAGAACATTATCAAAAAAAGAAAACATCAATTTTTGTTTTCTTTATGGGGATATTTAATTGTCAGTGGAATTTCAATATTTATTAACTTTACTTTTTTGCAATTTTTTGCTAATATATTGTGGTTCGTACTAATTTTAATCGCTTTGCTATTCTGGCCTATATCAATGTTGTTCAGGTACTTATCGGTTAAAAAGTAAAGGGTTGATGAGAGTTTTGAAAACAAGAAGATTAATATTTATAGCGATTATGATTTCGATTTCTGTTGTACTTTCAATAGTTGAAACAGCAATTTCTGGAATGATATTCTTAGTGCCAGGAGTAAAATTAGGATTAGCGAATGTCATTACTTTAATTATTTTAATGACACTCGGAGAAAAAGATGCCTTTTTAGTGGTTTTTGTCAGAATTTTAATTGTGGCTTTAACATACAGCGGCTTATTCTCAAATTCTTTCTGGATTAGTATTTCTGGTGGTATGTTAGCAATTATCGGAATGATTCTTATAAAGAAGACAAAATTATCAATATATAGTGTATCTGTTTTTGGTTCTTTACTGCATATGGTAGGTCAAATTGCCGCTGCTATAGTAGTATCGAATACAGAAACCTTAATATATCTGTTACCATACATGATTGCTTTAAGTGTTCCTACAGGACTTATAACCGCATATCTAGCAAGAAAGGTCCTAACAAACTTTTCAACTACAATTAATAATTTCAATTAAAAAAAGCGCTTTTGCGCTTTTTTAGTTTATTGGTTCCATTAAATAATCAGCGAAGTTATCGCTCATAACAATATTATCCTTATCAACATACCATAAAGCCTCTAATCCTTCATAATTATTGACAAACTCTAATCCCTCTTCCAAAGACATTAAAAAGAGTGTAGTGGATAAAATATCACCGATAGCAGCATTATCATAAAGGATAGTTAAACTTGTAACTTCACCGCCAGGATAATAAGTTCTAGGATCAATGATATGGTGATATAAGGTTTCGTCTTCTAAGTCAAAGACATTTTTAAAATATCTTTGATAATTACCACTTGAGACTAAATTAAGTCCTGATTCTAGTTTTACAACCGCATAATAAGGGTCGTCATCAACAGTTTTAAACGGAGTTGTAAGAGCGATATAGAATAAACCATCGCTTTTAGTAAGGTTTAATCCATGGGCATAAACATTAGATTGTCCAAGGTTTAGGATATAATTGATATTATACTGGTTTAATTCTTGAGAAACGATTTCGCTAAAGTACCCTTTAGCAAATCCTCCTAAATCAATCCCCATATCAGCTTTATTAAAACTGATTGTCAAATTTTCTTCATCCAGAACAATATCATCAGGATCGATATTGAAGTCAGTGTTTTCCATATCGATTTCAGGCACAGGACAATAATCAACGCCAAGTTCGATAAAAGAATCACAATTATTGCTATTTCTTGCATTATGCCAAACTTCAAGAACTGGGTGTAAAGCGATATTAAACAATAAATTGTCACCATCTTTATAAATATCTTCATTATCCCTAGCGTATTTAATTGCATCGAACAATTCTTGATCTAGCGTTACTGTTTCATCGCTATTATTAATTGTATAGACATTATTAACATTAGGATAAGCATTATATTTATCAAAATACTGATGATATTTAATTGTCAACTCTTCAAAATCATCAAAGACAGCGTCAACATTATAATCGCTATTTTCGTCATAATATATTTTTAATGACATTATTGTATCAAAATATGAAGTGAAACGTTTTTCACAAACAAATACTCCTTCATCGTCCGTTTCCGTGCAATAATCGCTGTTAGGATTAACCGCAGTCGTTTGATTATTTCCACAGCCGATTAAGATAAATGCGAGAATTGTAAAAGTTGTTAGTAATAAAAATTTTTTCATTGCTTGCTCCTTAATATATTTGTTTAAAAAAAACATGATTTATTATATAATATTTGTTGAAAGGTGTGATATTATCAAAAAGCGCGATATTATCTTCATTGGAATCATTTTATTAATTGCTTTAGTAAGCGGTCTTGCCTTTAGACTTATAGAAAACCTTAATGATACAGGCAACACTTACGCTAAAATAGTTTATCAAAATGAAGTGATTTTAATGATTAATTTAGAAAATAATGAATATAAAGTGTACGACACTGAATATAAAAGTTTAATTCACACAGAGAGATCAAGTGAAGGCATATTCTATGTTCCTGGTAAAACTACTTTAGATATGACTGAATTATACCTTGATGATCAATATGCTAAAGAAAACGAAATTGTGGGAATAAAGATAGTAGTAGCTGATCAAAAAATAAGCGTAGCATATCAAGAGAGCCCTAAGGATTTATGTCAGTTCCAAAAACCAACATCAAGCCCTTTAGTCCCGATAGTATGTTTACCGAATGAACTAGTAATAAATATCTATACAGATATTGAAAGCAATCAATTTATACCAGATTCAGTATTGGAGTGATTTATATGTTAATAATTATCGATCCATCAGTATTTTTTATATCTAGAATAGTCTTGTTTTTTATTGCGACAATGTTCATCTTTAAAACTATTCAAGCAATAGACCTAGCTAAAGTATTTAAGCCTAACTCAGGAGACCAAATTCGCTTCTTATATATGATCATATCGGTAATTCTAGGATATTTCTTTGTTGATGCCATTGTATCATTGTTTGAGAACCTTAATAATCTATTTTAACAAACATTTCTTTTTCTTCAAGAATCTCTAGATTATCTTGATAATTATTATGATTAAACACTTTTTGCTTTAAATTATCAAGTTTATCTTTATTAACGAAAAAGTAGAAGGTTATTTTTAGGTCATAACTTACATTTTCCAAAGTTGTTTCTTCACGTATGATTTTATCAATATTACCTAAATTATCATAATCACATGTTACTTTACAATAACATGTGGTTATTTTTTTTGTTAAAGTGGCTTCATTTAAGACTGAACTTGCAGTATGAGAATAAGCTCTAATAAGTCCGCCACTACCTAGCAAAATCCCCCCAAAATACCTTATCACGATAATCAAGCAATAATTTAAATTATTGTTCTTGATCACTTCAAGAATAGGAAATCCAGCTGTTCTACTAGGTTCACCATCATCACTGGCTTTGCTTTGCAAATCATCTAGAACATAAGCATATGTATAATGGTTGGCGTTAGGATAATCTTTTCTAGCATCTATAAGGATCTGATTAACTTCATCAATTGTTTCAACATGATAAATCAAACCAATAAATCTAGACTTTTTTTCTATCTTTTCAATTTTAGTAAAACCTAATATTGATTTCATAATCTCACCGATAGATATTATATCATAAACCCTTGAATATAAAAACAAATATTATAAGCTAAAAGCATCGTGAAATTGAAATAAAACAGTTAGTAAAGCTTATAATATATGATATAATAACTATGGTGATTTCAATGAATAGATCCCATATATTAGGAAAGAAAATACTTAAAAAACTTATTGAATCTGGTTATGAAGCCTACTTTGTAGGCGGTTTTGTAAGAGATATGCTTATTGATAGAGTTTCATCAGACATCGATATAACTACAAACGCCTTACCAGAAGAAGTCGAAAGGCTATTTGAAAAAACAATACCTACCGGTAAAAAATATGGGACTATCACAGTTATAATAGAAGATTTGTCGTTTGAAGTTACAACTTATAGAATCGACCAGGAATATATAAATTATCGAAAACCGAAAAATGTCATCTATTCCAATAATTTAAAAGAAGATTTGAAAAGAAGAGACTTTACTATCAATGCTCTAGCAATGGATATTCATGATCAAGTAATTGATTTATTTTCCGGAAAAGAAGATTTAAAAAATAAAGTTATCAGAGCTATTGGTGATCCCGACGAAAGATTTAATGAAGACGCTTTAAGAATAATTAGAGCACTTAGATTTGTATCTAAGTTTAATTTTTCAATTGAAAACGAGACGTTGACTTCGATGAAAAATAATATTCTCAAGATTAAACATCTTCCTAATGAAAGAGTTACTCAAGAGTTAGAAGAACTCTTTTTAAACCCTTACCAAAAGTCTGCGACTCTATATATGGAAACAATTGAATTTTCTTCAGTCTTCAGTGAATTTGATAAGTCATTGAAAATTTATAATAAGAGTGAAATCAAACTTAATTTTTTAGAGTTTATGGCTTTGAGTATTTATTTAGATGATAGTGATATTCCTGAATATTGGCGCTTTTCCAACAAAGATAAACTCTATGTTTATAAGCTTTCACATTTGTTGAAAGCGACAACTAATTCTCGTTTTAACGCATCTTTACTTTATAAATTAGGATTAGATCTTTCACTTTCAGCTAATAAAATTAAGCAAGTAATAAAAAAAGAAGATAACCAAGAAGAACTAATAAAATCAATATACAACAATTTGCCAATAACAAAGAGAGAACAATTACAGATTAATGGAAATGATATTCTAAATGCCAAAAAAATCAACAACGAAGAAATCATTGGTGAGATTATTGAAGAACTAGAATTTCAAGTAATCAACAAACTTATTGACAATGAAAAAGAAACCTTATTGCAATATGCAAAGAATTTAATGGAGAGACTAGATGGATAACAGACCTTTTTATTGTTATCTTGATGACTTTGATGAATTAACAATTATAATTCCGATAAAAAATTATCAAGATAACCAGAAGTACTTTTTAATAGGTAATGAAGAAATTATTAAACTAAAAATAAATCAGAAAATAAACCTTGGGGTCGAAATTAAGTTAATTGCTAATTTTGACGCCTATATTGACTTGAGCAAAGTTTATTTTGTGGAAAATACCAAAAAACAAATGTCAGAACTTTATACTGGTAAAATTGTCAGAACTGAATTATTTGATAATATTTATAATTATAAAAAGAGCGACTTAGGTTTTACCTATACCAAAGAAGGAACTAAATTTAAAATTTGGTCGCCAGTAGCTAAGTATGTCAAATTAGAATTAGTTGATAAGAATAATATTACTGAATACTATGATTTGGAAAACAAAGTAGCTGGAGTTTGGCGAATTTTCTTAGAAGGGGATTTAGATGGTTATAAATACCGTTATTTAGTTTATGTAAATGGTAAAGAACAAAGAGTCTTGGACCCTTATGGAAAAGCAAGTAACGCTAATGGCGAGTATAACTATATAGTAGATTTCAAGAAGACGTATAAAATAAAACATAAGTCTAAATTTAGCGGTAACCCGTTAGAAGCTATAATTTATGAAACATCTGTTAGAGACTTCACAAGCGATGATTCTGTTCCTTTTAAAAACAGAATGAAATACCTAGGTTTTATTGAAGAAAACCTAAAGAAAAATTCTTTACCTGTCGGGTTCGATTACTTAAAAGAGTTAGGAATAACTCATGTTCAATTGATGCCTATTTTTGATTTTGAGGGTATTGATGAACTTAATCCTTCAGCTGAATATAACTGGGGATATAATCCAAGTCAATATTTTGTACCTGAAGGTTCTTATGCCACTGACCCTAATGATCCATATTCGAGAATAAACGAACTAAAAATCATGATTGATAAGTTGCATGAAAACAATATATCTGTTGTTATGGACGTCGTTTATAATCACGTCTATGATCCAGTGAATTTTTCACTAGAGAAGTTAGTTCCAGGATATTCTTATCATGTCGACAGAAACGGAATCAACACCAATGTTTCAGGTTGTTCCAATGATTTGGCTACACACAGGAAAATGCTAAGGAAATTAATTATCGACGCAACCCATTTTTGGGCTGACGAGTATAAGATAGACGGATTCAGATTTGATCTTATGGGTTTAATTGATTATGAAACAATGAATGAATTAATGCTCGAATTGCATGATTTAAATCCAAAAATCATAGTTTATGGCGAAGGATGGAATATGTATTCTTCTAATCTCGCCGATAGAATGGCTCATATGGGTAGCAAAAAAGTAATGCCTTCAATCGGTTTCTTTAACGATAAGTTTAGAGAAACTATTAAGGGATCAACTTTTAATTTAAAAGAAGCTGGGTATACTACCGGAAATACAAATGATATTGATGTTGTTAAAGAAATGATCTTAGGTAGTTCAAGAAACAGATATATGTTTAAATATGCTGCCCAAAGTATAAATTATGTCGAATGTCATGATAATTTAACCTTTTTCGATAAATGTCTTTATATGACAGAAGATATTAATCTTATTAAAAAAGAACAATTACTGGCAACCTCAATGGTTTTATTATCTCAGGGCGTACCGTTCCTTCATTCCGGTCAAGAATTTTTCAGAACAAAAAATTTAGATGAGAATTCATATATATCCGGCGATGAAATCAATAAAGTTGACTGGGCTTTAAGAGAAGAAAATGAAGAGAGCATTGCTTTTGTTAGAAAATTAATTGAACTAAGAAAGAACTTTAATTGTTTTAAACTTAAAGCTGCCAGCGACTTAGAAGCAAAAACAGACATTATCAGTTTAGCTTCCGGTTCATTACTGGTTCATTACAATGATACATGCAATTTGTTGATAGTCTTTAAACCGACAAATATTGAAGAAACAATCATTATTCCTGAGGAGTATAACATCCTTGTCTCATCAACTAAAATAGTCCCAATTGAAAATTGTGAGTATAAACTAAAGGAAATAGGAACATATATATTTAAGAAAGGGGATGATCATAATGTTTGAGGAAAATAACAAATACGATTTTTTCGCTAAAGTATTACAAATTAATGACTCAACCTATGAAACATATCCAATAACAGTATTAACAGAAAATAATGAAACGGCGATTGTTAGAGTAAAACAAGGAGAAACACTATCGCTTAATAAACTTTATTACTTTCAAACAACCGCTATTTTATTCAAAGAAAAAATCCACCTAGAAGTAGATGAATTTAAAAAACTAACCGATATGGATGTTAGTGAAGAAAAACACGAAAAATTAATGAAACTGTTTTATAATCACGCTCCTATTAATACTATAGAAATTAAAAAAGACATCGAGAAGATAATCGGTGATATCAAGAACAAAATAATTAAGGATGTCCTTGAAAAGATATACCAAGATAAAAAGGAAGATTTTTATCTTTATCCAGCAGCGACTAAATTTCATCATGCATATATTTCCGGATTAGCTTATCATACGCACTCGATGTTAAAATTAGCTAAAGGTTTTCTTGAAGTTTACGACTGGTTAAATGCTGATTTATTATACGCAGGAATCATTCTCCATGATATTTGTAAAATACTGGAATTTGATTCTTTTGAAGGAAGTAATTACACCATCAAAGGTAAACTTATCGGCCACATAGCTATGGGAGTTAGTTTAATTGATGAAGTAGCTAAAGAACTTAACTATCAAGATGAAGAAGAAGTAATGCTATTAGAACATATATTATTGTCTCATCACTATTACGGCAACTATGGTTCACCAAAAAAACCTAATATCGCTGAAGCCTTAATGATTCACTTTATCGATAATATCGATTCAAAAACTTGCGTTCTTGGTGAGGAATTGGATTTGGTAGAAACTGGCGATTTAACAGGACCTATTGGTGTCTTGGATCGAGAGAGATATTATAAACATAAATTATCTAAATAAATAAAAAAACTGTGGTTTAAAAATTCCACAGTTTTTATTTTGTATTTATTTTTATTCGAAGTATTTTCCTAAAATCGCTTCATAATAAGCTTGTTCAACATTAGCTAAATCCGCCATTAATTCATCGTTTGTTGTATTAATATAATCATTGCTTAAGAAATTACCTGAGCTCATTAAATCCGCTGTTTTAATATTAGAAGTTCCCAATACATAAACTTGATCAAGCAACTCATCAAAGTAGAAGTCTAAAGCTTTTGTTACTGATGTAGGAATTTTTGGAACTACGATATCATATTTTTCTTCAACATCAGCGTTTGTTAAATCATAAACTAATGAATAGAATTTATATGTTGCATAAAGTTCTAGTTGTTCTAGAGTAGGTTTATCTGAATCATTATAAGAAGCTTCATCGAATAGATTAGCGTCTTCACTATCACTTGGGTAATAGCATGAGAATTTATCAAAATCATCTCCAGGGGTTACAAGAATTAAATGTAAACCGAATTGAGTAACTACTAAATCTGATTCTAATTCAGCTAAGTCTTCGTTTTCAGGTAAACGATATTCTTGATATAAAGAAATTAATGCATCAGTAAACTCAGGAACATATGTATCTTTAACTCCATATTCACCGCTATAAGTTAATGAATGCGTTACTTCTTGATCGTCTTCATCAACCGTATTTAAATCTTGTGTCATCATGAAGATACCAGCTTGTTTATAAACTCCCCAAGTTTCATCATCTCTAGTTGCTTTTTGATATTCTGAAACTAAATCTTCATAATCGCCTTCAAAGTCATTTATGTCTATTTCTAAAGCAGCTAATAAACTTGTGAAAGCAGTTTTGTCTTCTGAAGGTAAACTATCGAAATATTCATTATAATCATCGGAGCTTCCATCTTCATCAAAATCAACAAAGATTAATAATTGAACAACGTTTAAACTAAAGTAGTTTTCAAAATTATCATCCACGATTGATTGTAACGCTTCAACAACTTCGTATTCATCGATGATTGAATTGATTAAGTAAGGTCTTAATTCAGTAGTTACGAAGAATGATAACAATTGATCTTCAGTTTTAGTTCCATATTGACTATATGCATAATCTAGGAAACTAGAGTAAGGATATTCCATACCATATTGGCTGTATAAATTTTTCATATAAACATAATATGATTTTGAGTTAGTTAAAGCGTTTCTTACTTCATCCATTCTTAATGTATCGTTCTTTTGGATATTTCTTTGGGTTCCAAACGCTTCTTCATAAAAACTGGAATATAGTAATTCTTTAAATTGTGAAGAATATAAAGTATAAACAGCAGCATTCTTTTCTAAAGCATAAGTCATTAAATCGTCTGCAGTGAATTCTAATTCCACTTCACTTGTTAATGTTTTATCAAGGCTAGCGATTACTCTTTTGCTACCGTTATTATCTTGTTCGAAATTACGGTCGAATTCTTTGTAATCCATTGCTAGGTAATAATCATAAATTGTAAAACCTAAATCACTTCTCATTGTAGCAAGAGCATTAGTGATGTTAGTAGAACCGCTTGAACCGTAAACTTTTTCATTAGCTAAGATGTCAAGAACTTCTTGGTAAATATCATTGTCGATTAAATCAATCAATTCAGGGAAATTAATAGTTACGTCAGGAACTTTTGAATTTTCGCCTTCAGTAACAACATTAACTGTTACGTTACCAACTCTTGTTTCTCCTAAAACTTTAATTGTATAACTTAAACCAACTTTTGTATCAACAGCAGGAGCAGTAACTGTTCCATCATTTGCGACAACTTCTTTATTTGAAGATACCCAAGTTATTGTTCCATCATAAGCAGCTTCTGTAGGTAACTCAATGCTTTCAGAAATTGTTAATGGAATAACGATTGAACTTTCAATTAAGTCAAGTACAGTTTTTCCTAAGTCATCTTTTTCCGGTTCATCAAGTTTAAAAGTCATATAGTAATAATTAGTTGATGATTGAGAAATTAATTGTGCTTTTGAAGAATAAGTTTTAGCGTTCATTTGGGAAATAGTTTTGAAAAGGTATGTTGCTAAAGCGCTTGACTTAGCGTTTACCTCATCAAAGTTGTATGATAAGTAATCATTATCTAATCCTGCTAACGTTTCTTTATCAGCATCTTCAGGTAACAAATCTCTATATTCACCATAAACATAGTTATACATTAAAATATAATAGTTTAAAATTTCTTCTTCTGTAAGTTCGTTAGTAGTGTTTGGAGTAAATACAGAAACTTCATCTTGTGGTTTAAAGTTTTTATTGAAGATTAATTCATGACTGTCAGTTACATCTTGACTAGTAGCGTCAAGTACTGTTCCATCAGCTTTTACAGTATAAACAACTTGATCACTAGAATCTTTTACTAAAATATCTTCATCTTCATCAAATGGATCAACTTTGTTCATAGTGTAATAGAAAGTATTGTTTTCTTTATACGTTTCAGCAGCTTCTAAAGAAGTGAAAATGTGTTCGATAGGAACTACTATTTCATTAGCGTCATCAAGAATGTTTCCATCATTATCCAAAGTGTAAACATTGTCTTGATCATCTTTAAAAGTTGAATCATCTTGTAAAGTATAAACAACTCTATCATCAGAATCTCTGAAGTTACCATCTGTATCAACAAAGAATGTATCAACAGTTTTGTAAGCTTCAACGATATTGTCATCATCATCTAAAAGCGTTTCTAAAGTATAAGTAAATCCTTTATATTGTGCTAAAGTATTTCCATATAATTCAACTAATTTATATTGCTTCAAAACAGCCTTAGCGTCTTCTAAACTAGTGAAACGAATAGTAATAGCTTTCATGTCATCAAAGTACTTGTTGACAAAGCCGTTAGCTACTTCAACATCAGTTAAACTTTCTTTAATCGAATCAAAAGCATATTTTTCTCTAGCAATAATTAAAGAAGCATAAGCGTCTTCATTGCCAGTGTAACCAGAAAGTAACATTGATCTAGCAAAATTCTCTTCGCTAGTTAAACGATCTTCTTCACTGATTTCAGCGATTTCATCAGGGTCAGAAGTTCCGTAAGTTAATTGGTTTAACTTATCTTCAATTTCTGTTTCTGTGATATCGTCAAAATATTCTTCTAATAAACTAGCATCAACCATCATTAATAATTGTTGAATACCATTGTTTGCTTTAATTTGTTCATATATTTCTTCATTAGTAATTGAATAGATTACGTTTCCTTCAGAATCAAGCCTTTCGTAAAAAACTCCATTTGGAGATTCTATTGCAGGAATTGTCTTATTACCAATAGTTACAGAGAGGATAACAGCTCCTAAAACTATGGCTAATACGACCGATCCGATGATGATAATCTTTTTAGCTAGTGGGTTATTCATGTTTTTGTCACTCCTTATTAATTTTCGCAATATATATCATATCATTTTTTATGCTTAAAAACAATAAAAATATTGTTAATCTTTTGTGATGTTTCTTAGAAATTTAGCCAGTATTTTAAGGTATAAGAAACATTTATTCTATATTATATGTTATTTATGTGACAATTGCAAAACAATTATCAAGATATTTGATTAAACTATAAAATAAATATTTTATAAAAAAAAACAAGATAATCGACTAAATTACGACATTATCATTGACAAAGTTTACTTCTAATAATATAATATGTTTGTAAATAGCAAAACTAGTGAAAGCTAGTGACGCAAAGCTATAGGGCCTTCCTAGTAGGATGGTAGCCAGTTGCCGTTGTCTTAAATGACGAGGGCATTTTTTATTTCTTAGGATAAAAAATGTCTTTAGAAACTAGATGATGGCTTTTTTTGTATATTAAAGCCGACATATTAAAACTGATATTTGGAGATGGTAACTATGGCAAAAGTGAGGATGAAAAAGGTTAGTTTATCAAGAAGGATTGTCTCTCTG
>CAZJAP010000010.1:4525-27852 GCA_964544325.1 uncultured Candidatus Izemoplasmatales bacterium | reverse complement strand
AGAGTAGGTGGGGGATTTGGCGGAAAACAGGCAATTCATGGTGAAATGCTTGTTGCATATGTAACCTTTAAAACTAAGAAACCAGCGAAGATGGTTTATACAAGAAAAGAGGTTTTTGAATCATCATATTCACGTCATCCAATGAGAATCGAAATGACCTTAGGCGCTGATAAGACCGGTAAGCTAAGAGCGATAAATTGCGAAGGTTTATCTGATACCGGAGCTTATGGAGAACACGCTTTAACTGTCTTTATGGTTACAGGTTCAAAAGTATTACCTCTCTATAATAAAGTTGATTCAGTAAGATTCGCTGGAGATATCGTTTATACAAACCATACCCCAGCCGGAGCTTACAGAGGTTATGGGGCCATTCAAGGAAATTTCGCTTTAGAATCTGCGGTTGATATTCTTTGTAAAAAGATGAAGATTGATCCGATTGAATTTAGACAAAAGAACATGATGAAAGAAAAAGAAACTTCACCTATATTTGCGATTATGGGTGAAGGTACTGCCGGAACAGCTATGAATATGGACACATGTAAATTGGAAGAATGTGTTCAAAAGGGAATGGATTTGATTGGCTGGAAAGACAAGTATCCAAGAATTGAAACAGAAGAAAAAATTCTATCTGTTGGTATGGCTTTAGCTATGCAAGGCAGCGGTATACCTTATATCGATATGGGTAGCGCTAGTATAAAATTAAATGATGACGGTTTTTATAATTTAATGGTTGGAGCTACAGAAATTGGTCAAGGTAGCGATACTGTACTTACCCAAATAGCTGCAGAAGAACTTATGACCGATGTTGACAAGGTAGTGATTTATTCTTCTGATACCGATCTAACACCTTTTGATGTTGGAGCTTATGCTTCAAGTACAACTTATGTAAGTGGTAATGCGGTATTTAAAGCGGCTAGAGAGTTAAAGGAAAGAATGATTGAAGAAGCAGCTAGAATATTAAAAACCAATAAAGATGATATAGAATTTGATGGTCGAATCTTTAGAAATTTAGAAAATGATGAAGTCATTACCTTAGTTGATCTATCAAATCAGATTACTTATTCGCATGAGCAAAAACAATTACAAGTTACTTCTTCATATGTAGGACATAAATCACCACCTCCATTTATGGCGGGATTTATTGAAATTGAAATTGATAAATCAACCTATGAAATTGATATTTTAAATTATGTAAGTGTTGTTGATTGTGGGACAACTATTAATCCGATGTTAGCTAAAGGTCAAGTTGACGGAGCGATAGTTCAAGGTTTAGGTATGGCTCATTTTGAAGATGTTGTTTATTCAAAAAACGGCAAGTTAATTTCCAATGATTTATTGAATTATAAAATACCGACAAGACTTGATATTAAAAAGTTAACGACAGTTTTTGTCGATAGTTATGAAGAAAGTGGCCCATTTGGAGCTAAATCGGTTGGAGAAATAGGTATTGATACACCTCCAGCAGCTTTAGCTAATGCTGTAGATAATGCTTTAGGCGTCAGAATAAAAGACTTACCTATTACTTCAGAAAAGATATTTAAAGAAATAAGGAGAAAAAACAATGAATAATAATCGTTTACAATTTATAACAAAAGTAGTTTTCTTTGGAGCTTTATGGGGCTTAATTGAAGCGACTATCGGATATGCCCTTCATTTTTTACCTGTATTAATAGCTGGAAGTATTATGTTTCCAATAGTCATGTATATTCTTTATCTCGCAACAAAGAGTTTAGGGTCAAGAAAAGCGATATTTTATGTAGCATTTATTGCCATAGCTATAAAAGCAACTAACTTGTTTTTACCGATGCTTTATCCAGCAAAAACAATTAATCCGATGATTGCCATGTTTATTCAAAGTTTATTAGCTTTTGCTGTTATGCCAATGCTTAATTCTCAAGGTCTTAAAAACAAAATATCAGCTTTAGCAATAGCTAGTATTTCTTGGCGACTTGTAATGATTGGTTATTATGGATTAAATTACTTGCTAACCGGTTTTATGGATTTTAGAATCGCTGAGTTTAATCCTGCTTTTACATATGTTGTAACAGAAGGAATAATATCTTTAGCTTTAGCAGTTATGGTTTTTCAAGCAACTAAACCAATAAAAACTTCCAGTAAGTGGCTTGAACAAAGATTAAGTCCGGTTTTTTCTAGTCTTTTGTTGGTAGTGGCTGTGATTTTGACTTTAGTAAAATTTTAAGGTGGTTAAATGGATATCTTTAAATTAATTACTGAATTTAAACGAGATAATAAATCAATGATGGCCGTTACCGCTGTGAAAAAAGAAGGTGCCGGTCCTGTTGAAGTTGGGAAAAAAATGATTGTTCTAGCTGATGGTTCATCTTTTGGAACTGTCGGTGGCGGAGCAATTGAGTTTTTTGCTCAAAAAAAAGCTCTGGAACTATTAGAAAAGAAAGAAAGCTTACTTGAAACATATGTTTTGGATGAAGGAAAAATAATTCCTGAAGGTAAAACATTACCGATGGTTTGTGGCGGGATTGTTACTTTATTCTATGAATTTATCGGACCTAAGGCAGCGATTTATATATTTGGTGCCGGTCATGTAAGTCAAGCCTTAACCAATGTCCTAAAGACCATGAATTTTCATGTAACTGTTATTGACACAAGGAAAAATGTTATTGATGGATTTTTAAAGGCAGATAGACTTGTTAATCAAGGGTTTGTTGATTTTATTGAACAAGACGAAATCAAAGATGGCGATTATATAATCGTTTGTACACCAAGCCATAAATATGATTATCACGTAATTAACAAGGTATTAGAAAAAAAGATTAAACCAGCATATTTAGGAATGCTCTGCTCACCTGATAAGATTAAGGCATATCTAAAATCAACTTATGAAACCTTTGGTAAAGATATTGATCTTAGTTTCTTTTATTCTCCTATCGGTTTAGATATTGGCGGAATGACACCTGAAGAAATAGCGATTTCCATTAGTGCTGAAATATTAGCTATAAATCACTCTAAGACCGGACATAAGCATATGCGGGAGATTCTAGATGGTCAAGATTGTTACTGGAAAGATTAATTCTTATAAAACAACAAGATTAAAAAGGTATTACGATATGACTAAAATTGGTGATGGCTTTATCGCTTTAAAAACCATGAAAGACAATCTTGTTTATAAATATGATCTTATTCAGTTATCTAATGGAGAAGTTATTCCCTTTGTAATCAGAGATACATTTGATGACTTGAAAAAAGAAGTATTATATCAATTAGGACCCTATCGTTTTTATAAGGAAGCTTTTGAAATTGTTGAAGAAAAGATTGAAGAGTTTATCATAAAAGGCATAGAACCAATCTTTTTAGATGAAATCAGTTTATTAGAATTAAATGATTTAGGCTTTAGCCGGGTTCTAAAAAAGCTTTTGGATAAAAAAATAGATTTATGTTTAGTTATAAGAGAAGATTTGCTTGATAAAGTATTAACAAAGTTCAAGATAAAAAATTATGAAATTATCATGGGAGAAGAATAATGTTTGATAAACGGATTATTAACGGGACAGTATATGTGAATAATCAATTTGTAAAGACGAATGTTTATATCAATAAAGAATCAATTGCCAAAATTGATTCTCAACTTTTGCCGGCAAAAGAATCTATTGATGTTAGTAATGCTCTTGTAATGCCAGGTTTAATTGATCCGCACGTCCATTTTAATCTTGACTTAGGAACAATTCATTCTCGCGATAATTTTTATTACGGTACTTTACAAGGTGCTTATGGCGGAATAACAACAATAATTGACTTTTTAGACCCAGTGGATAATCCGATAGATTTAGAAAAAGCTTACTATAAGAGATTGGCAGAAGCTAAAGATTCTGTTATAGATTATAGCTTTCATGCAACAATAAAAAATCCTCAATGTAATTTAGAAGATTTTGTTAAAAAAATGCAAGAATTAGGGATTAACTCACTTAAACTTTTTACTACCTATTCAGAGAGTTCTAGAAGAACCTTTGATTCAGAGATAATTGAACTGCTTAAATTATCAGAAAAATATAATTTTCTTCTTTTAGCTCATATTGAAAATGATAGTTTGATTGATTTAAATCCTAATTTTAAATTTAACTGTCTATTAAAGTCTAGACCAACCCTAGCTGAAACAAAAGAAGCGTTGAAGTTAGCTAGTTACGTAGATAAATACGGTGGGTATCTATATATGGTACATTTAAGTAGTGGCTTGACTTTAGAAAAACTAAAAGAACAATATCCACATTTATTAAATAAAAGGTTCTTTATTGAAAGTTGCCCTCATTATTTTCTTTTCACCAATGATTTTCTGGAAAGATGTGATGGTTATTTATATACTTTAGCACCTCCTTTAAGAACAAGAAAAGAAAGAACTGTTCTTAAGGATAATTTTGATGATATTTATTCTATCGGAACTGATCACTGTGCTTTCAACAAACAGGATAAAGATAAACAGTTCTTAAAAGATATACCTTTAGGAATTGGTGGAATTGAATATTCTTTTGATTGTATGTATGAATTATTTAAAGAAGAAGCAATCAATAAAATGAGCAAGAATATTGCTCTTCTATATCCGAATTTAAAGTCTCAAGGAGAAATCAAAGAGAATTATCTGGCAAATATTTTCGTTTATGAACTATATGATAATTTTATCGCCAATAACCATGGAGCAACTGATTATTCCTTATATGAAAACTTTAAAAGATCCGGTAGTACAATTCACACAATCGTAAGAGGTGAATTTGTTGTTAGAAACAGCAAATTCGTTAAAGGTAATTCAAAGAAAGTTTGAGGTGAAAAATAATGTATTCTTTTATAAATGCGAAAATTTATGACTATAGAAATTATTATGAGAATGCTTATATTGTTTTTTCAGAAAAAATCGAAAAAATCGGTTTGATGGCTGAATATAAAAACCATAATTACAAGGAAATTGACCTAAAAGGAAAGCTTGTTATTCCGGGATTTGTCTCTGGTCATACACATTTATATTCCACTTTTGCCAGAGGCATGAGTATTGATTTTAATCCTCAAGACTTCCTGGATATTCTTAAACAATTATGGTGGAAATTAGATCACTTTTTAGATAAGGATTTAATATATTATTCTAGTCTTTTAGGAGGGTTAGAACAATTATCTTTCGGAACTACTTCATTAATCGATCATCATGCAAGCGGATTTGTTAGAGGAAGTTTATATACTATTAAAAAAGCTTTAAAAAAAGATCTTAACATTCGGTCCGTTTTGGCTTTTGAAACCTCTGACAGATTTAATATAAAAGAATGTATTGAAGAAAATATTGATTTTATTAATAATAATCAAGACTCTTTTATCAGCGGGTTATTTGGAATGCATGCTTCCATCTCCCTTAGTGATAAAAGCTTAGAAGAAATAAGTTCTGTCTTAAATAATCGAGGGATTCATATCCATGTCGCTGAAAGCATTCAAGATGAAGAAGATTGTCTTAATAAATACGGTATGACTGTGATTGAAAGATTGGAAAAATTCAATCTGATCAATGAAAAATCCTTGTTAGTTCATTGTACTCATATCAATGATTTGGAAATGGACATAATTAAGAAACATAATGCAACAATTGCTGTAAATGTCACTTCGAATTTAAACAATGCAGTTGGTATTTCGAAAATAAAACAGTTTCTAAATAAAGGAATTAGAGTAATCAGCGGAAATGATGGTTTACTCCCTAATCAAATGATTGAGTATTTAAATATCTTTTATTTAAGCCACTTAAAGGAAAATTCGCCAATAGGATTTTCTTTAGATGATTTAAAAAAGATAATAACTAATACTTATGATTTTATTAATTCAATGCTCGGAACTCAACTTGGTTATATTAAAAAGAATGCTGAAGCCGATTTATTGGTTTTTGATTATAAAGCATATACACCTATGAATGAAAAAAACGTTTTTGGGCACTTATTTTATGGCGTGTTTCCAGGAATAAAACCAGAAATGGTAATAAGTCATGGAAAAGTTATAATTGAAGATTACCAATTTAAGAATGATTATCAGGACAAGTATATCTTAGCGATTAAAGAAGCTAATAGATTATGGAAGAGACTAAAAAAGGACGGGAAAGATTATGAATTTAAGTACTAGTTTTGATGGATTAACATTTAAAAACCCTTTAATGCCAGCTGCTGGACCATTGAATGGGGATTTAGACAAGTTAAGATTTTTAGTTGATCAAGGATGCGGTGGAATTGTTACTAAAACAATTTCTAAGGAATTACCTCATATTCCAAAGCCTTGTATTTATGGTGATAAGACTTTTATTATGAACTCTGAATTATGGAGTGAAATAAGTTATAAAACTTGGGTAGAAGAAATTTTACCGGAGTTTTCTAAAACCAAAGACAGACCTTTAATTGTTTCTTTAGGCTATACAAAAGAAGATATGGATTTCTTAGTCCCTAAAGTTGAAGAATTTGCGGATGCTTATGAAATATCAACTCACTATGTTGGTACTAATCTTGAAAATATCAAAGAAACCGTAAGAACAATTAGAAGTCATACTAAAAAACCTATATATATGAAAATTAGTCCCCATATTCCTAATCCTGAAGGTTTTGCAAAAGCAATTAAAGAAGCTGGAGCTAATGGTGTTGTTGCAATCAACTCATTAGGTCCAACTATGAAAATAGATTTAAATGAAAAAAAGATAATCTATAGTAATGATAAAGGTTTTGTTTGGACCAGCGGTCCAGCTATTAAACCTATAGCATTAGCTACTGTTTATAAAATCAAACAAGCTGAACCTAGTTTGACTGTAATAGGTGTAGGAGGAATAAAATCAGCTGATGATGTTTTGGAATTTTTACTTGCGGGAGCCCAAGCAGTTCAAATGCTATCGGCAGCTCTTTTGCAAGGCAAAGATTTATATTCGAAAATAATCAATGATTTACCTAGAGCCTTATCTAAATATGGTTTTTCTTCAATTGAGGAAGTTATTAATAACGGGTTAAAAAAAGAAGTGGTATATAAACAATCTCTTCCTGTTTTAGATCAAGAAAAATGTATTGATTGTTTATTATGTCAAAAGATTTGTCCTTATTTCGCTATTGATTATCCAGGAGTAATTACTTTTAATCCTGATAAGTGTTTTGAATGCGGTTTATGTGTGGCTAAGTGTCCTACTGGGGCGATAAGTTTTAGTAAGGAGTGATTGTTATTTTGAAAGATATTTCAATACCGATAAATAAAGTTGACAACGAAGAAAAAGCTTCTGGTAAAGCTAAGTATATAGCTGATTTTAAAATCAATGATATGCTTTATGCTTTCACTTTAAGATCGAGTATTTCTAAAGGCGAAATTGTAAATATTGAATATCCTCTCTTGCCAGAAGGATATTTTGTGGTTGATTATAAAGATATTCCCGGGAAGAATATTGTCAAAGTTATCTTTGAAGATATGCCGATATTCACGGAAAAGAAAATAACTTACCTTTATGAACCGATTTCTCTTTTAATTGGGCCAGATAAAAATGTGTTAACTGATTTGATTTCTAGAGTAAAGATTGAATATAAAATCGAAAAACCTGTGTTTGATTGGGTTGATTCTGTAATTCACTATCATTTTGATAAAGGAGAAGGTTTTAAGAAGGGCAATAATGATAAAGTAATTTCTTTTGACTATGAAACTTCTTATCAGGAACAAGCTTATATTGAACCTCAAGGTTTTATCGGTTATTTAGAAGGTGAAAAAACTACTTTAGTGGGATCGATCCAGTGTCCATATTATGTTAAAAACGCAGTTATTCAAGCGCTTGGAGTCAGTGGTGATAAGGTAAGAGTTATCCAATCGACTGTTGGTGGAGCTTTTGGAGGGAAAGAAGAATTTCCTTCTTTGATTGCTTGTCAGTTGGCTGTGGCTTTACAAAAAGTTAAAAAGCCGATTCAGTTAATTTATGAACGTGAAGAGGATATGTCTGTAACTACAAAAAGACATCCGGCGAAGATAAATTTCGAGGCGATTATTAAGGGAAATAGAATTCACGCTTTGAAAGTAAATGCGGGAATAGATGCGGGAGCTAATATTGGTTTAAGCGGAGTTGTGTTATCCAGAGCTTTAATTGCTTGTACTGGAGCTTATACAGTTGACAATCTAGAAGTAAGTGGTGACGTGTTTAAAACCAATACTGTACCTAATGGAGCTTTCAGAGGGTTTGGAGCGCCGCAGATGTTTTTCGCCGTTGAGATGTTTTTTGAACATATTGCAAAAGAATTAAATTTAAATCCTTGGGATTTTAAATTAAATCATTTAGCAAAACAAAATGATTTTACTTCAACTATGGGCGTTTTTAGAGATCCCGTGTTGATGCCAGAGATGATAAATTTCGCAATGAAAAAATCAAATTATCTAGAAAAAAAGAAATTATATGAAAGCGATAAATTTAAAGGAATAGGCATGAGTTGGTTTTTCCATGGTTGTGGTTTTACTGGATCTGGTGAGCAAAATATAATAAAAGCAAAAGTAAGGTTAAAAAAAGATAAAAATTTGGTTTATATTTTGATAGCAGCCGTTGATATGGGTCAAGGGGTTAAAACCAGCTTTAGAAAGTTAGTTTCTCACATTTTGGAAATTGATATTGAAAATGTAATATTTGATAATCCTGATACTGATTTTGTTCCGGACTCTGGACCAACTGTTGCTTCAAGGACAATGATGATTGTTGGTGGAATTGTAGCTAGAGCTTGTAAAGAAGTTAAAGATAGATGGAATGAAGAAAGCTTTATCGTTGAAAAGCAATATATTCAACCTGAATATATCAAATATGATGAAGAAAATTTTAGGGGCGATGCTTATCCTGCTTATTCATGGGGAGTGAATATTGTCGAAGTAGAAGTTGATAAGATAACTTATCAAGTAATGGTTAAAAAAGCTTGGTCAGTTTATGATATCGGTAAAGCTATTGATGAAAGAATTGTTATTGGTCAAGCAGATGGCGGCTTAGCTCAAGGTCTGGCTTACGGGTATTTGGAGGTCATGGAACATAAGAACGGCAAAATAATGCAAAAAAACATGACTGATTATATTATTCCAACAGCGATGGATATGCCAGAGATGGAAACAAATCTTTTTGATAATCCATATGCATTTGGGCCATATGGGGCTAAGGGAGTTGGAGAGCTTTCTTTAATTGGTGGTGCTCCAGCAGTTGCTTTAGCGATTGAGCAAGCAATTAAAAGAAAAGTATTCAAGATTCCAGTTACACCTGAATATATTATGGAGTTGATTAAAAATGGCTAAAATAAATTTTAAATTAAATGGTGAATTAAAAGAAATTGACACTGATTTAAACAGAAGATTATTGGATGTATTAAGAGATGATTTCTCTTTAACAGGTCCAAAAGAAGGTTGTGGCGAAGGTGAATGTGGAGCTTGTGCTGTTTTAATGGATCATGAAATAGTCAATTCTTGTTCTGTCCCTTTGGCGAACGTATATGATAAAGAAATTGTCACAATAGAGGGATTTTCCAAAACAAAAAGATATGAAGTTATTAAGGATGCGTTCGCAACAATGGGTGGGGTTCAATGTGGTTTTTGTACTCCTGGTATGATAATAGCGACTGAAAGTTTATTGAATAAAAATCCTCATCCGACTGATCTTGAAATTAAGATTGGGTTATCAGGTAATTTATGTAGATGTACTGGATATAACTTGATAATTAAAGCGATAAAAAAAGCAGCCAGTGAGGGGGAAGGATTATGGTAGAAGCATATGTTCCTAAAACCTTAGATGAATGTTTAGAACTTTTAAATGAAAAGAAACTTAAAATAGTCGCTGGTGGGACCGATATGCTAATTCAAAATCGTTCTCATACAGGAATGTCTATTGGGTATAAAATGCCTGTTATCTATGTGAAGAATTTAAGTGAACTCAATAAGATTTATGAAGATGATTCATTTATTTATATCGGGTCATCAACAAGCCTTGAAAAAATATATGATTTTGACACTATGCCTGAGTTATTAAGAAATACAATTATCGAAATGGCATCACCGGCAATTAGACATACAGCAACTTTAGCCGGAAATATCGGAAATGCTTCTCCGGCTGGTGATTCATTGGTTAGCCTCTATATTTTAGATGCTTTATTAGAAATAGAATCTATATCTAATACTAGAAGAGTTTATTTAAAAGATTTTATCACTGGGTTTAAAAAAATAGATTTAGCTGAAAATGAAATTATTACCAAAATTATACTTCCTAAAATAACTTTTAAAAGAGCTTACTTTAAGAAAGTTGGCCCTAGACTGAGCGATGCGATATCTAAATTATCTTTTGCAAGCGCTTATCAAGAAAAGGATGGGATTTTAACTGATATAAGAATTGCTTTTGGAGCAGTTAATGTTTATGTTGTTAGGGATAGATTTCTTGAAAATAAACTTATTGGTAAGACCATAAGTGAAATTAAAAACATAAAAGAAGAGATTGTTAATTGGTATGAACCTTTAATCAAACCAATTGATGATCAAAGATCAAATAAATTTTACCGAAAAGAAGTGGCCCTTAACTTATTAAGAGATTTTATTGACAATTTACAGTAGTTTTTTTAAAAGGAGGAAGCCTTTGAACAAAATAAATTTATTAGCAGTTACAAAAGGGGAAAAGAAAGCAGATTTAGTAATTAAAAATGCTAAAATTATCAATGTTTTTACTAAAGATATTGATGAAGGAAATTTAGCCATCAGCGATGGTTTAATTGTTGGTATTGGTGATTACGAGGGAGAAAAAGAAATAGATTATTCAGGATATTACCTTTGTCCTGGTTTTATTGATGGACATGTTCATATTGAATCGAGCATGTTAACTCCAAATAACTATTCATTGGCAGTAATGCCAAGAGGAACAACTTCTGTTGTGGCTGATTGTCATGAAATTGCGAATGTCTGCGGATTAGATGGTATCGATTTTATGTTAGAAGCTGCTAAAGTTTCTCCATTAGATGTCTATATGATGATTCCCTCATGTGTTCCTTCGACTGAATTTGAAACTTCTGGAGCACTCCTAGAAGCTAAGGATATAATGAAATATCTTGATAATGATAAGGTGTTAGGCTTGGGAGAAATGATGAATTATCCCGGAACTATTAACGGAGAAAAGAGTGTTTGGGATAAAATTGAAGGATTTAAAAGACTTGTTTTAGATGGTCATGCGCCTAGTGTAAAGGGAAAAGATTTAGACGCTTATTGCTTAGCGGGAATCAAAACTGATCATGAATGTACAACTCCTGAAGAATTAATGGAGAAAGTTAAAAGAGGAATGTATATTCATTTAAGAGAAGGCTCACAAACAAAAAATGTAAGTGATTTACTACTGGGATTAAATTCAAAATATTACGATAGAATCCTATTTTGTTCTGATGACTTACATCCTAAAGACATCAGAAAAATAGGGCATATTGACAATAATATAAACATAGCTATTAGAAATGGAATAGAGCCAATTAGCGCTATTTCAATGGCAACAATCAATATTGCCAACTGTTATAATATAAAAGATACCGGTGCAATTTCACCTGGTAAAAAAGCTGATTTTGTCATCTTTAAAGATTTGAATAATATCCAAGTCGAAGACGTATTTAAAAACGGAGTAAAAGTTGTAGAGAATAAAAAAGCATTATTTGAATCACAGAAAATAAATGCTGAAAAAGTAATGAATACTGTTAACATCGATATGGAAAAAATTGACTTGGTTTACAAGTTAAAAAGTAATTATGTTAATTGTATAGGATTGGTTAAAAATAATGTAACAACAACTCACCTTAAAGAAAGAGTTGTTTTAGAAAATAATATATTTGAGCCTATAAATAACCCCGGACTATTAAAGTTAGTAGTCTTGGAAAGACACAAAAAAACCGGAAATATCGGTAAAGCTATTGTTAAAGATTATGGATTAAAGGATGGAGCTTTGGCAATGACAATTTCCCATGATTCCCATAATCTGATTTGTATTGGCGATAATGATTTGGATATGTCAAAAGCAATTAATAAAGCAAGTGAAATCGGTGGAGGTATTGTGCTTTCAAGCAGAGGTAAGATCAAAGAATTTCTGCAATTAGAAGTTGGTGGATTGATGTCTTTGAATCAGATAGATTTCGTTGAAGAAAAACTAAATAATCTAGATAAACACTTAAGAGCTTTGGGTGTAAGTAAAGACATAGAAGATCCGATGTTACAATTAGCGTTTCTTTCTTTACCGGTAATTCCAGAACTAAAAGTTTCGGATTTAGGTTTGTTTGACGTAAATGCTTTTAAAATTATACCTTTAGAAGTTGGTGAGGATTAATGTCATATAAAAAAGGTTATAGATGCACCTTGTGCAATGAATTTTTTGATAAAAAAGAAGAACTACTTTTTTGTCCTAAATGTAAGGAAAAAGGCATTCTTGATATTGAGTATGATTATCAAAAGATTAAAGAAGTATTTAACAGAGATGTTTTAAAGTCAAATCAAGATTTTTCAATATGGCGATACCTACCACTTTTACCGGTAGAAAAACTGCATTCTAATACTTTGAAAGTTGGTTGGACACCGCTTTTAAGAAGCAATAATTTAGAGAACAAATACAAGTCAAAAGCACTTTATTTTAAAGATGACGGTTTAAATCCGACCGCTTCTTTAAAAGACCGGGCTAGTGTAATAGCCGCTGTAAAAGCTATAGAACTAGGTTTTGATACAGTCGCTTGCTCTTCAACTGGAAACGCAGCTTCTTCTCTAGCTGGAAATGCAGCAAGATTGGGTTTGAAGTCAGTTATTTTTGTTCCTAAAAGAGCTCCAATTGGCAAACTTACACAATTGATGGCTTTTGGGGCTATAGTTATT
The DNA here is from genome assembly GCA_964544325.1 of uncultured Candidatus Izemoplasmatales bacterium. Lineage (GTDB taxonomy): Bacteria > Bacillota_I > Bacilli_A > Izemoplasmatales > Hujiaoplasmataceae > UBA2289. The sequence continues at coordinate 15,006 of CAZJAP010000010.1, read as the reverse complement.
AAAGTCGATGGTGATTATAAAGAAGCTTATGACTTATCGAAAAAAGCTATTGAACATTATGGATTTTATAACCGTAATGCGGCAATCAATCCTAACCTAATCGAAGGTAAAAAAACAGTAGCTTTAGAAATTGCTGAACAACTAAATTTTGTTTTAACAGACTGGGTAGTAGTTTCTGTTGGTGACGGTTGCACTATCGGCGGAGTTTATAAAGGATTTTATGATTTATTAAACTTAGGAATGATTGATAAGATTCCCAAGATTATGGGAGTTCAAAGTTCTGGATGTTCGCCTTTTTATAACGCCTTTATAAATGGTGGAGATCTGAAAGAAACAGAAGAAAATACTTTAGCTGACAGTATAGCTGTAGGAATACCGAGAAATCCTGTTAAAGGTATGAACGCTGTTTTAAACAGTAAAGGTATTTACTTAACTGTTACTGATGAAGAGATAATGTTAGCGATGAAAGAACTAGGAAAAAATGAAGGAATTTTCGCTGAACCAGCTGCAGCAGCTTCATTCGCTGGATATAAAAAGAGCAGATTAGAAAATATAATCAAAAAAGATGAAACCGTGACAGTAATTATCACTGGCAATGGTCTTAAAGATACAGCGAATGCATTAAAAACATTAGGAGAACCAATTCTTCTAAAGAACAATTTAGAAGATTTAATAAAGTACATTGAAAGAAGAAAAGAGGACAACAAAAAATGAGTAAAATACCCTTTGGACCAACTTATGATGAAATGGCACATCCATCTCACATTGATCCTAAAATCAGAGAATTAGCATTAAAAAACAAAGAAAATGAACTTAATCCAATTAACCTTTTCAACATTAATTGGCGTGATGAAAATAATCAAGTTCATAAATTCATCTTACCGAAAGCTTTAACAGGAGTTGAAGCTAATATTGTAGTATTATTAGGAAAATATTATCCGTCTGGATCACATAAGGTTGGACCAGCCTATTCGACTTTAATTGAAGGTTGTGTTGACCAAACTATTATTCCTGGTAAACATACTATTTTAGGACCTTCTACAGGGAACTTTGGGATTGGTGTTTCTTATATTTGTAATTTAATGAAATATGATTCAATCGTTATTATGCCTGACAATATGAGTAAAGAGAGATATCAAAGAATAAAAAAATATGGAGCTAAATTAGATTTAACTCCAGGAACTGAATCAGATGTAATTTTAACACTTGAAAGAACTTTTGAATTAAAGAAAGATCCAAAAAATCGTTCATTGGCTCAGTTTGAACTTTTACCTAATTATCGTTTTCATCGTCACGTAACCGGCAATGCTTGTGTTGACGCAGTCAAAGATGTTGGTAACGGTAGAATTGCTTGTTTCGCATCAGCTCCAGGTTCTGCAGGAACTTTAGCGGCTGGTGATTTTATAAAAAAAGTATTTCCAGAAGCTAAAGTAGCTGCTTTAGAACCTTATGAGTGTTCAACACTTATGAACGGTGGAAGAGGTCAGCATCGAATTGAAGGCATCGGAGATAAAATGTGTACACTAATTCATAATGTTTTAAATACCGATTTTATCGCACTTATAAAAGATGAGGAATCAGTTCAAGGATTAAAATTAATTCATGATGGTATAGATGTTTTGGTTGAAAATGGTATTGAAAGAAATGTTGCCGAAGAAATGCGAGAACTTTTCGGAGTTTCTGGAATATGCAATATTATTGGGGCTATAAAAATGGCTAAACACTTAAAACTAGGACCAGATGACAATGTAGTAACAATCGCTACTGATGGTTTTGATAGATATGAGACAGTTTTAAAAGATTTAGACAAAAGATATTTAGAAACTGAAAATTTCGTTTTAAGAAGATGGTTCAGAGACGTTTTTCATAAAGCTAACACTTTTGATATAGCTGATTATAGAAGTAAGGAACAAAAAGAAAAATTGTTTAAACAAAAAGAAAAGGATTGGTTGAAATTTGGTTATTCACAAGAATATCTTGATTCAATGAGAAATATGGATTTTTGGGACGATGAATACAATAAAATTTATCACTATGATGAGTTAATCAAAAAGTTACGTGAGGAATAAGATGAAAATTGATTATAAAGAAATATTAAATTTAAGTAAAAAATATGAAAAAGACATGACTAAATTCTTAAGGGATATGATTAAAATCCCTTCAGAAAGTTGTGATGAGAAAAAAGTAATCGAAAGAATCAAAGAAGAAATGGAAAAAGTTGGATTTGATGAAGTAAGAATCGATAAAATGGGTAATATAATCGGTCGAATTGGTAATGGTAAACACCTAATTGCGATGGATGCCCATATAGATACCGTAGGAATCGGAGAACTCAATAACTGGAAGTTTGATCCATATGATGGATTTGAAGATGAAAATAAAATCGGCGGTAGAGGAGCTTCCGACCAAGAAGGCGGTATGGCTTCTATGGTTTATGCTGGCAAAATCATCAAAGATTTAAATTTAGTTGACGATTATACTTTATTAATTACAGGGACTGTACAAGAAGAAGACTGTGACGGTTTATGTTGGCAATATTTGATTGAAGAAGAAAATATTAAACCTGAGTTTGTGGTTATAACTGAACCTACAAATCTAAATATTTATCGTGGACACCGCGGCAGAATGGAAATTAAAGTCTCTACAACCGGCATATCTTGTCATGGTAGCGCACCCGAAAGAGGAGATAATGCGATTTTCAAAATGGCTCCGATTTTACTGGACTTAGAAAAATTAAATGATCGGTTGTTAGATAATGATTTTCTAGGTAAAGGTACTTTAACTGTCAGTGAAATTTTCTATTCATCTCCATCAAGATGTGCAGTTGCGGACGGTTGTACGGTATCAATAGACAGAAGATTGACGTTTGGTGAAACTTACCTTTCAGCTATTAAAGAAATAGAAGAATTAGATTCAGTTAAAAAAGCTAATGCTAAGGTAGAAATGTATGAATATGCTAGGCCTTCATATAAGGGTTTAGTATATCCGACAAAATCATATTTCCCTACATGGGTATTAGATAGAGAACATATAGTTTGTAAGACAACAGAAACAGCTTATGAAAATTTATTTAATAAAAAACCTTTAGTTGATAAATGGACATTTTCAACTAATGCAGTGAGTATTATGGGAAGACATAATATCCCTTGTATTGGTTTTGGCCCAGGTAAAGAAGAACAAGCACACGCACCTAATGAAATAACATATAAAGAACATTTAGTTGTAGCTTCAGCAATGTATGCAGCAATACCAAGCGTTTATTGCAATAATTTAAAATAAGGAGAAAAGTTAGATGAAACCATTATTTAAAGGAAAACATTTTATTACATTAGAAGAATGGAATAAAGAAGAAATTGATAAGTTATTAGAAGTATCAAAACAACTTAAAAAAGAGTTTTACACCAATAAGGATACAACTTACTTAAAAAATAAAACTGCATTTTTAATGTTTTTTGAACAGTCTACAAGAACAAGAAATTCAATGGAAGCCGGATTAGCACAATTAGGCGGTCATGCAACATTTTTAGATACTTCAAAAATGCAGATAGCTCATGGAGAGAGTGCTAAAGATACTGCAGTTATTCTATCTAGTTACGGACATGGAATTGCTTGTAGAAATTGTTTTTGGGGTGTTGGAAATAAATTCTTAAGAGAAATGGCTGCTAATTCAACTGTGCCAATTATGAATTTACAATGCGATTTATATCACCCTATGCAAGGGTTAGCTGATTTAATGACAATCCAAGAAGTTAAGAAAGAAACCAAAAAATTAAAAGTTTCTATTATTTGGGCTTATGCAACCACTCATAAAAAACCGATTTCAGTGCCATTAACACAAATTCTATTATTCCCAAGATATGGAATGGACGTTACTTTAGCTTATCCAGAAGGTTATGATTTACCGGATTGGGCAATTGAAAAAGCAAGAAAGAATGCTCTTGAAAATGGTGGAAGTTTTAGAATAACACATGATATTAAAGAAGCTTTTACTGGAGCTGACGTTGTAATACCAAAGAACTGGGGTTCTTGGGTAAACAATCAAAGTGAACAAGTTGTCGATGATTTATTGGAAAGTTATAAGTCTTGGAAGTGTACTGAAGAGATGATGGCTTTAGCTAAAAGTGATGTTTCTTATATGCATGCTTTACCAGCTGACAGAGGTAATGAAGTTGAAGATTCAGTTATAGATGGAGAAAACTCAATTGTTTATCAAGAAGCGGAAAACCGCCTTCATACGGCAAAAGCTGTTATGGCAATGACAATGGGAGACAAGTAAGTATTTATAATGAGAGTTTTTATAGCTTTACTGTTTTCCCTAGAAGAAAAGAAACTAATCTTTGACTATAAAGAAAGATTAAGTAAAAATTATGAAGGTAATTACACAACCTTTGATAATCTTCATTTAACTCTTTATTATGTTGGTGAAGTAAATGATAGTGAATTGAAGTTAATAAAAGATGAAATAAAAAAGATAAACTTGGAATCTTTTGTTTATGAAGTTTCTGGAATCGGAAGTTTTAAAAATAAGGGGGATCATTGTCTTGTTCATCTTGAAGTTGGTTTAAACTACAATTTACTTAAACTACAAAGTCGCGTTTTAAACGCTCTTAAGAAAGCTTTTGTCCCTATTACTCAAACCAACTTTACTCCTCACATTACCATAGGTAGAAAAGTTAAAATGAGTTTAGAAGACATAAAGAGAATAAGGATGGAAAAGTTTTCGGTTGTTGCTAAAAAAATTAGTATTATGGAATCAAAGAGAGTAAATGAGAATTTAGTCTATGAAGAGATTGACTTTCAAAGTTTGAAATAAAAAAAAGCGCTTATTTTAAGCGCTTTTAATATAGTTCTTTATTGTTTTCTTGATATTCTTTAAAGAGTGTTAAACAATTATCTCTTTCTTTTTCTTCTAAATCAAGAATGTTGATATTTTGTCTTTTATTTTCAATAAATTTATAAATGAAATCATCTCTAAACCCAATTTTATCAGCATCCACTTCCGTGCAACCATAATAAACCTTCTTGATGTTTGACCAGATAATAGCTCCTAAGCACATCGGGCAAGGATACGCGGTTGTATAGAGGGTGCATCCACTTAAATCATGAGAAGATATTCTTTTTGTCGCTTTTCTAATTGCATTAATTTCTGCGTGAGCTGTTGGATCGTGATCTCTTAAAACGGTGTTAGAAGATATTGCTAAAATTTGACCTTCTTCATTAACTATTAGTGCGCCAAAAGGGCCACCAAAATCAAGATTCATCGTTCTTCTAGCTTCTTGAATCGCTAAATCCATTAGTTCTTTGTTGGTTTTTTCCATATTACCATCCTTATAAATTTTGTAGTGTATTTTAATTATAAGGAAAATGTTTATTTTTGTAAACAAACCTTGGGAAAATATACGCTAAATTACTTAAAAACTTTTTTGATTATGTTATAATCAAATTGTAAGTTAGTAAAAAAAAGAAAGGCAGAGTGAATTAATTTGAAATTTATTACTTGGAACGTTAATGGTTTAAGAGCCGCAAGAAAAAAAGGCTTTGACGATTTTTTTTATTCAACCAATGCAGATATCTTTGCGATTCAAGAAACGAAAATGCAAGAAGAGCAAAAAGAGTTTGATTTTGAAGGCTATCATGAATATTGGAATTGTGCAGTTAAGAAGGGATATTCTGGGACTTTGATTTATACTAAAAAAGAACCGATGAATGTTACTTATGGGATAGATGGAGATATGTATAATGACGAGGGAAGAATTATTACTTTAGAGTATGACAACTTCTTTTTTGTTAATACCTATGTTCCTAATGCACAACCGGAATTAGCTAGGCTAGATTATAGAATGAATTTTGAAGATAATTTTAGAGATTATTTATCTAGGTTAGATAAGATTAAACCAGTTGTTTTGTGTGGCGATTTAAATGTTGCGCATACAGAAATCGATTTAAAAAACCCTAAAAGCAATGAAAAAAATCCTGGTTTTTCTATTGAAGAAAGAACTAAGTTCAGCAAATTATTAGAAGCTGGGTTTACAGATACTTTTAGATATCTTTATCCTGATAAAATCAAATATACATGGTGGAGTTATCGCTTTAACGCGAGAAAGAATAACTCAGGATGGAGAATCGACTATTTCGTTGTATCTGATAGAATTAAAGATAAGATTATCGATGTTAAACTGCTTAATGAAATAGAAGGCAGTGATCATTGTCCTGTCGAAATAGAATTTAAAGATTTATAAGTTGGTCAAGATGAACCGCCTTCATTTAAAGATAATTGCTGCTATAACAATGGTTATCGACCATATTGGGGTTATTTTTCTCTACCCAGGAACTAATATATATGATATTTTTCGAAGTATAGGCAGAATTTCGTTTGTTTTATTTGCATATTTGTTGGCTGAAGGTTTTCACAAAACAAAAGATGTTAATAAATATCTATTACGAATCGCAGTATTTGCGGCAGGAATAGAAGTTTTTTTGATTGCTTATTATTTCATCAGCAAAGAAAATATGATACTTACATTCAATATATTTTGGACCTTGTTAGCTGGGTTAGTCAGCCTTTACTTATTTTATCAAAAGAATCATTGGTATAAATTATTGATTATCCCACTGGTTTTTATCAGCGAATTTATTCATTTGTCTTATGGTGCATATGGCGTTTTAATGATTTTATTATTTGGCGTTTACCAAAATAAAATTACAAATGTTTTGCATTTGATATTTTTGAACCTTTTATTTGTTCAAAGTCCTTTTTCAAGTAATCTGGATTTTAATGCAAAATATCCGGAGATGCAATGGTTCAGCTTAATTGCTTTAGTATTTATATTACTTTATAATCAAAAGATGGGTAAGTACAAAATGAAATGGTTTTTCTATTTGTTTTATCCCGGACATCTTTTAGTCCTTTATCTTATAAATATGATTATTTAGGAGATGATTTTAAAATGAAAAAAGTCTATTATGTAGACGAAGTAAGGAAGATGGAAATACTGACTTGTGAACAAAAACAAATTTGTGAGAATGAACTTATGTATCAAGCAGGTTATGTTCTGGCAAAAGATTTTTTGTCACGGGTTATGCCAAATGTTGATGAAGAAATCTTAGTCATTGCTAATGTAGGTAATAACGGCGGAGATGCTTTAGTTGTTTTTCAAGAACTGAGCAAACTTGGTTATAACACAGTTTTAAGTATTATCGGAGACTTAGAAAAAGCCTCTGATGCTTTCAAATATTACTCTGGTAAGTTAGATAAGAATATCAATTTAATAGCTTTTAACGATATTGAGAAAGCGATAAAAAGAAGCAAGTACATTATTGACGGAATATTTGGAATAGGTCTAAAAAAAGACGTTTTAGGCGATTATAAGTATGTTATCAAATTGATTAATAACAGCCAAAAGATTATTTATTCGATTGACATACCTAGTGGAATAAATCCTAATACGGGTGAAGTGATGAATATCGCAGTAAAGGCAAGTTTTACCGGAGTAGTTGGCAAGTATAAGTTAGGCAATTTTCTTAATGACGCGCCTGATTATCACGGAGAACGAAAACTCCTTGATATCGGTTTATTAGAAGGCTATAGCGATATTTATTATTTGGATTATAGTGAAGTCGATGTTAAAAGAAAAAGAACTCATAACTCATATAAGTACACTTACGGTCATAATGCTTATATTGGTTCAAGCAGTTTGCCTGGAGCGATAAATTTATCAGCATTAGCAGCTTTAAAAAGTGGTTCTGGGTTAGTTGAAGTTTTCTATGATGAAGAGATATCGAGATTTAATATTGAAACAATATATCATAAACTAACAAATGACTTTGATTATCGAAAATATAATACGATTCTCTTTGGCCCGGGAATAACTGAAATAAAAGAAGTTTATCAAAATTTAATGGATAATTTACTAAAAGAAAAAATTAAATTAGTTATTGATGCCGGTGGTTTGAAATATTTAAACCTCAAGAAAAAATACAAGAATGTTGTGATTACTCCACATCTCGGCGAATTAAGCCAGTTGATTGAAGTTGACAAGGACTTAATTAGAAAAGATCCTATTCTTTATCTTCGTCAAATTGCTAACAAAGGCTTAATTACGGTTTTAAAAGGCCCGACAACAATCATTCAAGAACAAAGATATACTTACTTGATGCAAGCTAAGAATCATGGTCTAGCTACAGCGGGAACCGGAGATGTTTTAGCGGGAATTATTACGAGTTTTTTAGTTGATGAAACGACGATAAATGCTTGTGTCAAAGCTAATGCAACATTTATGATTGCGGCTGATTATGCAAGGATTAAAAGAGGCGAAGTAAGTATGACAGCAACTGATGTCATCGATAGTTTATATAAAGTTTGGACAAGGAAAAGATGAAATATATTTATGGACCAATCCCTTCAAGAAGATTGGGGAAATCTTTAGGTATTTCGCCAATTAGTAAAAAGACATGCAATTTATCATGTGTTTATTGTCAATTAGGCTTGACTGATAAAATGACTAATAATTCTGTCTATGAATATGATTATTTAGAAATAATCTCTGAACTAAAAGAAGTTCTAAATTCTACTAGTGACATCGATTGTATAACTATAGTAGGCGAAGGTGAACCTACGCTTTATCTAAAGCTAGAAGTTCTAATAGATGAAATTAAAAAAATAACTGATAAGCCTATTGCAGTAATAACGAATGCTACAAGATTTACTGAAAAAGAAGTTTATCAAGCTTTATTAAAGGCGGATATCGTTTTACCTTCGATTGATACTTATGACGAAATATCTTTTAAAAAAATAAATCGACCCCATAAGAATCTTAAGTATGATGATATTATCAATTCACTGATTAAGTTTTCTAATGAATATAGGGGACAAATTTGGTTGGAAACAATGGTTTGTAAAGACTATAACGATTCTGAAGAAGCTTTAAAACTACTTAAAGAATTAGCTGATAAAATTAAACATAGTCGTTATTATCTCAATTCACCGGTTAGGCCACCAGCTTTAAAATCGGTTAAAACAGCTGATCATCAAAGATTAGAGGAAATGGCTAAAGAATTAGATGCAATAAATATTGATGCTTTAGCTGATCCTAAGTTTTATTCGCATATTAAAGATAATCTATCGGCAATTCTTTCGATAATTAGGCGTCATCCGATGAATCAATTTGAGATAAAAGCTTTTCTTGATTCAAGAGGTGAAGAAAATACTTTTAAGATCTTTGATAGTTTAAAGAATAATCAAAAAATAGAAACAATAAAATATAAAGGTTATGATACATATCGTTACAAAATGGGAGAAGAAGATGATGAAATATAAAAACTTTGAGCCAATTTTAAGTGACCAAGTAATCAATCTTGGGGCTGATATTATTGGTAATGTTAGAATGGAAAAAGATGTTAATCTTTGGTTTAATGCAACTATAAGAGGTGATATGGCTGGTATTACAATTGGGGAAGGTACAAATATTCAAGATAATGTAGTAGTTCATACCAATACTAATTCGCCTACTAAAATTGGCAAATTGGTAACTGTGGGTCATAGCGCTATAATTCACGCAGCTACCATCGGAGATTATAGTTTGATAGGTATGGGTTCAATTATTTTAGATAAAGCAATCGTCGAAGACTATGCCATGGTTGCGGCCGGAACAGTTGTTCCTCCAGGAAAAATAGTGCCATCAAGACATTTGGCTATGGGTAATCCTATGAGAATTGTCAGAGAATTAAAAGAAGAAGAAATCAAAGCTAATATTGAAAATTCCAAAAAATACATTAATTTAGCAAGAGAATATTTAAATGAATAACGTAGTTGAATTAGCTAAAGATTATGTTAAAAAAATATTATCAAATGAATCTACAGGTCATGATTATCTTCACTCAATGAGAGTATATAAAATGGCTATTCATTTAGCCAAAGATAAAGAAGTAGATTTGGAAGTTATATCTTTAGCTGCTTTATTGCATGACTTAGACGACTATAAGATAGCTAAAGAGGGAAGCGAAAGAGCTCTAAATTTCCTAAATGAAAATGTTGATGAAAAAACTAAAGATAAAGTCATGGATATCATCAACAATATGTCATATTCAAGTTTTAAAAAAGGTAAAACGGTTAATACTTTAGAAGGAATGATTGTCCAAGATGCTGATCGCTTAGACGCTTTAGGAGCAATTGGAATTGCTAGAACTTTTGCTTACTCAGGCAAGACTAATCGTCCGATATACTCTGAAGAAGATGGCATAGATTCAGCTATTACTCATTTTTATGATAAACTTATAAAACTAGAAAACTTGATGAATTTAGATGAAGCAAAATCAATTGCTAAAGAGAGAACTAAATTTATCTATGAATATTTAGAAAAATTCTATCAAGAAATATAAAAAAAGACCTAACTTTTCAATTAAGTTAGGTCTTTTTGTTTTAATTTTAAAAGTAATTCTTATTCAGCAGGAACTTCGATTAAGCCCATAGCTCTTGAACCATC
>CAZJAP010000010.1:0-4425 GCA_964544325.1 uncultured Candidatus Izemoplasmatales bacterium | reverse complement strand
TTTTTTTATTTGAAATTATAAACATTATATCACTGTGATGTTTTTGTGTCAATCGCTTTCATTGACATTGTGTAAAACATGTAACCGCTTTTACTATTTTAAAATAACTGAAGTAAATGGCGATATTGTTAGTGTTTGACCATCTAAAGAAGCATTTCCTTGACCTACATATGCTCTCACTGTTTCAAAGGTAAATTCAGTATATTGACTTAAATCAATTACTACTTCCATTTCACCTGTATTATGGAATATTCCCAGTGTAGAATCTTGATATGTTGTCAAGAAACCTCCGAAATTATAATAACCTTCAAAGGTAAGAGGTAAATAATCGCCTCGAGCTATTTCCGGGTTAGCTTTTCTAATCATTATTAATTTTTTATAATGGTTTAGTAAGCTGTCTTTATCTTTAAGTTGCGATTTAACCGTACCATTAGTTTGGTTATCTGCACTATATGTAGTACCCACTGGATCTTTAACTGTATCTTTATCTCCCCAGAGCATAGCTAAGCGCCTGTTTGCGTCAGTATTTTCTGTGGTTCTTGAACCCTTCATGCCAATTTCTTCACCATAGTAAATGAAAGGATTGCCATAACTTAAAATATATAGATTAGCAGCCACTTGCATTTCATAATTGTCTAAGGTTAGATAACCTGCCGCTCTGTTCATATCGTGATTTGAAATAAACGGTGTGAGAATAGCGTCCGGATTTACATTTTCAACCATATTTCGGTAGCGATTAATATAATTAACATACCAGTTTACATCATCTTGTTGCTGGGCAACAAGGCCGATAGCGCCAGTAGAGCCAGACATACCAAAATCAAAATTGCTAAAGCTTTCGTAATATGGAGCAATTAAACTGTCTCCTGACCAAACTTCACCAACAATGTAGGTATCTGATTTAATCTTTTTGGCTTCGGTAACAAACCAATTCCAAAATTCGATGTTTTTAGAGTCTTCATTATAGTATGGATACTTTGCGGCATCTAATCTAAATCCTTTAACACCTAAATCATACCAGAACTCTAAAATTTCGATAATTTCTTTTCTAACATCAGGGTTATCTAGATTAAGTTCTGGCATTGAAGAAGAAAAATTACCTTCATAATAATAGTCGCCAACGAATGGGTACCATGTTTTCCCTGTTTCTTTTTCATCTTCCGTTACTAATACATAGTAATCTAAGTATTTATTATCTAAATCCTCATTTATCATTGCTTGTTTAGCTTCTTTAAACCAAGGGTGAAGATTTGAAGTGTGATTTAACACTAAATCAATAATGACATCGACATTTCTTTCTTTTGCTAAAGCCATAAAAGCTTTAAAATCTTCTAATGTACCATAATTAGAATCGATATCTTTATAATTTAAAACGTCATATTTATGATAGCTAGGAGAAGGCATTATTGGCATTAACCAAATACCTTCAATTCCTAAACTTTTTCCTGAAGAATCGTCTCCATCATTTAAATAGTCAAAACGATTAATTAAGCCTTGGAAATCACCAAAGCCATCTTTATTGCTGTCAGAAAACGAAGCAACAAAGATTTCATAATAGACCCTAAAGTTATCATCGGGATAATCTGCAAGAAGCAGAGGGTCATCAATTTTATATTCTCTCATAGTATTACATGAAATAGTTGAAAAGACAACTATGAGGCCTAGGAGTAAAGTAATAATTTTTTTCATAAAATAATCCTCTTCCTAACCTTTTACAGCCCCAGCGGTAACTCCTTCGATGTAGTATTTTTGCATTGATAAGAATAAAGTTACGATTGGAATAGCGACGACTACACAACCAGCAGTAAATAAAGTAAAGACATTTGAGTCAACTCTTTCACCGTACATCATGTAGTACAAGCCAACCGCCACAGTGTGGAGTTCCCTATTCGTTTCTCCTAAGATTACCCTAGCGAAGATAAAGTCCATCCATGGTCCGATAAAAGCTAACAAAGCCGTATAGATAATAATCGGTTTACTTAAAGGCAAGACAATTTTCGCAAATATTTGAGCGTTAGTAGCTCCATCCAATCTAGCTGATTCAAGCAATGAGTTAGGGATAATGTCAAAGAAGCCCTTAGCTACATAAAAACCTAAACCAGCACCTGCTGAATAGACCAGCATCAATGCGAATAGAGTTTGAGTCAATTGTAAAGCTTTAAGAATATAATAAATTGCAATCATTGACATGAATCCAGGGAATAAACCAAGAATTATCGCGATGTTCAAGAATTTCTTTCTCGCACTAAATTTTAATTTACTCATAACATAAGCAACTGATAGAGTAAGTAATGTTGATAAGACAAAAGAAACTGAACTTACCATCAAAGTATTTAAAAACCAACGCGGGAACAAAGTTTCATTAAATAAACGAACAAAGTTTTCAAACCCAAATGATTTAGGGATATAATGGCTGACGACAATACCAATTAATTGACCGGCATTATTATATTCTACTCTAAGAGAGTTCAGCAGAATCCATACAATAGGGTAAAGCCAAATTATTGATAAAATAACTAAGGTTATGTAAGAAATAATGGTTGAGGTGGTTTTAGTTGCTTTTACACTTCTAAACTTTTTTGGTTTAGTTTGAATAGTTGTATTCATCATTGGAAAGCATCCTCCTCTTTATAAGATTTACTTCGTCTGTAACTGATAAGTGTTGCTGTAGCGGTAATAATAAATGTCATTATCGCAATTACTGAACCGATATTGTATTCACTTTCATCAATTGTTAATTTATATAACCAAGTAACTAACAAATCTGTTTCACCGGCCTTATATCCAGGAACTACTGGAGCTCCGCCGGTTAACAAGTAGATAACGTTAAAACTAGTTATATTACCGATAAAAGAAGTAATCAAATATGGTGTAGTAACAAACAAGATGTAAGGTATTGTAATATTGAAGAATGCTTGTCTTTTTGTTGCTCCATCTATCTGAGCTGCTTCATATAATTCAGTAGGCACATTCATTAAAATACCACTTGTCATTAACATTGTATAAGGTACACCAATCCAAATGTTAATAACAATAATCGTTATTCTCGCCGTCCACGGGCTTGCCGCATTAGCTAAAAACTGAATAGGGGCATCGATAAGTCCTAAGTTTAATAACATTGAGTTGATTGGACCATAAGTTGATAATAGATTGCGCATCGCAAGTAAAGAAATAAATTGTGGTAAAGCAATGGTTAAAATAAAGATTGTTCGCCATACTTTTTTAAACTTAACTTCTTTCTTATTAATTAGTAAAGCTAATAAGATACCACCTATATAGTTAGTGGATGTTGCAAAAAATGCCCAAACTAATGTCCAACCTAATACTGGACCAAACCTAACTGAGATTTCTCCAGTACCAGAGAAAATATCAGCAAAGTTTTTTAATCCTACCCAGTCAAATAAAACTTGACCTGCAGGGTGTTGTGAATCGAAATTTGTAAAAGCAATAAGTATCATGAAAATTGTTGGTAAAATTGTGAAAATAACAATACCGATAATAGCAGGTGTTAACATACCGATATGGAATCTTTCATCTAACAAAGAAGCTATATCTTCTTTAAAACTTGTAGGTTTTTTGCCTTTTTTAACATCTTGATCCGCTTTATAAGAACTCTTAATACTAGAATTATATGCAGCTAAGAACATTCCGATCATACCAAAGATAATAACTCCAAATAATAACATTAACATTGAATTATCGGTTGGATTAAAGATATCACCTTCTTCAGTACCTAAGGTAATGAAATTAATGATAGATTTAAATCCTAAAGGAGTTGAGTTAACTTCTGGTGATGAGATAAATAAAAACAGAAAGGCAACTTGCATAATAAAGTATATGGCACCTTTAAGATATTGCTTGTGATAAAAATTACCAGCACCCATGATAATATGTGATAGTTTCGTACCGAGACTACCATCTTTAAAACGATTGATAAATTTTAAAAATCCATTTTTGATTTTTAATCCGATATTTTGAAAAAAAGATAAAAAGCGAGATATTACACTCGACTTTTTATTTTCTTTTTCTATTTTTTGTCCCATATTATCTCCTTATGAGTTAAATAGTTTTTTATGCTTCTGGTTGACTACCTGTTTTCCAGATTGTTTCTATAACAAGCATTTCGTCATAGATGTCTTGGAATGTATCATAATCTCCATCTACATTTTCTAAGATGGCTAATAGTAAGTCAGGAGCACCTTTTGAATAGAAATAAGTATTGTATCTACTTACAAAACCAAATGGTTGAGGAATACCGTATTCAAACATTTGAACTTGTGCAGCAGCTAATTGTGCTTCAAGAGTATTTTCTTGGAATGCTTCGAATTCAGTAGCAGCATTTTTGTAAGCTGGTAAGTTAGCGGCAACTTCGAATGATTCTTCTTGAACTTCTTTGCTTGTTAAGTATAATAAAATATCTTCTAA